>NZ_JBEOTD010000004.1:294125-343111 GCF_040426375.1 Streptomyces sp. NPDC096012
CGTCAGTCCACCAGGTCCCGCACCACCGCGTCCGCCAGCAGCCGGCCGCGCAGCGTCAGCACCGCGTGGCCGCGCGCGTACGGTCCCTCCTGGAGGAGTCCGTCCGCCAGCGCCCGCCGGGACGCCGTGAGACCGGCCTCCTTCAGCAGCGACAGCGGAACGCCCTCCCGCAGCCGCAGCTCCAGCAGGATCCGCTCCACCCGCCGGTCCTCGTCGGACAGCAGCTCGCGGCCGGCACCCGGCGACCGCCCCGACGCCAGCGCCGCCGCGTACGCACCGGGGTGCTTGACGTTCCACCAGCGCACCCCGCCGACGTGCGAGTGTGCGCCGGGACCCGCGCCCCACCAGTCGGCACCCCGCCAGTACAGCTCGTTGTGCAGGCAGCGGCCCGCCTCGGAGGTGGCCCAGTTGGAGACCTCGTACCAGTCGAAGCCCGCCGCCGACAGGGTCTCCTCGGCGATCAGGTAGCGGTCGGCGTGGACGTCGTCGTCGGTCATCGGGACCTCGCCCCGGCGGATGCGGCGGGCGAGCTGGGTGCCCTCCTCGACGATCAGCGCGTAGGCACTGACGTGGTCGGGACCGGCACCGATCGCCGCGTCCAGGGAGGCCCGCCAGTCGTCGTCGCTCTCCCCCGGCGTGCCGTAGATCAGGTCGAGGTTGACGTGCTGGAAGCCGGCCGACCTCGCCTCCGTCACGCACGCCTCGGGGCGGCCCGGGGTGTGCGTGCGGTCCAGCACCCTCAGCACATGCCGGCGCGCGCTCTGCATGCCGAAGGAGATCCGGTTGAAGCCGCCCTCGCGCAGGGTGGCGAGGTAGGCCGGGTCGACCGACTCCGGGTTCGCCTCCGTGGTGATCTCCGCGTCCGGCGCGAGACCGAACTCGTCGCGGATCGCGCTCAGCATCCGCACGAGGTCGTCCGCGGCCAGCAGCGTCGGTGTGCCGCCGCCGACGAACACCGTGCGGACCTCGCGCGGATCGTCGCCCAGCACCTTGCGGGCCAGGCGGACCTCGTCGGTCAGCGTGTCCGCGTAGTTGTCCCGGGACGCGAGCACCCCGCCCGTGCCGCGCAGCTCGGTCGCGGTGTAGGTGTTGAAGTCGCAGTAGCCGCAGCGGGTCGCGCAGTACGGGACGTGCAGGTAGAACCCGAGGGGGCGGTCGGCGGCCCCGGCGAGCGCGGCGGCGGGCAGCGCGCCGTCGGCGGGGACGGGCTCGCCGTCGGGAAGTGCGGAAGGCATGTCCCCCATTGTCCCGTACGAGCACCGCCCCGTACGACGACGGTCACCGGGTCCACTCCCGGCCCGGCCACCACGGCGGTCGCTCCCGCACCGCGGACCACTGAGGTCACTCCCGCCCCGCAGCGCCCACCCCGCGTGCACACCCGTCACCGCCGCCCGGTCCACCACGATCGTCACACCGGCCAGATGCCGGTCACGCCGGCCAGATGCAGCACGATCGTCACGCCGGCCAGCTGCGGCACGCCGGTCACGCCGGCCCCGCAGCGCACGGCCACCCTCCCCGGGGACTCCGCGGCCGTCACTCGGCCTGGAGCACCAGCAGGGCGAGGTCGTCCTCCGGGAGGCCGCCGCCGAAGTCGTGCACCAGGCGGCGGATCCTTTCCGCTATCAGCTCGGCGCTCAGGCCCGCGCAGCCGGACAGGGCCCGCGCCAGCCCGTCGCCGTCGTCGAACTGGCAGGAGCCCGAGCGGCGCTCGGTCACCCCGTCCGTGACGCACAGCAGGCTGTCGCCGGGCCGCAGCTCGAGGGTCTCGCTGGTGTACGTCTCGTCCTCGACCACGCCGAGCAGGGTCTGCGGGCGGGCGGCGGTGCGCACCTCGCCGTCCGGCCGCAGGACCAGGGGCAGCGGGTGCCCGGCGGAGGCGAGGGTGCAGCGGACACCGTCGGCGTGGGGCGTCAGCTCGCCGTAGAGCAGGGACAGGAAGCGGGTCTGCGGGCCGTCTCCGGGCGGCACGGGCCGGCCGCCCGCGGCGACCAGCGCGCGGGCGGCCGCGTCGGCGGCCTCGGTGGCGTCGTCCAGGAGGAGCTGGTTCAGGCGGTCGAGCACGTCGGCGACGCGGTAGCCCTCGCGGGCGAGCAGCCGCAGCCAGGGCCGGGCGAGGCCGATCACGACGGCCGCCTCGGGGCCCTTGCCCTGGACGTCGCCGACGGCGAAGCACCAGCGGCCGTCGCCGGCCGGGAACAGGTCGTAGAAGTCACCGCTGGGGCCGCCCTTGTCGCAGGGCTCGTAGACGAGCGCGCTGCGCATGCCGGGGATCTCGGCGACCGCGCCGGGCAGCAGGCCGCGCTGCAGGACGGCGCTGATGGCGGCCTGCCGGGAGTACTGGCGGGCCGCGCCGACGGCGAGGGCGACCCGCCTGCTGAGATCCTCGACGAGCCCGGTGACCTCGTCGGGGAAACGGCTCGGCCCGCAGCGGCCGATGACCAGCGTGCCGAGCGGCCGGCCGCCCGCGATGAGCCGGTAGGCCAGCGCCGTGCCGTCCGCGCCCTGGGGGCCGAGCGCGTCGCCGGGCCAGGGGTACGGCTCGGGACCGGAGCGCAGGCCCTCCTGCGGGCACGGCGGCTCCTTCTCCAGGGCGCACCGCAGTTCCTCGACGCGGGACTCGCTGGTGTGCCAGACCCGGGCCGGGCCGCCGCCCGTGCCGCCGCGTACGGTCGCCTCGTCCTCCAGCCACACCGCGCACCAGTCGGCGAGCCGGGGCACGATCAGCTGGCCGGTGAGGGCGGCGACGAGGTTCTCGTCCAGCTGCCCGGCGAGCAGGTCGGAGGCCTCGGCGAGGAAGGACAGCGCGCCGCGGCCGAGCCAGTCCCGGTCGGCGTCGGCGCGCAGCGGCTGCGGGGCCAGGTCCTCGGCGACCTCCAGGGCCAGGTCCGGGGCGGGCCCGGCCGGAGTGTCGGCGCCGCCCGGTGGCAGCCGCGCCCACACCGTCTTGGCGCCGGTGCGGTAGGTGACGCCCCAGGACTCCGCGAGGGTGGCGACCAGCCGCAGCCCGCGCCCGTACTCGGCGGCGTCGTACGGGGTCTCGCCGCCGGCCGTGTCGCGCGGGGGGCGGGAGGGGTGCCGGTCGCCGACCTCCACGACGAACGCGCCGGTCCCCTCCAGGCGCCACTCCAGCTCGACGTCGGTACCGGCGTGCACGACGGCGTTGGTGACCAGCTCGCTGACGACGGCCACGGCGTCGTCGGCGAGCCGGGCGGACACCCCGGGCGCCTGGGCCAGCGCGGCCCGCACCAGCGCCCGGGCCGAGCCCGGCGCGAGGGGACTTCCGGCCAGCGCGGTCCGCCCCCGCACCTCACGGTCCGGGGCCTCGCTCTCCCGCTGCGCCGGTATGGCCGCCATGTCCATGGGGCAAGGGTGACAGAAAGGAGGCGTGTACTAGCGGGCTGTCACCGAAGCGGCCAGGCGTGGCCGGGTCCGCGCCATGGGAGTGCTCCCGTACGGACACGATCGAGCACGGCGGTGCCGAAACCGGTCAAGGGGATGCGGGGAACCGCGCGACCCACTAGGGACGAACCCCGGCCGCCGACGGTCCCCGGCACCCCTCCGGGACCCTGCCTTTCCGAGACCGTGCCAGGCCCTTCCGAGACCGTGCCGAGCCCTTCCGGGACCCTGCCAGGCCCTTCCGAGACCATGCCGAGCCCTTCCGGGACCCTGCCAGACGCCTCCGAGACCGTGCCGGGCCCCTCCGGGACCGTGCCCGGCCGGCCTCCCGTGAGTGCTAGGCCTCCCGCGAACCCGCGTACATCTCGTCGATGAGGCCCTTGTACTCGCGCTCCACGACGGGCCGCTTCAGCTTGAGGCTCGGCGTGATCTCGCCGTGCTCGACGTCGAGGTCCCGGGGCAGCAGGCGGAACTTCTTGATCGTCTGCCAGCGCTGGAGACCGGCGTTGAGCTGCTGGATGTAGCCGTCGACCAGCTCGACCGTCTGCGGCGCCGCGACGATCTCCGCGTACGACCTGCCCGCCAGGCCGTTCTCCTTCGCCCAGTCCTGGATCGCGAGTTCGTCCAGGGCGATCAGGGCGGTGCAGTAGTTCCGGTCGGCGCCGTGCACGAGGATGTTGGAGACGTACGGGCACACCGCCTTGAACTGCCCCTCGACCTCGGCCGGGGCGACGTACTTGCCGCCGGAGGTCTTGATCAGGTCCTTCTTGCGGTCGGTGATGCGCAGATAGCCGTCGGGCGACAGCTCGCCGATGTCGCCGGTGTGGAACCAGCCGTCGGACTCCAGCACCTCCGCGGTCTTCTCGGGCAGCTTGTGGTAGCCGTCCATGATGCCGGGGCCGCGCAGCAGGATCTCGCCGTCCTCGGCGATCCGGACCTCGGTGCCGGGCAGCGGCTTGCCGACCGTGCCGGTGCGGTAGGCCTCGCCGGGGTTGACGAAGGAGGCCGCGGAGGACTCGGTGAGGCCGTAGCCCTCCAGGATGTGGATGCCGGCGCCGGCGAAGAAGTAGCCGATCTCCGGAGCCAGCGCGGAGGCGCCGGAGACGCAGGCGCGCAGCCGGCCGCCGAAGGCCTCGCGGAGCTTGCCGTAGACGAGGGTGTCGGCGACCTTGTGCCTGGCGGCGAGGGTGAAGGGCACCGCCGCGGTGCCGGTACGGCGGAAGTTGTCCTGGCTGACCTTGGCGTACTCGCGGGACACCTCGGCGGCCCACTGGAAGATCTTGTACTTGGCAGCGCCGCCCTCGCGCGCCTTGGCCGCGACACCGTTGTAGACCTTCTCGAAGATCCGCGGGACGGCCGCCATGTACGTCGGCTGCACCACCGGCAGGTTCTCGATGATCTTGTCGACGCGGCCGTCGACCGCGGTGACGTGCCCGACCTCGATCTGGCCGGAGGTGAGGACCTTGCCGAAGACGTGGGCGAGCGGCAGCCACAGGTACTGCACGTCGTCGGCGCCGAGCAGCCCGGTGGAGGCGATCGCCTTCGCCATGTACGACCAGTTGTCGTGCGGCAGGCGCACACCCTTGGGGCGGCCGGTCGTGCCGGAGGTGTAGATGAGGGTGGCGAGCTGGTCCTTGGTGATCGCGCCGACCCGCTCCTTGATCAGCTGGGGGTGCTGTTCCAGGTAGGCGGCGCCGCGCCGCTCCAGTTCGGCGAGGGTGATCACCCAGTCGCCGGTCTCCGCGGTCTCCGCGCCGGCCGGGTCGACGACGACGACCTTGGCCAGCTCGGGCAGCTCGGCGCGCTTCTCGAGCGCCTTGGCGACCTGGGCCGCGTCCTCGGCGATCAGCACCCGGCTCTCGGAGTCGGAGAGGATGAACGCCGACTCGTCGGCGTTGGTCTGCGGGTAGATGGTCGTGGTCGCGCCGCCGGCGCACATGATGGCGAGGTCGGCGAGGATCCACTCGACGCGGGTCGAGGAGGCGAGCGCCACCCGCTGCTCGGGCTGGACACCCAGCTCGACGAGGCCGGCGGCGATGGCGTACACCCGGTCCGCGGCCTGGGCCCAGCTGAGCGACTTCCACTCGTCCGGGCCCTGGCCGGAGGCGGGCGGGACGGGATAGCGGTAGGCCTCGGCGTCCGGTGTGGCCGCCACGCGCTCCAGGAAGAGGGCCGCCACGGACGGCGGACGGTTCTCGATCAGGGTCTGTGCGTCGGTCACGACATCCTCCGGGGCCCGCGTCGGTGCGGCTGACTCGGTGCGGCTGGGTTAACTCACGGTGGGGTTCAGAAGTGTTGTTTAACTCGCGAGTAACTATCGAGCAGGGTTCAGGGTAAGCCGCGACCGGCCGCTGCGTAAGGGGCTTCGGCCTGTCACTTTCCACTCAGAGCGACGTTACGCACGCGTAGGGGCCCGTCGCGCTTTCGCATGACGAGCCCCCTTGTGCCCGTTTATGGCGTAACCCGGCCGTGACTCCTTGTCACCGCTGGTTACTTCTTGCCCTTGGGCGACCCCGCGCTGTCATCGCTGGACAGCACGGCGATGAAGGCCTCCTGCGGAACCTCCACGGAACCCACCATCTTCATCCGCTTCTTGCCTTCCTTCTGCTTCTCCAGCAGCTTGCGCTTGCGCGAGATGTCACCGCCGTAGCACTTGGCGAGGACGTCCTTGCGGATGGCGCGGATGGTCTCGCGGGCGATGACCCGCGAGCCCACGGCGGCCTGGATGGGCACCTCGAAGGCCTGCCGCGGGATCAGCTCGCGCAGCTTGGCCACCAGCCGCACGCCGTACGCGTACGCCGCGTCCTTGTGGGTGATCGCCGAGAAGGCGTCCACCTTGTCGCCGTGCAGCAGGATGTCGACCTTGACCAGGCTGGAGGTCTGCTCGCCGGTGGGCTCGTAGTCGAGCGAGGCGTAGCCGCGCGTCTTGGACTTCAGCTGGTCGAAGAAGTCGAAGACGATCTCCGCGAGCGGCAGCGTGTAGCGGATCTCGACCCGGTCCTCGGAGAGGTAGTCCATGCCGAGCAGCGTGCCGCGCCTGGTCTGGCACAGCTCCATGATCGAGCCGATGAACTCGCTCGGCGCGAGGATGGTGGCCCGCACGACCGGCTCGTACACCTCACCGATCTTCCCCTCGGGGAATTCGCTCGGATTGGTCACCGTGTGCTCGGTGCCGTCCTCCATGACCACCCGGTAGACCACGTTCGGTGCGGTGGCGATCAGGTCGAGCCCGAACTCGCGCTCCAGCCGCTCGCGGATCACGTCGAGGTGCAGCAGGCCGAGGAAGCCGACCCGGAAGCCGAAGCCGAGGGCGGCGGACGTCTCCGGCTCGTAGACCAGCGCGGCGTCGTTGAGCTGCAGCTTGTCGAGGGCGTCGCGCAGCTCGGGGTAGTCGGAGCCGTCCAGCGGATACAGACCCGAGAAGACCATGGGCTTCGGGTCCTTGTAGCCGCCGAGCGCCTCCGTGGCGCCCTTGCTCTGACTGGTGATCGTGTCGCCGACCTTGGACTGGCGGACGTCCTTCACACCGGTGATGAGGTAGCCCACCTCGCCCACGCCGAGCCCGTCGGCGGGCAGCATCTCGGGCGAGTTGGTGCCGATCTCCAGCAGCTCGTGGGTGGCGTTCGTCGACATCATGCGGATGCGCTCACGCTTGTTGAGCTGTCCGTCGATGACACGGACGTACGTCACCACGCCCCGGTACGAGTCGTAGACCGAGTCGAAGATCATCGCGCGAGCGGGCGCGTCCGCGACACCGACCGGCGCGGGCACGTCCCGCACGACCCTGTTGAGCAGCGCGTCGACGCCGACGCCGGTCTTGGCTGAGACCCGCAGCACGTCGTCGGGGTCGCAGCCGACCAGGTTCGCCAGCTCCTCGGCGAACTTCTCCGGCTGCGCGGCCGGCAGGTCGATCTTGTTCAGCACCGGGATGATCGCGAGGTCGTTCTCCATCGCCAGGTAGAGGTTGGCGAGGGTCTGCGCCTCGATGCCCTGGGCGGCGTCGACGAGGAGGATGGTCCCCTCGCAGGCGGCCAGCGACCGCGAGACCTCGTAGGTGAAGTCGACGTGCCCCGGGGTGTCGATCATGTTGAGGATGTGGGTCGCACCCTGGTCGGGGCCCTCGGTCGGGGCCCAGGGCAGACGCACCGCCTGGGACTTGATCGTGATGCCGCGCTCGCGCTCGATGTCCATCCGGTCGAGGTACTGAGCACGCATCTGCCGCTGCTCGACCACGCCGGTCAGCTGGAGCATCCGGTCGGCGAGCGTGGACTTGCCGTGGTCGATGTGCGCGATGATGCAGAAATTGCGGATCAGAGCCGGGGCGGTACGGCTCGGCTCGGGCACATTGTTAGGGGTCGCGGGCACGCAGGGTCCTGTCTCTTGAGGCGCCTTATGCCTCGGGTCGGATCGATACGTAGTCTCCATCGTCCCACGGGGACGGACCGAGGGCCGTTTTGGGCCGCTCGCAAGGCCACTGGTACTGTAGATGGCTGTGCCTCATGCCCTCTCAGCGCGAGGCACGTCAGAGAAATTTTGGATCACCGGCACGGGACCCGAGCGGTTCCGCGCCTGAACCTGAAAAGGCTCCTTCGTGGCGAACATCAAGTCCCAGATCAAGCGGATCAAGACCAACGAGAAGGCGCGGCTGCGCAACAAGGCCGTCAAGTCCTCCCTGAAGACCGCGATCCGCAAGGCCCGTGAGGCCGCTGCCGCGGGTGACGTGGAGAAGGCGACCGAGCTGCAGCGCGCTGCCGCGCGTGCGCTCGACAAGGCCGTCTCCAAGGGCGTCATCCACAAGAACCAGGCCGCCAACAAGAAGTCGGCGCTTGCTTCCAAGGTCACCACCCTCAAGGGCTGAGAACCCCTTTTGATCTGACCGCCGGAAGGACCCAGAGCGGGCCCTCTCTCTTCCGCTCCCGACCGGCACCCCAGGAACCGCGCGCGGCCTGCGTTCGCCACGCGGGCGCGGATCCGAAAGCTTGATCCGAGGCCCTGTCGGCCACCTTCCCCAAGGTGTCCGCCAGGGCCTTCGGCATACACCGGCCGCGCCATCAAGGCCGCCGCATCGGCATGGCCGGTCGTCGCCGTCGCCGCAGGTCGCCACGGCTGGGACATCGTCCTCGCGGTCGCGGTGGCGGTGGCGGTCGCTGTCGCTGTCGCGGTGGCGGTCACGGTCGCCGTCGGCGGGGGCGGGGGCGGGGGTGTGGGCGCGGGCATCGGCGTCGGCGCGGGCGGGGGCGCGGGCATCGGCGTCTGTGTCGGCGCGGGCGTTGGCATCGGTGCCGGCGCAGGCATCGGTGTCGGTGTCGGTGTCGGTGTCGGTGTCGGCGCGGGCATCGGCGTCGGTGTCGGTGTCGGTGTCGGCGCGGGCATCGGCGTGGGCGCAGGCATCGGCATCGGCGTGGGCGCAGGCATCGGCATCGGCATCGACGCGGGCATCGGCGTCGGCGTACGTCGCGAGGGCCGGCCGGGTGGCCGGATCAGGCGCGGCCCCTGGACCGGGCGGCCCGGGCGATCGTCACGACCGCCTTCTCCAGCGCGTACCCGGGGTCGTCACCGCCGCCCTTCACACCCGCGTCGGCCTCGGCGACCGCACGCATCGCCACCGCGACGCCGTCGGGCGTCCAGCCCCGCATCTGCTGGCGCACCCGGTCGATCTTCCACGGCGGCATGCCCAGCTCGCGCGCCAGATCGGCCGGACGTCCGCCGCGCGCGGAGGACAGCTTCCCGATCGCCCGCACGCCCTGCGCCAGCGCACTGGTGATCAGCACCGGCGCCACACCCGTCGACAGCGACCATCTGAGCGCCTCGAGCGCCTCCGCCGTACGCCCCTCCACGGCCCGGTCGGCGACCGTGAAGCTGGAGGCCTCGGCGCGGCCGGTGTAGTACCGGCCGACGATCGCCTCGTCGATCGTCCCCTCCACGTCGGCGACCAGCTGGGACACCGCCGAGGCCAGCTCCCGCAGGTCACTGCCGACCGCGTCGCAGAGCACCTGGCACGCCTCGGGCGTCGCCGACCGCCCGGACGAGCGGAACTCCCCCCGCACGAAGGCCAGCCGGTCCGCCGGCTTGGTCATCTTCGGGCAGGCCACCTCACGCGCCCCGGCCTTGCGCGCGGCGTCCAGCAGTCCCTTGCCCTTGGCGCCGCCGGCGTGCAGCAGGACGAGCGTGATCTCCTCGGCGGGCGATCCGAGGTACGCCTTCACGTCCTTGATCGTGTCGGCCGACAGGTCCTGCGCGTTGCGTACGACCACGACTTTCCGCTCGGCGAAGAGCGACGGACTGGTCAGCTCGGCGAGCGTGCCGGGCTGCAGCTGGTCCGGGGTGAGGTCCCGTACGTCCGTGTCGGCGTCGGAGGCCTTGGCGGCGGCCACCACCTCCCGCACGGCACGGTCGAGCAGGAGGTCCTCCTGGCCCACGGCAAGCGTCACCGGGGCGAGAGGGTCGTCATTCGCAGTCTTCCTGGCCATCGCGTACAGCATCCCACGCGCCACCGACAACGAACGGTCCGCGAACCCCGGCCGGTCCCGGACCGCACCCCGAGCCCGCCCCGGGGTCAGGGCTCCTCGCGCCAGCCGTCCCACTCGCCGGCGAACTCATCGAGCCGCGCCGGGTCCAGCCGCCGCTGCTCGTCCCGCAGGACCACCAGCCACTGGGCGTCCTCGGCGTCGTCCTCACCGGCCAGCGCGTCCCGGACCAGCCGGGGCTCCTCATCGATCCCGAACCGCTCCCCGAGCGCCGCGACCGCCTCCTCGGCGGCATCGCGGTCGGGCAGCACCAGCACGTGTCTCACATCGCTCACGGGGCCATTCTCCGGCACGGGGGCAGACCGAGCGGAGAGGGCGGGGGCGGGGAGCGGGTGGGCACCGGCTGCCGGGGAGGGTGTCGGCAGTCGGGGCGGGCGGGCGTCCGTTGACGGGCGGGCGTCCGTTGCCGGGTGGGCGTCCGTTGCCGGGTGGGCGCTGGCGATGCGGCCGGGGCGTCGGCGGGCAGGCGTCGGTTGCCGGGGCGGGCGCGGTTGCCATGGCGGGCGAGCGTCCGCTGTCGGTCGGGGCTGGCGAAGGGGCGTAGGCGGGCGAGCCTCGGCAGCCGGGGCGGGCAGGCGTCCATTGCCGGTCGGGCGCCTGCGACGGCGCGGGGGCGTCGGCGGGCGGGCGTCCGTTGCCGGGGAGGGCGTCGGCAGTCGCGATGGGCGGGCGTCCATTGCCGGGTGGGCGCTGGCGACGCGGCCGGGGCGTCGGCGGGTGGGCGCGGGCAGGTGGGCCCCGCGGACACCCACCTCTGGCCCCGTCCCCCCGGACTCCCACTTACGACCCCGCCGACCCCGCAGACGGCCTCGCCGGAGTCCGGCCGGGCTCGCAGGCCGGGCACGCGGCTCGGCTCTCCTCACTCTCTGGCCACCCGCACCTCCCCGTCCGCCCCTCCGCTGCCGCCGACGGCGAGCGCTCCGTCCCGGTCGGTGCGCAGGACCACCGCGCCACCGGCACGCAGCGCGGCGACGGTCGACGGTGCCGGGTGCCCGTAAGGGTTGTCGGCGCCGGCGGAGATGAGGGCCACCCTGGGTGCCACGAGCCGTATCAGCTGCGGGTCCTGGTAGGCCGAGCCGTGGTGGGCCACTTTCAGGACGTCCACCCCGGCCAGCCCGGCAGCCGCCGGTGTTCTCGACAGCGCCTGCTGGGCGGGGGGTTCGAGGTCGCCGAGCAGCAGCAGCCGCAGTCCCCCGGTGCGGACGAGCAGCACGATGCTGGCGTCGTTCGGTCCGTCCGGTTGCGGCAGGGTGCCGCCCGGCGGCACCACCGACGCCTGTGCACCTGCGGACGGTCTCCCGTCCGGCGGGGGCCACAGGACGCGCCAGGACAGCGGCCCGGTGCGCCGTTCCTCCCCCGCGACGGCCCGCGTGACCGGGATGTGCCGTTCGGCCGCCCGCCTTCGGACGAACTCGGCCTGCTCCGCCGGTTCCTCGAGACCCGTCGTCTCGATCTCGGCCACCGAGCGGCCCCGCAGCACACCGGGCAGACCCGCCACGTGGTCCGCATGGAAGTGGGTGAGAACGAGCAGGGGGACGCGCGTGACGCCCAACTGCCGCAGACAGCGGTCGACCGGCGCCGGATCAGGCCCGGCGTCCACGACCACCGCGGCTCCCTCCCCGGCCGCGAGCACCGTCGCGTCGCCCTGCCCGACATCGCACATCGCGAACCGCCATCCCGGTGGCGGCCAGCCCGTGAGCACCCGGGTCAGGGGCGCCGGACGTACGAGCGCCAGCAGGAGCACCACCCCGAGCAGTCCGCACCACCACGGGCGCCGCAGCAGCCTCCTCCCGGCCGCCACGACGACCACCGTGACCACGGCGAGTGCCAGCGCTCCCACCCAGCTCCCGGGCCAGTCCACACCCGCCCCGGGCAAGGCCGCCCCGGACCGGGCCACCCGCGCGATCCACCCGGCCGGCCAACTCGCGCACCAGGCGAACACCTTGGCGACCGGCATCACCAGCGGTGCCGTGGTGAGCGCCGCGAACCCCAGCACCGTGGCCGGCGCCACCGCCGCCTCGGCCAGCAGATTGCAGGGCACCGCCACCAGGCTCACCCGGGCAGACAGCACCGCCACCACCGGTGCGCACACGGCCTGCGCGGCAGCGGCCGCCGCGAGCGCCTCGGCGAGCCGCGGCGGCACCCGGCGCCGCCGCAACGCCTCGCTCCAGACCGGCGCCAGGAGGAGCAGCGCGCCGGTGGCCAGCACGGAGAGCAGAAAGCCGTAACTGCGGGCCAGCCAGGGGTCGTACAGCACCAGCAGGAGCACGGCCGTGGCCAGTGCCGGGATCAGGGACCTCCGCCGCCCGGTGGCCAGGGCGAGCAGGGCGACCGTCCCGCAGGCGGCGGCCCGCAGCACACTGGGGTCGGGCCGGCACACGACGACGAATCCGAGCGTCAGCGCTCCCGCGAACAGGGCGGTCGCCCGCAGGGAGAGTCCCAGGCGCGGGGCGAGGCCTCGCCGTTCGGCCCGCTGGGCCAGGCCGGGCGGTCCGAGGAGCAGGGCGAGCAGGACGGTGAGGTTGCTGCCGGAGACGGCGAGCGTGTGCGCTAGGTCCGTCTCCTTGAACGCCTCGTCCAGTTCGGGTGTGATCCGTGAGGTGTCCCCGACGACCAGCCCGGGAAGCAGTGCCCGCGCATCCCCCCGCAGACCGTCGGTAGCCTCGCGCAGCCCCGCCCTGAGCCGCCCCGCCAGCCGCTGCGGCCCGTTCGGCGCCGCCACGATCCGGGGTCCCGGCCGACCGCGCACCCGCAGCACGGCCGCGGTCCGGTCACCCCCCGCCACGGCTGGCGCCAGCCGCCCGCCCACCCGCAGTCGCGTGGACGGCAACAGCCCCAGCCAGACGGCACGTCCACCCGCCGTCCCATGGGCAGCCGGGTCCGGCGCTCCCCGTGCATCCCGGGACCCCGCTACAGGGTCCGGCGCCGCCCGTGAATCCGCACTCCCCACGCCGGCCGAGACCTGCACCCCCCTCGAACTCCCACTCCCCACAGCCGTCGAGACCGGCGCTCCGCTTCCCTTCCCGTCCCCCGGCGCCCGCTCGTCCGGCGCTCCTCCGGCAGCGGGGGCCGGCGGCTGCTTCGAGTCCCCGGTGCGCACGGCGCTCTCCCGCGGAGCCGGCACATCCGCGTCGACGACGAGCAGGACCGGGGTCCGTGTCCGCGCGCTCCTTCCGTCGGCCGTCTCGACCTGCCGCACGTCCGCCCGGACGAGCACCGCCACGGGTGCCGCGTGATCACCGCGCACCTTCGGGCGGCTCAGCCAGGGGTCGCCGCGCAGTTCGACCTCGGCGGTCACGGTCGCGAACCGCCGGGCCAGCTCGGGCACCGGTCCGCGCCGCACGTCCGCGCCGTGCAGCCCGGCCGAGGCCGCGGACGCGGCGACGCAGAGCAGCACGGCGGCGACCGGTGGGTGCGCCCAGGCGAACCGGCCGTGGGCCGGCCGTGTGGTGGCCGGACTCCCGCCGGGGGCGGCCCCGCCGCGTCCGGTCCGCCGCACCGACAGCAGGAGGACCCCGCCGATCAGGCAGCCTGCCACGATCCCCGCGGTGCGGGCCGCCGGTGCGTCCAGGGTCAGGGCCGCCGTGGCCCAGGCCGCCAGGGCGGGCGGCACCAGGCGCAGGTCCGGGGGAGCCGCCCGGTCACGCGTTCTTGCGCGCTCGTCCGGCTCGGAGCCGGGGGCGGCGGCTTCGTCCGGCCCGCGGCTCATGGCCGTACCAGCTCCCGGAGATCGGTGAAGCGGCGGTCGCCGATGCCGTTCACCTCGCGGAGTTCGTCCACGGAACGGAAACCGCCGTGCCGGCCGCGGTAGTCGATGATGTGCTGAGCCAGGACCGGGCCGACTCCGGGCAGGGTGTCGAGCTGGTCCGCGGTCGCCGTGTTGAGGGAGACCGGGGCCGTGGGGCCCGTGCCGGCCGGCCCCGGGGCCGCACCGCCCGCCTGGCCGGGTGGAGCGGGCGCCCCGGCGGAGACGCCGACGAGGACCTGTTCGCCGTCCACCAGGAAACGGGCCCGGTTGAGGCCCTCGGCGCTGACTCCCGGACGGATGCCGCCCGCCGCCCGCAGCGCGTCGGCCACCCGGGAGCCGGCCGGCAACCGCAGAATGCCCGGTTTCCGGACCTTGCCGCTGACGTCCACGACGATCTCCCCACCCGGCGCCACCGAGGCGGCCGCCGTGACACCCGTCGGGGCGCCCCCCGTGGCACCGCCCCTCGTGTCCTCGTGCCGCTGGGTCGGGGAGGCGTCGCCGCGCACCACTTGAGGGGCGCTCACGGACTGGGTGCGGCCGGTCCAGAAGTGCTGCACGGCGAACACGGCCGCCACCACGAGCACCACGGCGAGTGCCACGGCTCCTCGGCGCTCCACCCCGCACCGCGCCTGCAACCACACCGGCATCCGCTCGCGCAGTGCCAGGGCGGCCCGCTCGCGCCAGTCCGTTCCGACCGGCGCGTCCGGCTCCGCCGGGATCACGGGTGCGGCCGGTCCGGGCTCTGGGGTCACCGCCGGCCCTGGTGCCACCGCGGTTTCCGGTGGCCCGTTCCCCGACTCCCGCCGGCGCACGGCTCGTTCACCGAAGAGGAGTTCCGCCCGGCGGCGCAGTTCCTCCGCGGACGCGGTCGGGCGGTGCCCGGCGCGGCGGGGGGCCGTGCCCCGGCGGTCCTCGGTGTCGCGGCGGTGATGCCCGGGGCCGGGCTGCCCGATGCCGCGGCGATGCCCGGGACCGCGGGGATACCCGATGCGGCGCCGGTGCTCGGTACCCCGGCGGTGGCGGACGCGGCCGTCGGAAGTGGGTCCGCGGCCGGGGCCGCTGGTCGGAGTGGCTGTGCGGGAACGTGATCGAAGTGCCATGCGACGAGGATGGAACATCCCGCCGAACCACGATGATCTTGGTCAATTCCCGGGGACGACCGCCCGGTTGTGGAAAACTCCGCCACCCGTACGAGTGAAACCGGGGGGGGATCCGGCCGCCGTCAGCGGGGCGAGACGACCGCTCCCAGCAGCCCGGGTCCGGTGTGCGCCCCGATCACCGCTCCGACCTCGCTGACATGCAGGTCGGCCAGGCCCGGCACCCGTACCCGCAGCCGGTCGGCGAGTGCGGTGGCGCGCTCCGGGGCGGCGAGGTGGTGGACGGCGATGTCGACCTCCGCGTTGCCCGCCCGCTCGGCGGCGATCTCCTCCAGCCGGGCGATGGCCTTGGACGCCGTGCGGACCTTCTCGAGCAACTCGATGCGGCCGCCGTCCAGCTGGAGCAGCGGCTTGACGGCGAGTGCGGAGCCCAGCAAGGCCTGCGCGGCACCGATGCGGCCGCCACGGCGCAGATAGTCGAGCGTGTCGACGTAGAAGTAGGCGGAGGTGCCCGCCGCCCGTTTCTCGGCGGCCGTGACGGCCTCGTCGACCGTGCCGCCGGCCTCCGCCACCTCGGCGGCGGCGAGCGCGCAGAATCCGAGGGCCATCGCGACCATCCCGGTGTCCACGACCCGTACGGGCACCGGTGCCTCACGCGCCGCGAGGACCGCCGCGTCATAGGTGCCGGACAGCTCCGCGGACAGGTGCAGGGAGACGATGCCGGTCGCACCGGCCTCGGCGACCTTGCGGTAGGTCTCGGCGAAGACCTCCGGACTGGGACGGGAGGTGGTGACGGAACGCCGCTTCTGCAACGCCTGGGCCAGGGAGCGCGTCGAGATCTCGGTGCCCTCTTCGAGCGCCCGGTCGCCGAGGACCACGGTCAGGGGCACCGCCGTGATGCCGTGGCGCTCCATCGTCCGTGGCGGCAGGTAGGCCGTTGAATCGGTGACGATCGCGACATGGCGGGACATGAGCTGGAGGTTACCCGCCGTACCGCTCGTGCTGCAGCCCGGCCCCTGAAGTGCCGGGCCGGTCCGACGACTCCCGGTCAGCTGGTGCTCTCGGGGCGGGGCTTCTTCTGCCAGGGGTACGCGGGGCGCGGCGACGGGGAGGGGATCGCCCGGGCGGCCGGCTCCCCGGCGGCGCGGGAGTCGGTCCCGTGCTGCCGCGCCGCCTCGCCGTCGGCGCCGGCGGGGGCGTCGTCCCATCGCGGGGTTCTCGGGGCGTTCCCGGCCCGGGTCCAGTGGCGCAGGGCGTCGGCCTCGATGTCGATCTGGGCGCTGAGCGAACCCAGGTCGTCGTCGGCGAAGCGGCGCGCCCGGTCGCGGACGGCCCAGCGCAGCGCGTCGGCGGACTTGGTGATGCGCTCGGTGCGGCCGCGCAGCTCGGGCAGGTGCGCGGCGAGCGTCGCCCGGTCCGGCTCGGACTCCAGGCGCCTGAGGTCCGCGTCCAGCTCGTGGCCGTGCGCGCTGAGCCGCTCGAACAGGCCCAGGGACTCCTTCAGCGACTCGTCCTCGTGCGACCCCGCGTGCAGCGCGTCCTGGGTGGCGCGCATGGAGGTGCGCAGCGCGAGCCGCAGCTGGGCGATCTCGCCGGCCGGGCCGAGCTGGGCGAAGGACTTGGCGCGCAGGGTGTGGTCCTCGACCGTGCGGCGGGCCTGGGCGATCGTCCGGTCCACGCCGCGCTTGGCGGCGCCGACCGCCTTGACCGTGGCGTAGGCACCCAGGCCGATGAGGAGCAGGAAGAGCAGGGCGAACACGGTCAGCACCACTTCCATGACGCTCCTCCTCGGGCCGGCACGGCACACGCCGCTGTGCTCTCCACGGTAAACGCAGCGGGCAGGCCCGGAGTTCCGGAAGAACCCCGAACCTGCCCGTAGGGGACTACCCCGACGCCGGCCCACACCGGCATCCAACGGGTCCGCACCGGCACGCCACCGAGTTCCCGGCGGTCCCCCGACGGTGCCCGGCCGTGACATGCCCGGACCTCACACCGTGACGTGCCCGGCCATCACGCCGTGACGATGTTCACCAGTTTCGGTGCCCGCACGATCACCTTGCGGATGCCCGCGCCGTCCAGCGCCGCGACGACCTTCTCGTCGGACAGCGCCACCTTCTCCAGCTCCTCCTCGGAGATGGCCGGCGGCACCTCCAGGCGGGCCTTGACCTTGCCCTTGATCTGCACGACGCAGGTGACGGTCTCGTCCACCAGGTAGGCGGGGTCGGCGACCGGGAAGTCCTGGTGGACGACCGAGTCGGTGCGGCCCAGCCTGCGCCACAGCTCCTCGGCGATGTGCGGGGCCAGCGGCGCGATCATCAGCACCAGCGGCTCGGCCACGGACCGCGGCAGGGCGCCGCCGGCCTTGGTCAGGTGGTTGTTCAGCTCGGTGACCTTGGCGATGGCGGTGTTGAAGCGCAGGCCCTCCAGGTCCTGGCGGACGCCGTCGATCGCCTTGTGCAGGGCACGCAGGGTCTCCTCGCCGGGCTCGGCATCGGTCACGGTGACCTCGCCGGTGTCCTCGTCGACGATGTTGCGCCACAGCCGCTGCAGCAGCCGGAACTGGCCGACCACCGCGCGCGTGTCCCACGGACGGGAGACGTCCAGCGGGCCCATGGCCATCTCGTACAGGCGCAGCGTGTCGGCGCCGTACTCGGCGGCGATCTCGTCCGGGGTCACCGCGTTCTTCAGGGACTTGCCCATCTTGCCCAGCAGGCGGCTGACCTTCTCGCCCTGGTGGTAGTAGGCGCCGTCGCGCTCCTCCACCTCGGCGGCCGGCACCGCGATACCGCGGCTGTCGCGGTAGACGTAGGCCTGGATCATGCCCTGGTTGAACAGCTTGTGGAACGGCTCCACCGAGGAGACGTGACCCAGGTCGTACAGGACCTTGGACCAGAAGCGGGCGTACAGCAGGTGCAGCACGGCGTGCTCGGCGCCGCCGACATACAGGTCGACACCGCCGTGCGGCTGGCCCTCGCGCGGGCCCATCCAGTACTGCTCGATCTCCGGGTCGACCAGCTTCCGGTCGTTGTGCGGGTCCAGGTAGCGGAACTCGTACCAGCAGGAACCGGCCCAGTTGGGCATGGTGTTGGTCTCGCGGCGGTACTTCTTCGGGCCGTCGCCCAGGTCCAGGGTGACGTTGACCCAGTCCTCGTTGCGCGACAGCGGCGTCTCGGGCTGGGTGTCGGCGTCGTCCGGGTCGAAGGTGCGCGGGCTGTAGTCCTCGACCTCCGGCAGCTCCAGCGGCAGCATCGACTCGGGCAGCGCGTGGGCGACGCCGTCCTCGTCGTAGACGATCGGGAACGGCTCGCCCCAGTACCGCTGACGGCTGAACAGCCAGTCGCGCAGCCGGAAGTTGACGGTGCCCTCGCCGATGCCCCTGCCCTGCAGCCACTCGGTGATGCGGGCCTTGGCCTCGACCACGCCCAGGCCGTCCAGGGAGACGTCCTCGCCGTGCGAGTTCACGATCTTCGCGTCGTACGAGACGAAGGCGTCGTCCCACGTGGAGGTGTCGGTGCCGCGGCCGTCGGCCGGCTCGACCACACAGCGGATCGGCAGCTCGAAGGCGCGGGCGAAGGCGAAGTCGCGGGTGTCGTGCGCGGGAACGGCCATGATCGCGCCGGTGCCGTAGCCCATCAGGACGTAGTCGGCGATGAAGACCGGGACCTGCTCGCCGTTGACCGGGTTGGTCGCGAAGGCTCCGGTGAAGACGCCGGTCTTGTCCTTGGCCTCGGCCTGGCGCTCGACGTCGGACTTGGCGGCGGCCTGCGCGCGGTAGGCGGCGACGGCCTCGGCCGGGGTGGCGTGCCCGCCGGTCCACACCTCGTGCGTGCCCTCGGGCCAGGCCTGGGGGGTGAACTTCTCGACCAGCGGGTGCTCGGGCGCCAGCACCATGTAGGTGGCACCGAACAGGGTGTCCGGGCGGGTGGTGAAGATCGTGATGTGCTCGCCGTCGATGGGGAAGTCGACGCGGGCGCCTTCGCTGCGGCCGATCCAGTTGCGCTGCTGCAGCTTGATGGCCTCGGGCCAGTCCAGCTCCTCCAGGTCATCCAGCAGCCGGTCGGCGTAGGCGGTGATCCGCATGTTCCACTGGCGCAGCTTGGCCTTGAAGACGGGGAAGTTTCCGCGCTCGGAGCGGCCGTCGGCGGTGACCTCCTCGTTGGCCAGCACGGTGCCCAGGCCGGGGCACCAGTTGACCGGCGCGTCGGAGGCGTAGGCCAGGCGGTACTCGCCCAGGATCTCGGCGCGCTCGGTGCCGCCCAGCTCGCTCCACGCGCGCGTGGTGCCCGGGACCGGCCGCTCACCGGACTCGAACTGTGCGATCAGCTCGGAGATCGGGCGGGCCTTCTTCGCGTCCTGGTCGTACCAGGAGTTGAAGATCTGCAGGAAGATCCACTGGGTCCACTTGTAGTAGTCCGGGTCGATCGTGGCGAAGGACCGGCGCTTGTCGTGGCCCAGGCCCAGCCGGCGCAGCTGGGCCTTCATGTTCTCGATGTTGGCCTCGGTGGACACGCGCGGGTGCGTGCCGGTCTGCACCGCGTACTGCTCGGCGGGCAGGCCGAAGGCGTCGAAGCCCAGGGTGTGCAGGACGTTGTGGCCGGTCATGCGCTGGAACCGGGCGTAGACGTCGGTGGCGATGTAGCCCAGCGGGTGACCGACGTGCAGGCCCGCACCGGACGGATAGGGGAACATGTCCATGATGAACTTCTTGGGCCTGGCGACCAGGTCCGGGTCGCCCGCCAGGTCGCCCTTGGGGTTCGGCGCCGCGTAGGTGCCGTCGGCGTCCCAGAAGTCCTGCCAGCGTGCCTCGATGTCGGCCGCCATGGCGGCCGTGTAGCGGTGCGGCGCGGCCTCCGCCGACGTAGCGGCGGCGGCAGCGGGGTTCGTCTCGCTCATGATCCTCAAAGCTCCATCGATCGTCTCTGCCTGCGGAAACGAAAAATCCCCTCGCACAGGAGGGGACGCCGCGCCGATGCCGACCTCACGGCTGGCCGGGGTCGGGGCTGATCAGCGCGGCCCGCTAAGCAGAAGGCGTACAGCACGCATGGCGTTAGGGTACCGCAGGCCTTGAGCAAGCCGCGACGCGCTTCCGTATCCCTAGTGGACATGTCACGAACCGCACAGAAACTGAACCAAGGTCAAAGATTTCTTCGCGTACCGCCCCCTAAGGGACATCGCCACAGTCGCATTGTCCGTTGATAACAACGCAATAACTCGAACCCCCGTACTGATCGGTATGGCGCCACTTAGAGTTCGGCAGCGGGACCGCTTTCCCGAAACTGCTCGGAGTTGCCCCCATGAACCCTCGTCGTAGTACCAGCTCGCTCCCCAAACCGGGCCGCTCGGCCTACGGGGTCGCGTCCGCTGTCGTCCTGCTGCTGATACCCGTGGCCGTGCTGGTCGGAGGCAGCCAGTTCCGTGAGTTCCTGAACTTCGGCGCGGGCGTGCTGTCGCTCGTCTCGCTCAGCTGCTCGGTGATCTGGGGCCTGTTCGCCCAGGACCGCATCTTCCTGAACACCCGGCAGCGGATCGTCGGCCAGGCGGTGCACCGGACGACCGCCGTCGCCTCCATCGCGTTCCTGCTGCTCCACATCACCACGAAGATCGCCCTCGGCCACACGCAGCTGATCGCGGCGGTCATCCCGTTCTCGCTCGGCGTCACCGGGATCGGCGGCCTGATCGGCCTGGGCTCCCTGGCCGGCCTGCTGATGATCTTCGTCGGCATCACCGGCGCCCTGCGCAGCAACTTCGCCACCCCGGCCCCGGTCGCCGCCCGCTGGCGGGCCATGCACATGCTGGCCTATCCGGCCTGGTGCGCCGCGCTGGTCCACGGACTCTACGCGGGTCGCGCGGCCAAGCCTGTCTTCGTGATCCTTTACAGCCTGTCCCTGCTCGGCGTGATGGGCGCCCTCGCGCTGCGCGCCGCCCCGCGCCCGGTCAAGCGCAAGGTCGCCGACCGGCTGGTGGGGATGTTCGGCAGCTCGGAACGGCCGGGACTGGAGGAACTGGACGCGAGCCGGTCCCGGGCCGGCGACCAGGGCCCGCAGGGCTACGAGGGCCGCCGGGAGCGCAGGCGGCCGTCCGCGGACTCGCCGGCCTCCCGCACCGCACCCCTCTACCAGTCCCCCGCCGCCCCCACCGCGGAGCCCACGGCGGGCTTCGCGGCCGCCTACCGGACGGTCTCCACCCCTGGCCGGCCCCAGCAGCCGTTCGCGGCCGGGCGGACCGCGGGCATGGAGCTGCCGCTGGATCTGCAGCCGACGGAGGCCTTCCCGCGCGTGGACGGACCCTCCAGCACCTCGGGCAGCTGGCCGGTCCCGTCCCCGCCGCCGGTCGGCGAGGCCCCGCCGTCCGCGTACGACCCGCTCCAGGACACCGGATACACCATCCCGGTCTACGGCAATCCGGGCACGCCCGGCCACGCCGGAAGTGACGTGTACGACACCGGTGAGACAAACGGCTTCTACGGCACGTACAACCCGAGTGACACGTTCAACAGCGGTCCCGCCACTGAACCAACCCCCGGCACCTCGTACGACGCGCCCGGTTCGGGCGAACCTTGGAACATGCCTTCCGGAGGCTATAGGTGAACGAGGCCCTGCCCGACGTCCCCGAAGTCCGCGTGGTCGGGCTTCCCCAGCTCACGTCGGGCTTCGACCTTGTGGAACGGCTCGACCTGCCCATGCACCTGAAGGTGCACGGGCCGCTCGACCCGCTGGGCGGCGAACAGCTCGCCCAGCTCGCCGAGCGCATCAACCTCAAGGGCAGGGGCGGCGCCGGCTTCCCCTTCCACAAGAAGCTGCGCTCCGTCGCCGAGTCCGCGATCAAGCGCGGTGTGCGCCCGGTCGTCGTGGTCAACGGCAGCGAGGACGAACCCGCCTGCCGCAAGGACACGGTGCTCATCAACCGCGCGCCGCACCTCATCCTGGACGGCGCGCTGCTGTGCGCCGAGGCGCTCGGCGCGCGCACGCTCGTGATCGGTGTCACCCGCGAGTCCACGCAGCGCTCCATGGAGGCCGCGCTGGCCGAACGGGGTCTGAGCAACAGCCGTAGATCGGCGCTCCGCGCGTGGGTGCAGCGCAACCCGGTACGCATGGTCACCGGCGCCGCCGCCTCGCTGGTCCGCTCGATCGACGGCGGCCCGGCGATCCCGCCCGGCCGCAAGATCAGCGCCTCGCAGACCGGCGTCGGCGGCGCGCCCACCCTGCTGTCGAACGCGGAGACGTTCGCGCAGCTGGCCATCGCCGCCCGCATCGGTCCCGAGCGCTACGGCAACACCGGCCTGTACGACGAGCCGGGCACCGTCATGCTGACGGTCTCCGGCGCGGTCGCGCGCCCGATGGTGCTCGAGGTCCCGACGGGCGTACCGCTGCGCTACGTGCTGCAGCTGGCCGGTGCCCCGCCGGTGCCGCAGGGGGTGCTGACCGGCGGCTACCACGGCAAGTGGATCGACGCGGCGACCGTCGACGAGGCGATCGTCTCGCGCAACTCCCTCGACGCGGTGGGCGGTGCGCTGGGCGCGGGCGCGATCCTGCCGATCAGCCAGGAGACCTGCCCGCTGGGCGAGTCGCTGCGGGTGGCCCAGTGGCTGGCCGAGGAGAGTGCCGGCCAGTGCGGCCCCTGCTACCTCGGACTGCCCGCCGCCGCGCGTGGTTTGGAGGACATCCTCAACGGCGGCGGACCGGCCGCCCTGGAGGCGCTGAAGCAGGTCGCCAAGAACGTCAAGCGGCGCGGGGCGTGTTCGCACCCGGACGGTTCGGCGATGTTCCTGGAGTCGACCATCAAGGCGTTCACCGACGACCTCGCCGCCCACGTCCTCGGAAACGGCTGCGGACGGCCCGTGGAGGGCGTTCTGCCGCTCTTCGAGGGGGGCAGGGCCCCCGCGGGCATCTCGGGCGGCTCGGAGCCCGAGGACAGCGGCGCCAGCCGCCAGAAGATCTACGTCGACTGGACGCTGTGCCGGGGGCACGGCCTGTGCGCCGACATCCTCCCGGAGGTCTTCGAACTGGGCGCGGACGGCTTCCCGACCGTGGCCCAGGCCCAGGTGCCGCGCTACGCGGAGGCGAAGGCGCTGCGCGCGGTGCGCCGCTGCCCGGCGCTCGCCCTGCGCCTGGAGGAGGACACGCGCGGGCAGGCGCCCTCGCGCAATCTGCCGGTCCTGTCCCAGGGCCGCGGCCGGCGCGCGCTCGGCCGCTGAGCACGCCACGAGGGTCGGGCACCCGAACCGGGTGCCCGACCCTCGCCGTTCGCGTACGCCTCCGCCACGCGTCGCCGACCGGGTAGCCGTGCGGTACGGAGTGCCGCTCCTGGAACACGCCGAAGGCGGACCACCCCGAGGGATGGTCCGCCTTCGACTTCTGTGGAGCTAAGGAGAATTGAACTCCTGACCTCCTGCATGCCATGCAGGCGCTCTACCAACTGAGCTATAGCCCCTTGCTGTGGTCCGCCCGGTTTCCCCGGCGGCGACGCCAACATTACACGGTCACCGGGGCGCAGTACCAAATCGGTTTCCGCTCTGCTCCCGTACGGAGGCTAATGTCACCTTTCGTGACGGTGATCGCCTTCTCCGCAGCCCGCCGGGCACCGGTCGCGCTGGGGGTGTGCCTGGCGTCGTTCGCGGCCTTCTGGTTCGCCCAGCGGGCCGCCCACGTGTCGATGATCGACCTGCTGGTCTACCGGGCCGAGGGTGCCACCGTGCGGGCCGGCGGCGATCTCTACGCGCTGCGGGCGACGGCCGCGCACCTGCCCACCACCTACCCGCCCTTCGCGGCCCTGCTGTTCACACCGCTGTCCCTGCTGGACACCGCTCCCCTGCGCGCGCTGGCGACGGCGGGGAACCTCGCGCTGCTGGTGGTGTTCGTGCGGCTGTCGCTGAAACTCGTCGGCCACGCGCGCGTGGAGAGCGTCTGGTGGGTGGCGGCGCCGGCCGTGTGGTGCGAGCCGGTCTGGACGACCCTGCGCTACGGCCAGGTCAACCTGCTGCTGGCGGTCCTGGTGCTGTGGGACCTTTCGCGCCGCCCCGCCGGCCGCCGTGACCGCTGGGCCGGGGTGGGGCTGGGGCTGGCCGCGGCGGTGAAGCTGACCCCCGCGCTGTTCCCGGTGTTCCTGCTCCTCACGGCCGCCGCGGCCCGGACACGAGGCAGGGACCCGGGGCCCTGGCTGCGGCACGCGCGCGGGGCGGCCGTCGCGTTCGCCGGGCCGACCCTGCTGGCGGCGGCCGTCCTGCCGCACGACTCATGGCGGTTCTGGACGGACATGGTCTTCCGCACGGGCCGGGTCGGGCACGCCGAGGACACCGCCAACCAGGCCCTTCGCGGTGTCCTGGCCCGGCTTCTGCACACACCGGACCCGGGGGCGCCCTGGGCCGTCTGTGCGGCCGTGGCGGCCCTGCTGGGCCTCGCGGTGGCCGTGGCGGCGGAGTTGCGCGGCCGGCGGGCCTGGGCGGTGTGCGTCTGCGCGGTCACCGCGCTGCTGATCAGCCCGGTGTCCTGGACGCACCACTGGGTGTGGTGTGTGCCACTGGTCCTGCTGCTGTGGACGCACGGGCACAGGGCGGCGGCACTGGGTTCACTGCTGGTGTTCTGCTCCTACGCGCCCTGGTGGGTCCCCCACGGCTCCGGGCGCCCCGAAATGCACCAGGACGCCCGGGAGTTGACGTTCTCGGCCCTCTACGGAGGCGTCGGTGCGCTCTTCCTCGTGTTGGCATGGACATCGTTGCCGAGACCCGGTGCCGGTGCGGCCCGCGTCAAGCCGTGACGAAGGAGTAGAACCTCTTGAGCGTGCAGTGCTCCTCGAGGAGGCGACCGTAGATCGGCTCGCCCTCCAGTTCCCGGTAGGTCTCGATCGGGTCGCCCTTTATGATCAGCGCCCGCGCGCATTCCTCGCACCAGTACTGGTAGTCGGGGTTGATCGGTTCCATGTCTCGGACGATGGGCGTACCACTGCCGCACCAGTCGCACTTCCGCCTGTGTGCACCCATCGATCAGCTCCAGCTGTGGCCGCAGGCCGTGCACACGTAGGAGATTCCGCCGTTGTCGCCGAGCACTTGGGCCACGTGCGCGGAACCGCAGGAAGGGCAGCTGAGCCGGGTGGCCGTGCCCCGTATCAACGCCGCACCGAGGAGGAGGCCGCCCTCCTCGCGGATGCTCGCAGGCATCGCCACTCCCTCCCGTCGGGCCGCGCCCCCTTCCGGCCGTTTGATTCTGCCACGGCCGGAGCAATACGGTCAGCGACGCCTCAGTACCAGTCCGGACACAGCCCCCCGTCGCGGCCGTACCCACCTGCGCCGGGCCGGCACCGCGGACGCCCCCGCAGAGGTATACGACGGCGGGCCCCGAGCGACTCAAGCCCGGTCGGCACCAGTGTGCCGAGGGACGCCACAGCGACCGGCCGACCCGTCCGGACGCCCGTCGCCGGCGGACCGCCGGGGCGGTTGTCAGTGGCGGGTGCTTCACTGTCCGTGACGGGCTGGGATACGGAAAATCCCGCCCCTCGAAGGGACGGGATTCTCGTCACCGATCTTTGACAACTCGACAGAGTGTCGACCAGTGGAGCTAAGGAGAATTGAACTCCTGACCTCCTGCATGCCATGCAGGCGCTCTACCAACTGAGCTATAGCCCCGGGTGTTCTTCCCGCCCGGCGGGGCGAACAAGAAGAACTTTAGCCTGTGACCTGCCGGAAAGTGAAATCCGGGGTCCGTGGGGCTCCGGACGCTCAGTCGTCGTCGCCGAGGACGGGCTCCGGGAGGGTGCCCGCATTGTGCTCGAGCAGGCGCCAGCCGCGGGCGCCCTCGCCCAGCACCGACCAGCAGCAGTTGGAGAGACCGCCGAGGCTCTCCCAGTGCCGGGGCTCGAGGTCGAGGAGCCGGCCGATGGTGGTGCGGATGGTGCCGCCGTGGCTGACGACGACCAGGGTGCCGTCCGCGGGCAGCTTCTCGGCGTGGGCCAGCACGACCGGGGCGGCGCGGTCGGCGACCTCGGTCTCCAGCTCGCCGCCGCCGCGGCGGACCGGCTCGCCGCGCTTCCAGGCCACGTACTCCGCACGGTGCCGGGCGATGATCTCGTCGTGCGTCAGCCCCTGCCAGGCGCCCGCGTAGGTCTCGCGCAGGGCCTCCTCACGGATGACGTCGAGACCGGTGAGGGCGGCCAGCTCGGCGGCCGTGTCCGCGGCCCGCCGCAGGTCCGAGGAGACGATCGCGTCGGGGCGCAGGGAGGCGAGCAGCCGGGCCGCGCGGCGGGCCTGCATGATCCCGGTCTCGGTCAGCTCGACGTCCGTGCTGCCCTGGAAGCGGCGCTCGACGTTCCACGACGTCTGGCCGTGCCGCCACAGGATGATGCGGCGGCCCTGGGCTTTGCGGTCGCTGACCTCGCCGGTGGCACTCATCGCCACTCCCCGTCCGGCTCCTGGTCGGCCTCGGCGGCCTGCGTCCTGGCGTGCTCCTCCGCCTTGCCGCGGGTGGCCTTGGCGTCGGACGGCAGGTCCAGCTCGGGGCAGTCCTTCCACAGCCGCTCCAGGGCGTAGAAGACGCGCTCCTCGCTGTGCTGGACGTGGACGACGATGTCGACGTAGTCGAGCAGGATCCAGCGGGAGTCCCGGTCGCCCTCACGGCGTACCGGCTTGACGCCGAGGTCCTTCTGCAGGCGCTCCTCGATCTCGTCGACGATGGCCTTGACCTGGCGGTCGTTCGGCGCGGACGCCAGCAGGAAGGCGTCCGTGATCGACAGCACGTCGCTGACGTCGTAGGCGATGACGTCGTGGGCGAGCTTGTCGGCCGCCGCCTGGGCGGCGGTGTGGATGAGCTCAATGGAACGGTCGGTGGCGGTCACTACATGGCTTTCCGTCGGCGGTCTCTGGTCTTCAAGGGTCTCACGGACCGCCCGGCACACCCCACGCGATTACCGTCGCGTGGGGTGTGCCGGCCCTCGTCAGGAGGAGGTGGGCCGGTAGTCGGCGCCGAGAACGACCGAGACGTCGGCGCCGGAGGAGACGGCTCCCTTCGCCACGGAGCCGGCGGGCAGGCCGAGGGTCTTGGCGACCTCGGCGGCGTCCGCCTTGTGGGAGGCGTCCGAGTAGGTCACCTGCGAGGTGGTCCGGCTGCCGGCGGCGGTGCCGCCCTCCCGGAAGGTGAAGCCGCCGTTGAGGAGCGCCACGCGGGCCTTGTCCAGGTCCTCCTTCACGCCGCTGGCGTTCTGGACGGAGACCCGGAGCGCGGAGCCGGCGACGGGGCTCTTGGCGGCACCGCCGAGGATGTCCTTGACCACGCTGTCACTGGTCTCGGCGCTCAGCGTGCCGTCGGCCTGCACGGGCAGCAGGGCGGTCTTGTAGTCGCCGCTCTTGGCGAGGTCGGCGAGCTTGGCGAGGAAGGTGCCGAGGTCCTTGTCGGTGAGCGACGGGTCCAGGATCTGCGCGAGCGTCTGGACGGTGGTGGTGGCCGAGGACGGATCGGAGGACATCTTGCGCAGGACGCCCTGCATGACCTGGCCGAAGCGCTTCAGCTGCGCGTTCTCGGACTCGCCGGCCGCGCGGTAGGTGGCGTAGGCGACGGCCATCTTGCCGCTGAGGCTCTGGCCGGTGCCCCGGTGGACGAGGGGCTCGGCGCCCTTCTTCCTGCTGCCCGGGTCGGGCACGTCGGTGTCGGTGTCGATCTCGATGCCGCCGACCAGCTCGACGAGGTTCTGCAGGTAGGGGGTATCCAGGCGCCAGGTGCCCTGGATGTCGGTGCCGAGGACGGTGTCGAGCTGGTCGCGGGTGCCGGAGGAGCCGTCGCCGTCGACCGACTTGGCGAGGGTGGTGGTGGAGCCGTCGTCGCCGGTCACCGCGAGGGAGTTGGGCAGCAGGACGGTGGTGCCCTGCTTGGTGGTGGTGTTGTCGACCAGCAGCGCCGTGGAGGTGCCGCCCTTGCCCGTGTTGTGCAGGTGGACGACGATCACGTCGCGCTTCTGGGCGGCGGCGGGCGTGGCCGTGCCGGCCTCGGCGCCGGAGGAGGACAGGCCGGGCAGCTTTCCGGCGAACCAGAGGTAGCCGACGCCCCCGGCGACGACGAGGGCGAGGACGACGAGGAGCGCGATGACCCGGCCGCGGGCCCGGCGGCGGGCCTCCTCGCGGCGCTCGGTGCGGTTCTCGGTGAACGTCAGCCAGTCGATGACGTCCTCGGAGTCGCCGTCCGGCTCCTCGACGAACGCGAACTGCTCGGTGCGGTAGTCCGGGCCGCCCGGATCCCGGCCGTCGCCCGGCTCGTCCGGGGCGGCGGGCTCGCCCCGGCGCCCGGGACCGCGCCGGGTGCCCGCGTCCTGTTCCGCGGGGCGGGCCTGCTGCGGGATGTAGGCGGTCTGTTCGGCGACCCGGGGCTGCTGCCCGCTGCTCGCCGCCTGCCCGTACGGGTCGTAGGGGGCGGCATCGTGGGCGGTGGCGCGATAGGGGTCGTACGAGGCCTGGGAACCGTACCCGGCCTGGGAGTCGTAGGGGTTCTGGGAGCCGTACGGGGCCTGCGGGTCGTACGGAGTCGGGGAGCCGGAGCCGTACGGGTCGTAGGAGGGCGCCTGCGGGGCGGAGCCGTACGAGGCCGCAGGTGTCTGCCGGCCGGTGTCGTAGGGGTCGTGGCCGTAGCCGCTCTGCTGCTGGGCGTACGGGTCGTGGGTCGCCTGCGGCGCCTGCTGTGCCGGAACCTGCCGGTACATGGGCCGGCCGTACTCGTCGTAGCCGACGAGTTCGTACGGGCCGGCGCCGTAGCCGGCGTCCCCCGCGTCCCCCGCGTCGTATCGGTCGTTCACCGGTGCCCCTCTCGGCTCATTCGCCGCGGTACAGCTCGCGCTTGTCGATGTAGCGCACGACTCCGTCCGGCACCATGTACCAGATGGGGTCTCCCTTGGCGACTCTCTCCCGGCACTCCGTGGAGGAGATGGCGAGCGCCGGCACCTCGACGAGCGAGACACCGCCCTCGGGCAGCCCCGGGTCGGTCAGGTGGTGACCGGGACGGGTGACGCCGATGAAGTGCGCGAGGGAGAACAGTTCCACCGAGTCGCGCCAGGTCAGCAGCTGGGCGAGGGCGTCGGCACCGGTGATGAAGAACAGGTCGTTGTCCGGGTTGAGGGCGCGCAGGTCGCGCAGCGTGTCCACGGTGTAGGTGGGGCCGCCGCGGTCGATGTCGATACGGCTGACGGAGAACTGGGGGTTCTCGGCGGTCGCGATGACGGTCATCAGGTAGCGGTCCTCGGCCGGGGAGACCTTGCGGTGGGACTTCTGCCACGGCTGACCGGTGGGTACGAACACGACCTCGTCCAGCTGGAACCGCGCGGCCACCTCGCTGGCCGCCACGAGGTGCCCGTGGTGGATCGGGTCGAAGGTTCCGCCCATGACACCCAGGCGTCGCCTGCCCGTGTGGGCGGGCCCGTTGCCCGGCCCGCGCAGCGGGTTTCCGGCCGAGTTCTCGGCGCCTTCGACGGATCCGGCGTCTTCGGTGCTCTTGTGCGCCGGACCGGTAGGCATGTCCTGCTCTCCCATGCGTGCAGACCCTACCGGCCCGGCCTCGGGCCTCCGGCCGGGGACGGGTTCCCCGCTCAGCGGTCGCGGTTGAAGCGCGTGGTGATCCACAGCAGCAGGAGCAGGATGATCAGGGCACCGCCGCCGGTGACGGCCGGGTTCAGGCTGTTGTGGTTTCCGCCGTGCTCGCCCTCGGCGGCAAGAGTGACCAACTGGGCTGCGGCGCTGTGGTAGCTCATCTTCGGCATGACCTATCGCGTGTGGGCGGAATAAAGACGTCGGCTCATCGTAAGCGGGCGCCCCGGCGGCGATCACGCCGACTCCGCCGTGGGTGACCGGGGCGGCGGGCGGCCGCCCGCACCGGGGAGGGCGTCCACCGCCCGGCGGAGGGGAACCTTCCCCGTCCGTCAGTCGTCCTTCCGCTTGTAGCCGCGCAGCAGCAGCCAGGCGGTCAGCGCACAACCGACGATCATCACGAGGAGGACGACGCGGAGCAGGTTGCCCGTCCCGTGCTGCTGGACGGCGCTCGTGGCGGCCTCGGTCAGCCAGGCGGCTGAGGGGTGGTGCTCCATGACTGGGACTCCTTCGGCTGTACTGCCCGTCCACGGTATCTCCGCCTAGGCTGGGCCCCGCCTCGGGGGCACACGGCATTCAGACGCACTTGGGGGAAGACATGTCCGACGACGGCCACCAGGAGACGGGGCGCGAGCGCGTGCCCGGCAGGCAGCGCAGGCGTTTCCCGGAGATCTCCTCGCGTGCCTACGAGCACCCGGCCGACCGGTCGGCCCTGGTCGCGCTGCGCAAGCTGAGCGGGTTCGACACCGTCTTCAAGGCGCTCAGCGGGCTGCTGCCGGAGCGCAGCCTGCGGCTGCTGTTCCTGTCGGACTCGGTGCGGGTGTCCGGGCGGCAGTTCTCGCACCTGCACGACATGCTGCTGGACGCCTGTTACATCCTGGACCTGGAGAAGGTCCCGCCGATGTACGTCACGCAGGACCCGCAGCCGAACGCGATGTGCATCGGCCTGGACGAGCCGATCATCGTGGTCACGACCGGACTGGTCGAGCTGCTCGACGAGGAGGAGATGCGGGCCGTCGTCGGGCACGAGGTGGGGCACGCCCTGTCGGGGCACTCGGTGTACCGCACGGTCCTGCTGTTCCTGACGACCCTCGCGCTGCGGGTCGCCTGGATCCCGCTCGGCAATCTGGCGGTCATGGCGCTCGTCACGGCACTCAGGGAGTGGTTCCGCAAGTCGGAGCTGTCCGCCGACCGGGCGGGGCTGCTGGTGGGCCAGGACGTCCGGGCCTCGATGCGGGGCCTGATGAAGATCGCGGGTGGCAACCACCTGCACGAGATGAACGTGGACGCCTTCCTGGAGCAGGCCGAGGAGTACGACTCCGGGGGCGATCTGCGCGACTCGGTGCTGAAGATCCTGAACGTGCTGCCCCGCTCGCACCCGTTCACCACGGTGCGGGCCGCTGAGCTGAAGAAGTGGGCCGGGTCCCGGGACTACCAGCGGATCATGGACGGCCACTACCCGCGGCGCGGCGGGGACAAGGACGCCTCCGTCGGCGACTCCTTCCGCGAGTCCGCGTCCAGCTACGCCTCCGATGTGAAGACCTCCAAGGACCCGCTGATGAGGCTGGTCAGCGACCTGGCGGGCGGCGCCGGCGACCTGGGCGGCCGGGTCCGGCGCGGCTTCGACGGCTTCCGCAGCCCGCCGCCGGCGGAGGGCGGCGCCGCGGACGCTCCCCAAGGGGACCCGGACCCGGAGTAGCCGACACAAGCCCTCGCGCGGTCACCGGACCCAGGAGTAGCCCCCACAGGCCTCCGCGCGGTCCGGGACCCGCAGGCACCGCCACCAAGCCCCGCGCGGTCCGGGCAGGAGCCGCCATCAGGCCCCGCGCGGTCCGCGCGGCTCAGCCCGGCGCCGCTCGCCGCTTCGACTCGGTTCCCCCCTGCGCGCTCACCCCTTCGACTCGGCCCCGCCGGCCAGCGTGCCGCACAGGGTCGGCGGGTCGTCCGTGTCGTAGGGGTTGGTGCCCGCGGGGCCGCCCGCCCTGGCCGTCTGGCCGGCCAGGAGGGGCTGCAGGTAGGCGCTGGAGTCCTCGGCGCAGGACAGGGGGCCCGCCTGGACGTAGGCCGTGACGAGCTGCACCTGGTGGGTGCGCAGGTCGTCGCGGTCGAAGCGGAAGGTCACCTCGCGGCGGACCGTGAACAGCGAGACGGGGGCGTCGGCGGCGCCGGTGGGGCGCAGGGCGTACACGAAGATGTGGTCGGCGACGATCTCCAGGGTGGCCGAGTCGCTCTCGGTGGCCCGCAGGTTGCCCCGGACCCGGATCCTGTCGTCGGCGAGCCGGACCCGGGCGGGGTCGAGGCGGACCAGCCAGCCGGTGGGGGCGTGCCGGCCGTCCGCCGCCGGGTGGTCGAAGCTCCGGTCGAACTGGTCGAGCTGGTCGGGGTCGAGGAGGGCCCGGGCGGGAGCGGTCTGCCGGCCGGTCAGCACCTCGGGGTAGAGCGAGGAGCGGACGATGTAGTCCTTGACCATGGTGAGCGCGGCCACGACCTGGCTGTCGGAGAAGTGGGCGGTGCTGCGCGAGGCCGGCAGCGGTACGCCCTCGGCGCCGGTGTCGAAATGGGCGGCGGGGCTGTGCGCGTACAGGCTCTCGGCGTCGGTGGCGCCGGGCACCTTGCCCTGCGGGGCGAGCGGGATGACGGTCATGCGCAGGGGTTCGACGGGCCGCCGGGCCGCCGGGGAGCCGTAGGGGTGGCGGACGCTCATGTAGATCGCGGTGCCGAAGGCGACGGCGATCAGCACGGCGAGGATCAGCAGCTGCCGGGTGAGGCCGCGGTGCAGCGGCGGGCGGCGGCGTACGGCGGGAGCGTGGTCGGCGATCCGTTCCTCGGCCGAGTACTCCTGGAGGCGGGCAGCGCGGACGAACGACTCGTCGAACACGACGGATCGGTACTCTTCCTCGGCACCGCCGGGGCCGCCCTCGGGTGTCCCCTCCGGTGGGTCTCCAGGCCCGCCCATACCTTCAGGGTAGGTCTCGCGGGCCTCGGGTAAACGCCCCGCCGCAGGACAACTTCTGACATGTTCTCACCCAGGGCGGGCGTCCTCGGTCAGGGGGAGCGCGGGGCGGCCGAGAGGGCCGGACGGGGGTGCCCGGCGGAGACGGACGGGGCGGCCGCGCTGCCCTGCTCCAGGCCGGTCGAGGCGGGGGCGGGCACCTGGTCGCGGGTGCTGGAGGAGGCTCCCCGGTAGACCGCGGCGAAGGCCAGGGCGACCATGCCGATGCCCATCACCACGGCGAGCACCCAGGCCACGGGGCGATGCCAGCGGACCTGCTTGCCGTAGGCGCCGAAGGGGCCGTGGTGGTCGCCGAGGGCGTAGGTGTCGTCCGGTTCGCCGTCGCCCGGTTCACGGCCGAAGTCGGTGCCCTCGGGGCCGTAGACGTCGTCGTGGCGGTCGCCTCTGGCGCGGGCGCGGCGGGCCTCCGCCTCGGAGGCCTCGGCTCTGGCCCGGGCCGCGGCCAGGAGGCGTTCGACCGCGGTCGGTTCGTGGACCGTCGCCGCCCGTACGAAGTCCTCGTCGAAGACCACGGAGGCGAACTCTTCGTCCGGCACCCCGTGGTCGTGGTCGTCGTCGGGCTCCCAGCCGTCAGGGAACGGCGTGCCCCCCACGTCCTCCGGCACACGTCCAGAGTAGACCTGGGGGGTCAATCTGTGCAGACGGTATGGAAATTCATCCACGTGATGAGACGGTTCCGGCCGCGCCGGGGGTGCCCGCCAAGCGCGGCCGAACGGGTGAACCTCAGCGCCGGACGTGCCCGTCGCCGGTGACGATGTACTTCGTGCTGGTCAGCTCCGGCAGGCCCATCGGGCCACGGGCGTGCAGCTTCTGGGTGGAGATGCCGATCTCGGCGCCGAAGCCGAACTGGCCGCCGTCGGTGAAGCGGGTGGAGGCGTTGACGGCGACGGTGGTGGAGTCGACCAGCTGGGTGAAGCGGCGGGCGGCCTGCTGCGAGGTGGTGACGATCGCCTCGGTGTGGCCGGAGGTCCACAGGCGGATGTGCTCCACGGCCTTGTCGAGGGAGTCGACGACCGCGGCGGCGATGTCGTGGGAGAGGTACTCGGTCTCCCAGTCCTCGGGGGTCGCCTCGACCACGGTGGCCTGGGAGTCCTTGGCATAGGCCATGACACGCTCGTCGGCGTGGACGGTGACGCCGGCCTCCGCGAGGGCGTCCAGGGCGCGCGGCAGGAATTCGGCGGCGATGTCCTGGTGGACCAGGAGGGTCTCGGCGGCGTTGCAGACGCTGACCCGGTGGGCCTTGGAGTTGATCAGGATCTCGATCGCCGTGTCGATGTCGGCCCGGGCGTCGACGTAGACGTGGCAGTTGCCGGTGCCGGTCTCGATGACGGGGACGACGGACTCGGTCACCACGGTCTGGATCAGGGAGGCGCCGCCGCGCGGGATGAGCACGTCGACCAGGCCCCGGGCGCGCATCAGCTCGCGTACGGACTCGCGGCTCTCGCCGGGCACCAGCTGGACGGCGTCGGCCGGCAGCCCGGCACCGCCGACGGCGTCCCGGACCACCCGGACGAGGGCGGTGTTGGACTCGTAGGCGGAGGCGGAGCCGCGCAGCAGGACGGCGTTGCCGGACTTCAGGCACAGGGCGGCGGCGTCGACGGTGACGTTGGGGCGGGCCTCGTAGATGATGCCGACGACGCCGAGCGGGACGCGGACCTGGCGCAGGTCGATGCCGTTGGGCAGGGTGGAGCCGCGGACGACCTCGCCGACCGGGTCGGGCAGCTTGGCGACGTCACGGACGTCGGAGGCGATGGCGCGGACCCTCTCGGGGGTGAGGGTGAGCCGGTCGACGATGGCCTCGCTGGTGCCGTTCGCCCGGGCCTTGGCCACGTCCTTGGCGTTGGCCTCGATGATCTCGCTCGTCCGGACCTCGAGGGCGTCCGCGATGGCGAGCAGCGCGTCGTCCTTCACGGCGCGCGGGAGCGGCGCGAGGTCGGCGGCCGCGGCCTTGGCACGGTAGGCGGCCTGGGTGACCGGGGACATCGAGTCGTAGGGCGAGAGCGTGGTCATACCCGCAGGGTAGTGCTCCCGCAAGCGGCGCGCGGCTACCGTTCCGCAAGCCGAGACGACGGCCGTCGGGGCCGCGCGCGCCGCCTGGCGGGGCAAGGCGGCCCCGGACCGCCCGGGGGCCGCGCGCCCCATGGTCCCCAGGAGCCCAGCGGCCGGGCCCCAATGCCCCAATGCCCCAGAGGCCCCTGGCGTGGCCGTACAGCTTCATGAGCCCCTCGGCGCCCCTGGAAGGACCGTGGTCAGGGGATGGCGGTCAGAAGGGGTGGACGCCGACGGGGGTGGCGGGGGCCGGGCCGTAGCCTTCGGCGATGCGCTGGTGGTAGGTCTCCCGGTCGATGACCTCCAGCCCGACGATCTCCCAGGCCGGCAGCCCCGCGCTCTGCCGGTGCTCGCCCCAGAGCCGCAGGGCCACGGCGGCGGCGTCGTGCAGGTCGCGGGCCTCCTCCCAGTAGCGGATCTCCGCGTGGTCGGTCGCGTATCTGCTGGTGAGCAGGAAGGGGTGGTCGTGGGCGAGCTGTTCCAGGGCTCGCCGCAGCTCCGGCACGGGCACCTGCTCACCGGAGATGCTGAGGGTGACGTGCCACAGGCGGGGCAGGTCCTGGGGTTCCTCGTGGTCCTCGTAGGTGTCCCCGGCCGCGACGCTCGTCAGAGCACCGCGGGACGCCGCCCCCGGGCGCACTCGTCTCACGACGGCCTCCTTCACGCATTGCTCGCACGGCCCGTTGACGGAACGTGTCCCTTCAACATGCCCCAGAGACAAAGTTGAGCAGGCCGCAGGGCTCCGCGTGATGGTTTTACGGAACGTCCCCCACCGGGGTCGGTCCGTACGCTTCGCTTTACGAGCGGCCTTGCGAGCGTCAGGTGTGCAGGAGCACCAGGTCGTCCCTGTGTACGACCTCGCGTTCGTACGCCGGGCCCAGTTCGCGCGCCAGCTCCCGGGTCGAACGCCCGATCAGCCGGGGGATCTCCTTGGCGTCGAAGTTGACGAGCCCCCGGGCCACCGCGCGGCCCGTCGTGTCCCGGAGCTCGACCGGGTCACCGGCGCTGAACTCGCCTTCCAGCGCGGCGATTCCGGCCGGCAGCAGCGACGTGCGCCGCTGCACGACCGCGTCCACGGCGCCGTCGTCCAGGATCAGCGCACCCTGCGGGGTGGACGCGTGCTGGAGCCAGAGCAGCCGGTCGGCGGAGCGCTTGCCGGTGGGGTGGAAGTAGGTACCGGTGTCACCGCCGGCGAGTGCCTCGGCGGCGTGGACGGTGCTGGTCAGCACGACCGGGACGCCGGCGGCGGCCGCGATACGGGCGGCCTCGACCTTGGTGACCATGCCGCCGGTGCCGACGCCGGCCTTGCCCGCGCTGCCGATCTCGACGCCCGCGAGGTCCTCGGGACGCTTCACCTCCGCTATCCGGGAGGTGCCGGGCTTGCTGGGGTCGCCGTCGTAGACGCCGTCGACGTCGGAGAGCAGGACCAGCAGATCGGCGTGGACGAGGTGGGCGACGAGGGCGGCGAGGCGGTCGTTGTCACCGAAGCGGATCTCGTCCGTGGCGACGGTGTCGTTCTCGTTGACGACCGGCAGGGCGCCCATCGCCAGCAGCTTGTCCAGCGTGCGGGAGGCGTTGCGGTGGTGAGCGCGGCGGCTCATGTCGTCGCTGGTCAGCAGGACCTGTCCGACGCGGACGCCGTACCGGGCGAAGGAGGCGGTGTAGCGGGCGACGAGCAGTCCCTGGCCGACGCTGGCGGCGGCCTGCTGGCGGGCGAGGTCCTTGGGGCGGCGGCGCAGGCCGAGTGGGGCGAGACCGGCGGCGATGGCACCGGAGGAGACGAGGACGACCTCCCTCTCGCCTCCGCTGCGGCTCTTGGCGAGCACGTCGACGAGCGCGTCGACACGGTCGGCGTCGAGGCCGCCGGCGGCGGTGGTCAGCGAGGAGGACCCCACCTTGACGACGATCCTGCGGGCCTTGGCTACTTGATGCCTTGCCGCTGACACGTGCTCTCCTCCGACGTCTCGCCCACGTCCCCGTCGGGCGTGGCTTTTGCAATCTACGCGAGACGTACGCGGGGTGCTCGAACGTCCGGCTCCCGGACGCGGTGCACCGGGCTGCCCCTCGGGGCCGGGGTCGCGGACGGCCGATCCAAGGGGACGTGGAAGCCGCGTCCGGCGACGGGGACCGGACCGGCCGGCGGCCGGGAGCGAAGAAGTCCGCGGGAACGGCAGCCCGGGAGATCGGAGAAGGAGTCCCCGCCGGTTCGGGCACGGTGCGTGGGCCGGGGTCGGATCCGCCATGTCCGGGATCGGGCTCCGGACGGGAACCCGTGTCGCCCGCACCGCGCATTCCGGCGGCACCCGCACCGGGGGGCGACCGGCACGGTGGGGTTCGCCTTTCCTCCGCGCCCGGCACGGACCGGGGCAAGAAGGCCGGCATCTCCCCCGCGGGCGCGCTGGTCTGAGCCTGCGACAGACCTGGGACGTGGGCGTCACGTTCGGTCTGCGACCATGGATCCCATGCGGAAACGAGGTTCCATACGGCTTGCCGTCGGCGCGGTTTGCGGTGTTTTGTCGGTGATGTCCCTTGCGGCGTGCGGGGCTTCGGACCACGGCACCGCGCGCGGCGGGGACGACGCACCGCAGCGCAAGACGGCCCTGAAGCGCGTGCCCGGCATCGGGGACCGGCTCTGGGAGCGGGTGCCGGCCGGTACCCGTCAGGTCGTCGCCGTGTATGGCGCCGGCAGGAACTCCCCCGACTCCACCGTCGCCCTCTTCACCGAGCACGGCTCCACCTGGAAGCAGGAGCGCACCTGGCCGGCGCACAACGGGCGCAAGGGCTGGACGACGGACCACCACGAGGGTGATCTGCGCAGTCCGGTGGGCGTCTTCACACTGAGCGACGCGGGCGGTGTGCTCGGCGCGCCGGGCGTGAAGCTGCCGTACACCCGGTCCGCGACCTTCCAGGCGCCGCACTACTGGAAGAAGCCGTACTGGCACGACTTCGACTACGTCGTCGCCATCGACTACAACCGCGTCAAGGGCACTCCGCCGAACGACCCGACGCGGCCCCAGGGGCAGTCGAAGGGCGGCAGCATCTGGCTGCACATGGACCACGGCAGCGGCACGTCGGCGTGCGTGAGCCAGTCCAGGTCGGCCATGGAGTACCTGCTGCGCACCCTCGACCCCAAGCTGCACCCCGTCGTGGTGATGGGAGACAGGGCCGACCTGAAGGCCTGAGCGAGGACCGCGCGAAGCCGGAGCGCGCACGGCGGAGGACGCACGGCCGGATCCCCGAGGGCGAACCGCGCGAAGCCGGAGCGCGCACGGCGGAGGACGCACGACCGGATCCCCGAGGGCGAACCGCGCGAAGCCGGAGCGCGGACCGCGGAGGACGCACGACCGGATCCCCGAGGGCGAACCGCGCGAAGCCGGAGCGCGGACCGCGGAGGACGCACGACCGGGTCCCCGAGGGCGAACCGCGCGGAGTCGGAGCACCGGCCGGACGTGCGCGGAGCCGGACGGCCGGCTCCGCGCTCGGCGTGTCAGGCGTGGCGGTGCCGCCAGCCCTGCCAGGCGGAGTCGATCATGTCGTCCAGGCCGCGGCGGGCGGTCCAGCCCAGTTCCGCCCGGATGCGGTCCGCCGACGCGACCACCCTCGCCGGGTCTCCGGCACGGCGGCCCGCCACCTCGGGCGCCAGGCTTTCGTTGCCGGTCGTCTTCAGGATGCGGTCCACCATCTCCCGGACCGAACTGCCCTCGCCCCGGCCGATGTTGAGGACGAGCGAGGTCCCCGCCGGTGCCTCGCGCAGCCGTACCACGGCCGCCTGGTGGGCGGAGGCGATGTCCTGGACGTGAATGTAGTCACGTACGCAGGTGCCGTCCGGCGTGGCGTAGTCGTCACCGAAGATCCGGGGCGCCTCGCCGGCCTCGAGCCGCTCGAACACCATGGGGATGAGGTTGAAGACGCCCGCGTCGGACAGCTCCGGGGCGGCGGCGCCGGCCACGTTGAAGTAGCGCAGGGACACGGCCCGCAGGCCGTGGGCCTTGGCGGCGGCGGCGATCAGCCACTCGCCGACCAGTTTCGTCTCGCCGTAGGGGCTCATGGGGACGCACGGGGTGTCCTCGGTCACGAGGTCGACGTCCGGCATGCCGTAGACGGCGGCGGACGAGGAGAAGACGATCCGCTCGACACCGGTGGCGGCCATCGCCTCCAGCAGGGTCTGCAGACCGGTGACGTTCTCCCGGTAGTAGTGGAGCGGCCGCTCCACCGACTCGCCGACCTGCTTCTTGGCTGCGATGTGCACCACACCCGTCACGGCATGGTCACGAATCGTCCGCTCCAGGAGAGCCTGGTCCAGCACACTGCCCACCACCAGCGGGACATCGCCGGGGAGCCGGTCGGCGCTGCCGGTCGACAGGTCGTCGTAGACGACCACGTGCTCACCGCTCTCCGTCATGGCGCGCACCACATGCGCACCGATGTACCCGGCGCCGCCCGTGACCAGCCAGCTCATTCCCGTGCCTCCTCGGTCTACGTCAGTGGAAAGCAGACTCGTCCATGGACTGCGGAAAATCGAGTCGGACATTCCAGAACAACTGCGGCAAATCCAGACGGTAATGGCGGTACAGGGAGAAGCTGTTGAGCCGGTCCTGATGGGACAATGTCCCACGCGGGCGGCGGTATCGCCCCTGCGGCTGTTCCGTGATGTGAACGCCCGGCTACCTCGCTCACGGAAACTTCAAGTGAATCCCTTACGCTGATGCGGCGACGCGCTCATGCCGTCGGCAGGCGGAGCGTGCTCTGGCCTCGGTCCACGCTCTCGTGATCAGTCTCGGAACAGGTTGTAAGGATGCCCAGACTCTCTCTCGTCATCCCTGTCTACAAGGTGCAGGGCTACCTCGCCGAGTGCCTGGACTCGGTGCTCGGGCAGGACTACACGGACTTCGAGATCATCGCGGTCGACGACCACTCACCGGACGGCTCGGGCGCCATCCTCGACGAGTACGCGCAACGCGACGCTCGGATCCACGTGATTCACCTCACGGAGAACGTGGGGCTCGGCCGTGCGCGCAACGCGGGCATGGAGAAGGTACGGGGCGACTACGTCCTCTTCCTGGACAGTGACGACACCCTGACCGACGGCGCCCTGCGGGCGATAGCCGAACGGCTGGAAGCCGCCGGCGACCCCGAGATACTCGTCTACGACTACTCCCGCAGCTACTGGGACGGCCGGGTGCGGCCCAACCAGCGCGCCGAGCTGCTCCAGCCCGACGGCCCGGAGACGTTCCCGCTCTCCGAGCGGCCGCAGCTGCTCAACCTGCTGCAGATCGTCTGGAACAAGGCCTACCGCCGGGACTTCGTCACCGAGAACGGGCTCACCTTCCCGCCCGGTTACTACGAGGACGCCCCCTGGACGTTCTGCTCCATGATCAGCGCCGAGCACATCGCCGTGCTGAACCGCGTCTGCGTGATGTACCGGCAGCGCCGCGAGGGCGGCAACATCCTGAAGACGGTCAGCCGTAAGCACTTCGACGTCTTCGACCAGTACCGCCGCGTCTTCGACTACCTCGACGCCCGCCCCGAACTGGCCCAGTGGCGCGCGCCGTTGTTCCGCAAGATGACCGACCACTTCCTGACCATCCTGGAGCGGCCCGACCGCCTGCCCGCGGATGCCCGGGTGGAGTTCTTCCACCGCGCCGCCGCCGACTACCGCGCCCGGCTCCCGCAGGGCTTCCAGCGGCCGGGCGGAGGCCGCGGCCACAAGTACGCGATGCTGGAGAAGGACGCGTACACCGCCATGGCGGGCGCCACCGCCGCCGTGAAGCTGCGCAGGGCGGTCAGGACCCGTACCCGCACGGCCATCAACCGCTCCAAGCGCAGCGCGATGGGCGTCTTCTACCAGTCGCAGCTGAGGCTGCCGCTGGACGAGAACCTGGCTCTCTTCTCCGCCTACTGGAGCCGCAGCGTCTCCTGCAACCCGGCGGCCGTCGACGCCGAACTCGCCCGGCTCGCCCCGCACGTCCGCCGGGTCTGGGCCGTCCGGCCCGACGCCGTGGACCGGGTGCCCGAGGGCGTGGAGTTCGTGCGGGTCGGCTCCAAGGAGTACTGGGCCGCGCTCGCCCGCGCCAAGTACCTGGTCAACAACGTGAACTTCGCCGACAGCGTGGTCAAGCGCGCGGGCCAGGTCCATCTTCAGACCCACCACGGCACCCCGCTCAAGACCATGGGCCTCGACCAGCGCAAGTACCCCGCCTCGACGGACATGGACTTCGACAAGCTCCTGGAGCGCTGCGACCGCTGGGACTTCAGCATCAGCTCCAACCGCTTCTCCACGGCCGTCTGGGAGCGGGTGTACCCGTGCTCCTACGAGTCCCTGGAGTCCGGCTACCCCCGCAACGACGTCCTGGTCAACGGCACGGCGGACGACGTGCGCCGGGCCCGCGCGGCGCTGGGGCTCGCCGACGGCGCCAAGGCGTACCTGTACATGCCCACCCACCGCGAGTACCAGCCCGGCTTCGTGCCGAGCCTCGACCTCGCCCGCCTCGCCGACGAGCTGGGTCCCGACGTGACCCTCCTGGTGCGCGGCCACTACTTCTACGGCGCCGGCTCCTCCCACGTGGCCGAGCTGCGCCGCACCGGGCGGATCGTCGACGTGTCGGGGCACACCCGGGTGGAGGAGCTGTACCTCGCCGCGGACGCGCTGATCACGGACTACTCCTCCGCGATGTTCGACTACGCCGTCCTCGACCGGCCGATCGTCATCTACGCGCCCGACTGGGACATCTACTCCGCCGTGCGCGGCACCTACTTCAACCTGCTCCAGGAGTCGCCGGGCGCGGTGGCCACCTCACAGGCCGAACTGATCCGGCTGCTCGGATCGGACGAGTACGGCGGGCAGGAGGCGGCCGCGCGCCGCGCCGCCTTCCGCCGTCGGTTCTGCGAGTTCGACGACGGGCGCGCCGCCGAACGCGTGGTGCGGCGGGTCTTCCTCGGCGAGACGCAGCCCCTGCCCTTCGTGCCCTTCGCCGAGCGTTCCCACGCTCCGGCCCCCGCCCAGGCGCTCGCAGCCGTCGAGCGGGCCTGACCTTCGAGAAGGAGATCGACAAGCATGGCCCCTCGGCTCAGTGTCATCGTCCCCATGTACGACGTCGAGCACTACCTGCCGGCCTGCCTGGACTCGCTGGCGGCGCAGACGTACGAGGACTTCGAGGTCCTGATGGTGGACGACGGCTCCCCCGACGGCTCCGCCGCGATAGCCGAGTCCTACGCAGCCCGCGACCCGCGGTTCCGGCTGATCCGCAAGGAGAACGGAGGCCTGGGGGCCGCCCGTAACACGGGCATCGCCCACATCTCCCCCGAGGCGGAGTTCCTGACGTTCGTCGACAGCGACGACCTCATCCCGCCGGACGCCTACCGCCTGATGGTCGGCAGCCTCGACGAGACCGGCTCCGACTTCGCCACCGGCAACGTCTTCCACCTCAAGGGCGAGAAGACCTGGCAGGTCCCGCTGATGCGGATGCTCGCCGGCGAGGCCCGCCAGCGCACCCACATCGCCGAGTACGCCAAGCTCGTCGCCGACCGAATAGCCTGCAACAAGGTGTTCCGCCGGACGTTCTGGGAGAAGCACGGCTTCGCCTTCCCCGAGGGCCGGCTGTACGAGGACACGCCCGTCACCATGCGGGCGCACTACCTCGCCGACGCCGTCGACGTGATCTCCGAGGCCTGCTACTACTGGCGGCTGCGCGAGGGCGAGTCCGCCCCCTCCATCACACAGCGCCGTACCGACCCGGCCGGTGTCCGCGACCGCGTCACCTCCGTCCTGGAGATCAGCGACTTCCTGGGCAGGCAGTCCGGCGACACCTTCGCCCGCCTCAAGCAGGAGTACGACACCCGCGTCCTCGTCGACGACCTGCGGCTGTTCCTCAACGTGGTGCCCGACGGCGACGAGGAGTACCGCGCCGAGTTCCTGCGGTCGGCCAACCGCTTCATGGACCACATCGACCCCAAGGTCGTGATGTCCCTGCCCACCCACCTGCGGGTGCAGTGGCTGCTGGTCCGCAAGCACCAGCTCGACGAGCTGATCACCCTGCTGGCCTCGCAGCGGCGCAAGGAGGCCATCGAGGTCAGCGGCCTGGTCCGCAAGTACGCGTCCTTCCCCGCCCTGGCCGACGCCGAGCTGGAACTCCCGCGCAAGGCGCTGCGCATCGACCAGGACCTGACCATGCGGGCCCCGCTGCATGACGTCGCCTGGTCCGACGGCAAGCTGGTGCTGGGCGGCCACGCCTGGATCGACAAGATCGACCTGCCCTCGAAGCGCTCGTCCGTCAAGGTCCTGCAGCTGCGCAAGGACAAGTCCCGCCGCCGCGTCGTGCTGCCCACCCGGAACGTGGAGCGCCCCGAGCGCACCACCGACTCCGGCCAGGACCGGTACAACTACGACTGGGCCGGCTGGGAGGTCACCCTCGACCCGGCGAAGCTGCGCAAGGGCGGTGAGTGGCAGGAGGGCCTGTGGCACGTGGGCCTCGGCCTGTACGCCTCCGGCCTGGTGCGCCGTGCCGCCGTGCAGTCCAGCGGCGGCGCCGCCTGCAACTTCCCGCCGTACCGCTGGCTCAGCCCCGACTTCCGGATGCTGCCGTCGGTCGAGCGCGGTGCGCTCAAGCTGCGCATCGAGAAGGTCCGCGCGCTGGTCACCGGCTGGACGCTCGAGGGTGACCTGCTGCGGGTGTCCGGCGACATCCGGGTGCCGCTGGCGGCGGGCGAGCGCGTGACGCTGCGCCTGAAGAACCAGAAGGGCGCCGAGGTCCACGAATACCCGGTCGAGGTGACCGAGGTCGACGACACCCGCCGGTTCTCTGCCGAGGTCCCGGTGGCCGACGTGGCGCTGGTCTTCCACGAGGGTGTCGACGCCCTGGCCCAGCCGGAGAAGCGTGTCTGGTCGACCGCGCTGATCGCCACCGACCCGCAGGGCACCGAGCGCCAGTTCAGCACGGTGATGCAGGAGGGGCTGGCCGACGGACGGTTCGACCTGCCCGCCTCGCTGGGCGAACAGGCCCAGCTGTGCGAACTGGCCGTGGTCGGCGGCCACAACGGCTATCTGAAGCTGGCCGGCCGCACCCGCCGCGCCGTCATCGACCGGGTCGGCCTGACGGACGGCCGGATCACCATCGCCGGACGCACCGACGCCCGGCTCACCGGCGCCCGTCTGCTGCTCAAGCCCCGCAGCCGCTTCGAGGAGCGGTTCGTGGAGCCGCGCTGGTTCGAGGACGGCCGCTTCGAGGTCGCCTTCGACCCCTCCACCCTCGGTGGCAACGGCAACCTGCCGCTGCGCGCGGGCCGTTGGAACCTCTTCCTGCGCCCGGCCGACGGCGAGGGCCCCGACGTGCCCTTCGTCACCGACCGGCTCGCGGCGGGCCAGTTCCCGCTCCGCGCAGAACTGGGCGGCCGCCGCTACTGGCTGGAGAACCGCTGGGCCGACTTCCCCCAGCTGAACTGCCGTTCGGAACTCGACGACCTCGAGCGCGGCCCGTACCGGCAGAAGCAGCTGCGCCAGGAGGTCTACGCGCCCCTGCGCCGGCAGCCGCTGAAGGACCAGGTCTTCTACCTCAGCTACAACGGCAAGCAGTTCTCGGACAGCCCGCGGGCGATGTACGAGGAGCTGGTGGCCCGTGGCTCGGACCTCAAGCACCTGTGGGCCGTGCGCGACGGCCAGGTCGTGCTGCCCGAGGGCGTGGAGCGGATCCGCATGTGGGGCACCGAGTGGTACGAGGCCCTGGCCTCCAGCCGCTACATCGTCACCAACGGCCACCTGCCGGACTGGATCGAGCGGCGCCCCGGGCAGGTCATCGTCCAGACCTGGCACGGCACGATGCTGAAGAAGATCGGCCACGACATCGACACCCTGCACTTCGACCGCCGCTACCAGGAGAAGCTGGCGCTGGAGGCGAAGCAGTGGAGCATGGTGGTCTCCTCCAACCGGTTCAGCACACCGATCCTGAAGCGCGCCTTCTCCTACGACGGGGAGATCCTGGAGGCGGGCTACCCCCGCAACGACTACCTGTACTCGCCGGACAAGGACGCCATCGCCGACCGGGTGAAGAAGCAGCTCGGCCTGCCGGCGGGCAAGAAGGTCGTGCTCTACGCGCCGACCTGGCGGGACGACCAGGCGCACAGCCAGGGCCAGTACCTGTTCGACCTGCGGATCGACATCGAGGACGCGCAGCGGCGGCTCGGTGACGACCACGTCCTGCTCATCCGCCGCCACTCCAACGTGGTGGACGCGGTGCCCGGCGCCGGCAACGGCTTCGTGTGGGACGTGTCGGAGTACCCGGACATCGCCGAGCTGTACCTGGCGGCCGACATCATGATCACGGACTACTCGTCGGTCATGTTCGACTACGCCCACCTGAAGCGGCCGATGCTCTTCTTCACCTACGACCTGGAGCACTACCGGGACACCCTGCGCGGCTTCTACTTCGACTTCGAGGCGGACTCGCCCGGCCCGCTGGTCTTCACCTCCAAGGAGCTGGTCGACGCGATCCGGGACATCGATACGGTGTCCGCCGAGTACCAGGACCGCTTCGACCGCTTCCACCACCTGTTCTGCGACCTGGACGACGGCCACGCCTCGGCGCGGGTCCTGGACCGGATGCTGGAGCAGGCCAAGGAGCTGTGAGCGAGCACGGAGAAAGGGGCGGGGCCCGGAGGACGTCCTCCGGGCCCCGCCCCTTTTCCCGCTGTGCCGTCTCCGGGAGAGTTCGCCGCCGCCTTCGGGCCCGGGCGCGGTCGACGTCAGCGCTTCAGGCGGTCGACGCCGCGCTTCGGGTGGTCAACGCCCGCGCTTCAGACGGCGTTTGACGCCCCTGAGCACGGTGGCGGGGGTGTACCGGCCGAGCCCTCGCGGCCGGGGGGCCGGCTCGCCGGCGGGGGCGGCCTGCGGCTTCGGCCCGGACTCCGCCTCGGGCTTGGGCTTGGGCTTGGGCTTCGGTTCGGGCCTCGGGACCAGCGTGGTGAGCGCGGTGAGTTCCTCGACGAGTCCCTCGGAGATCAGCAGGCAGCGCAGCCGGGACAGCGGCGGCAGCCCGGCCACCAGCGCCTGCGGCATGAAGTCGCGCAACAGCTCCGCGGCCAGCTTCACGTGCAGGGCGCGGGTGTCCTCGGGCAGACCGGGGAAGCGCCGGTCGAAGCGGCCGAGGATCTCCAGGGTCAGCCAGCGCTGGAGCAGCTTGTCGCGCCCGTCGCCGGCCGGGACGTGCGCCACCAGGATGTCCAGCACCTCGCGCACGTTCGCGTAGAACGGTGCGGGGTCCGGGACCTCCCGGGTGAGGTGCGGGAAGTCGTCGCGGCGGACCAGGTAGTAGCAGTCGTAGTCGGACACGACCGAGATCGACCGGGCCAGCAGATAGGCCCGCACGACGAACACCTGCTCCTCGGCCAGGCGCAGCCCCTCCGCGAACCGCAGGCCGTGCTCCTCGACCAGCGAGCGACGGAACAGCTTGTGCGCGGTGAGGGACCAGACCCCATGGGAGGTGAAGATGTCACCACCGTCCACGTTCGCCCGGAACGGGGTCACCGGGGCCTTGCGCCCCACACCCTTGATCTTGCCCAGCACCACGTCGGAGTCGTTGCGCCCGGCGGCGGCGACCAGGCGTTCCAGCGCCTCGGTCCCCAGGTAGTCGTCAGGATCGGCGAAGAACAGGAACTCGCCCTCGGCCATGTCGATGGCCCGGTTGCGCGGGCCGCCCGGTGCGCCGGAGTTCTCCTGGTGCACCACCCGGACCCGGCCGGGATGGCGCTCCGCCCACTCGTCGAGCAGCTCACCACTGCCGTCGGTGGAGCCGTCGTCCACGGCGACGATCTCGAGTCGCTCGAATCCGAGGGACTGGCCGGCGATCGAGTGCAAGCACTCCGGCAGGTGGTCGACCGCGTTGTACACCGGAATGATCACGGAAACGACAGGACGGTTGTCGGGCCCGGAGCCCATAACTGATTCCCCCATAGAACACGACGTGCACGCGGTGAGGGGGGTCGGTCGGGACGCCCCTCACCGCAATCGGTCATGTCACCCTATCGTCGTCCACCCGCCGACTCGGTTTCACCCGCGCGGCGGTTGACACGAAGTGCTGTAAAGGTGGTGTAACAGCCGAAGGGCTGCCACTCGGCGGAACCGGGCCCCGCGGGGCCCGGAAGGGGTGCCTAGAAGGGGTTGAAGTCGTCGAACTCCTGCTGCGACTCGTCGCGTTCGACCTCCCGGTCCCTGCGGCGCTGGGCCGCGGGCCGGGGCGCCTCGAAGCGGTGGTCCTCACCGCGGCGGCCGAGCATCTCCGCGCCGGCCATGACCGTCGGCTCCCAGTCGAAGACGACCGCGTTCTCCTCGGGGCCGATGGCGACGCCGTCGCCGGAGCGGGCGCCCGCCTTCATCAGCTTCTCTTCCACACCGAGCCGGTTGAGCCGGTCGGCGAGGTAGCCGACGGCCTCGTCGTTGTTGAAGTCGGTCTGGCGGACCCAGCGTTCGGGCTTCTCGCCGCGCACCCGGAACAGCGGCTCGCCGCCGGAGTCCTCGCGGGTGACGGTGAAGCCCGCGTCGTCCACGGCCCTGGGCCGGATGACGATGCGTGTCGCCTCCTCCTTCGGCTTGGCGGCGCGCGCCGCGGCGACGACCTCGCCGAGTGCGAAGGTCAGCTCCCTGAGCCCGATGTGGGCCACCGCCGACACCTCGAAGACGCGGTAGCCGCGCGCCTCCAGGTCGGGGCGGACCATCTCGGCGAGGTCCTTGCCGTCGGGCACGTCGACCTTGTTCAGGACGACCATCCGGGGCCGGTTGTCCAGACCGCCGTACTGCCGCAGTTCCTCCTCGATGATGTCGAGGTCGGAGAGCGGGTCGCGGTCGGACTCCAGGGTCGCGGTGTCCAGCACGTGCACCAGCACGCTGCACCGCTCCACGTGCCGCAGGAACTCGAGGCCGAGGCCCTTGCCCTGGCTGGCGCCGGGGATCAGACCCGGCACGTCGGCGATGGTGTACACCGTGGAACCGGCGGTGACGACGCCCAGGTTGGGCACCAGCGTCGTGAAGGGGTAGTCGGCGATCTTCGGCTTGGCCGCGCTGAGCACCGAGATCAGCGAGGACTTGCCGGCGCTCGGGTAGCCGACGAGGGCCACGTCGGCGACGGTCTTCAGCTCCAGCACGATGTCCTGGAGGTCCCCGGGCACGCCCAGCAGCGCGAAGCCGGGCGCCTTGCGGCGGGCGCTGGCCAGCGCCGCGTTGCCCAGTCCGCCCCGGCCGCCCTGCGCGGCGACGTACGAGGTGCCGTGGCCGACCAGGTCGGCCAGCACGTTGCCCGCACCGTCCAGGACGACCGTGCCGTCCGGCACCGGCAGGACCAGGTCCTCGCCGTCCTTGCCGGAACGGTTGCCGCCCTCACCGGGCTTGCCGTTGGTGGCCTTGCGGTGCGGGGAGTGGTGGTAGTCGAGAAGCGTGGTCACGGACTGGTCGACGGTCAGGATGACGTCGCCGCCCCGGCCGCCGTTGCCGCCGTCGGGGCCGCCGAGCGGCTTGAACTTCTCACGGTGGACGGAGGCACAGCCGTGGCCTCCGTTACCCGCGGCGACATGCAGTTCGACGCGGTCCACGAAGGTGGTCATGGTGGGTGCCTCCAGCACTTCGGTACGTACGGGTATGTCTACTGCGTAACACGCGAAAGGCGGACCCGCCTTCCCGACCGGGAAGTGAGGTCCGCCTCGCGGAACGGAACGTTCGGTCTGAGCCCGGATTCAGGCGACTCAGGCGACCGGAACGATGTTCACGACCTTGCGGCCACGGTGGCTGCCGAACTCCACCGCACCGGCCTGGAGGGCGAACAGCGTGTCGTCGCCGCCACGGCCGACGCCGGCGCCGGGGTGGAAGTGGGTGCCACGCTGGCGGACCAGGATCTCACCGGCGTTCACGACCTGACCGCCGAAGCGCTTCACGCCGAGCCGCTGGGCATTGGAGTCGCGACCGTTCCGGGTGGACGATGCGCCCTTCTTGTGTGCCATTTCTCCTCAGTCCCTTACTTCGCAGCCGCGGGAATCGACGTGACCTTGATCGCCGTGTACTGCTGGCGGTGGCCCTGACGACGGCGGTAGCCGGTCTTGTTCTTGTAGCGCAGAATGTCGATCTTCTGGCCCTTGTGGTGGTCCACGATCTCGGCCTGGACCTTGATGCCGGCCAGCACCCAGGGGTCGCTGGTCACGGAGTCGCCGTCGACAACGAGCAGGGTCGAGAGCTCGACCGTGTCGCCAACCTTGCCAGTGGAAATCTTGTCAACCTCAACGATGTCGCCGACAGCAACCTTGTGCTGGCGACCACCGCTGCGCACGATGGCGTACACGCGGGTCTCACTTTCGCTCGAAGAAACGGCACCCCCGCAGGCCAGCCGCCCGAAACACAACGGACAACCTCTCCCGGCCAACCGAGTGTCCGGGAGGAAGAGGTTTACGGGGATGTGGCGTGTTCAGTGGACACGCCGACGGTCAAGGTTACGGGCCCGGACCGTAGGGGTCAAACCGGGCCCCGATCCGCCGTCCGCGGCGAACGGCGGCCCCGCGGACGGCGTCGGCACGGCGGTGGGGGGGGGGGCCCGGGCCGCGGGGGCCCGCGGGGGGGCGGGGGGGAGGGGGGGAC
>NZ_JBEOTD010000005.1:0-26591 GCF_040426375.1 Streptomyces sp. NPDC096012
CCTGGCACCGGCTTGGCCGCGGGCGTCACCTCCCCCGTGGGTGACGTCCGCGGCCGGTCCCCCGGCGCCGGTCCCTGTGTCGTCCCCGCCCGCGAGCCGTCACCAGCACATGAGCGCCGTCTCCCCCGAACCCCACGAGGAGCAGCGCCGTACGCGGACGACGTAGCGGCGGCCCCGGACGAGCCGCACCCCGACGGCGGCGTTGCCCGGGCCGCCGCCGTCGTCGTGGCCCGCGAGGAAGCGCGGTTCCCCGTCGCGCTCCTCGAAGACCACGAGCACGGTGTCGGCGTCGCCGAAGGTGCCCACGGTGTAGTCGCGGGTCTCCGGCGGCTCCAGGGTGAAGTCGGCCTGCTCCGCCGGGCCCAGACCCAGCGGCACCGACCGCAGCGGCACCAGCTCGGCCGGCCGCACGGAGCCGGCCGGCGGGTACCAGCGGAGCAGGAACTCCTTGTCGGCCGGGGACGGCGCCCCGGACGGACGCAGCCCCCCGCGGTATCGCTCCGGCTCCAGCACCAGCCCCGGTCCGACCGGCAGCACCATGACCGACTGCGGATCCCACACCGCGCAGCTCGCCTCGCCCGCGTCCAGCGTGCGCAGGACGTTGGTGTACGCCGTCTCACGGCTCCAGAAGTTCGGCGGGCCCGCCAGTTCGGCGTACACGGCCTCGTCGTCCCAGTGGAGCCCGGCGAACGGGCTCTGGTGCTCGTGCACCATGCCGAGCGCGTGCCCGATCTGGTGCAGGACGGTCCCGCGCTCCCCGGGCGCGGTCACGTCCCAGCCGAAGTTCATGGTGCGCTCGTCCCCACCGGCCGACAGCGCCTCCCGGCCCACCGCGGACCAGGAACCGCCGCCGGCCTGGAAGCCGATCCGCAGCTCCGCCTCGCCGCGCTCACCGACCTCCGCGAACACGACACCGATGCCGAGTCCCTGCCACTCGCGGAAGCACTCGCGCACCACCTCCCGCTGTTCCTCGCCCCCGTTCCACGGCACCCGGCGCAGTTCGGCGGTCCCGGGAACCGGGATCACCGAGGCGTCGGAGCCGGCGCCGAGGAAGCAGTAGTGCAGGACGGTGCCGTTGACCCACATGCGCCGCCCCGCGAGCAGGGCACCCAGCCGCTCGGCCGTCAGCCCCGCCGGGAAGGACGGGGCCGGCTGCCGCGGCAGCGAGCAGAGGCGTCGGGTCATGCGGCCAGCGTGCCCAACCCCCGGCCCGGGCGCCTGAGTCGGGGGCTACTCAAGTCCGCCTGTATCAAACCTGAGTACGCGCGCTCCGGAAGGTGTGAGGAATTTCCGGCAGGACGTGAAGACGCTCGCGACCACCTGGCCGTTCACCGGCCGGGAGGACGAACTGGAGCTGGTGGCCGTCTCGTCGGCCACCGGACGGCACGGCCTCGTGGTGACCGGCCCGGCCGGCCGGGGCAAGACCCGGCTGATCGAGCAGGCGCTCCGGGGCACGGAGCACACCCGCGTGACCGGCACCCCCGATGCCCAGGGGCTGCCCTTCGCGGCATTCGCCCACCTCCTCCCCGACACCGTTTCCCTGCACCGCGCGGTCCAGCTCCTGTCCGGCGTACGGCTGCTCGTCGTGGACGACGCCCATCTGCTGGACGAGGCCTCGGCCGCCCTGGTCCACCAGCTCGCCGCGCACGGACGCACCCGCCTGCTCGTGGCCGTGGTCGACGAGGAGCCCGCGCCCGCGGCGGTGACCCGGCTGTGGACCGGCGAGCTGCTGCCCCGGCTGGCCCTCGCCCCGCTGCCCCGCGAGGACACCGCCCGACTGCTCGCGGCCGCGGGCCTGGAACCCCTGACGGCCGCCCGGCTGCACCACGTGTGCCGGGGCGACCTGCGGCTGCTGCGCGACCTGGTCACCGCGCTCGACGCGTCCGGACGGCTGACCCCAGTCCCGGGCACCGGCGAGCGTGCCTGGCGAGGCGCGCCGCCGGTCATCCCGGCCCTGCGCGAGCGCCTCGCCCCGGCCCTGCGGTGCTCCGGTCCCGGCGCACGCGACACCCTCGAACGCCTCGCCTTCGCCGAGCCCCTTCCGGTGTACCTGGCGGACTTCGATCTCGACGTCCTCGAACGGCTGGAGACGGACGGTCTGATCGAGGTCGACGACCGTGGCGCCGTCACCCTCGCCGATCCCCTGCACGGCCCGGTGCTGCGCGCCACCACCGGCCGGCTGCGCGCCCGCCGGCTGGCACCCGGTGCGGACGCGTACGGCCCGGCGCTCGACGCCGAACAGCGCACGCTGGCCGAGCGGATCGAGCGGCTGGACGTCCGGCCGGTGCCGACGCCGGTGGGCGAGTGGCTGGTGGCGGAGGGCGCGCCGCTGCCGGCCGGCTACGCCGCCGTACGGGCCCGGTACGCGCGTCTGCGCGGCGAGGTGCGGGACGCCGCGGCCTGGGCCCGGGAGGGGCTGCGGCGGGCGCCGGACGACCCCGGCTGCCGGCGGGAGCTGGAGTGTGCGCAGGGCCGCTCGACGCAGGCGGGCGGCGTGCGGCCGCGGGCCGCGGTGGCCGCCGGTGACGAGGTCGACGCGCTCTACGAGGCCGTACGCCTCGGTGTCCCGGAATCCGCTGCCGGGCGGCTGCCCGCCGGCAGCGTCCTCGCCCGGCACGCGGAAGCGCTCGCCCACGGCGACGGGCCCGCCCTGGACCGCGCCGCCGAGGCCCTGCAGGAGCGCGGTCTGCTGCTGTACGCCGCGGAGGCCCACGCACAGGCCGTACGGGCGCACCGCGACCCGCGTGCCGCGCGGCTGTCCCGCACCCGCGCGCTCGCGCTGGCCGGACGCTGCCAGGGCGCACGCACACCGGCCCTGGCCGGGCTCACACTGGGCGAACTGACCGCACGGCAGCGGCAGATCGTCACGCTTGCGGCGGCCGGGCTCAGCAACCGGGAGATCGCGGAACGGCTGACCCTGTCGGTGCGTACGGTGGGGAACCATCTGTACAGCGCCTACACGCGACTCGGCACGGCGGACCGTGCGGCGTTGCCGTGGCTGGTGGAGCCGCCGGCCGCGAGATCGGCGTAGGCGTCCGCGGGACCGACCGGCGGGCGGGTGCGGACGTGTGTGCTCCCCGTGGGGAGCATCTCAAGCACCGCCGAGAGCACCCTCCCGCCGGCGCGGAGCACTCTCCCGCCCGCCCAGGCCACCCTCTCGCCCGCGCGGAGCACCCTCACGCCGCACCGAATGCGGCGAACGCCCAGCCCGTCGCCTGGTGTACGGCGTCGCCGGGGAGGGTGGTGCGGGCGTCCCGCAGGGCCTCGGCCAGTGACAGACCCGCGCCCAGGCCCTTGTGCAGTGCGAGCATCAGCGGCACCACCGCCTCGTCGTTGACCGGCGCGCTGCTCGCCACCACCCCGGCCGTGCCCAGCGGCAGCAACGCGGTGACCAGGCCCAGGAGTTCGTCGGCGCCGACCGAGGCGAGGCGGGCGGTGTCGCAGCTGGAGAGGATGATCCGGTAGGGACTGCGGGCCAGCCGCTCCAGGTCGTGCACGATCAGCGGGCCGTCGGCCATCCGCAGCGCGGAGAACAGCGGGCTGTCCGCGCGGAACGTACCGTGCGCCGCCAGGTGCGCGAGGCCCGCGCCGTCGAGTTCCGCCAGCACCCGCGGCACCTGGGCCTCGTCACCCTCCAGGACGGTCGCCGTGCCGTACCGGCCCGCCAGCTCCAGTACCTCGGCACCGCCGGTCGCCAGGCCGGGCCCGCGCACCAGCACGGCCCGGCCGTCCGGCGGCGGTTCCGTCTCCCGGGCGCGCAGCCAGCTGCCCGCCGACGGTGACACGCTGAGCACCCGGTCTCGCAGCGCGGGCAGCAGCGCCCACGGAACCCGGTGCAGCGCCCCCGGCGGCACGATCACCACCGGCCCCGGTCCCAGCTGCGCCGCCGCCCCGCCCAGCAGCAGCTCCTGCAGCCGCCGCCCCGCCGCCTCCACCAGCGGCAGCCGCGCCTCCGCACCGGGATGGGCGAGCCGCCGCAGCCCGGCCTGGACGTACTCCGCCTCGGCCACCGCCTCCGCCAGCGCCCCGCCCTCGAACCGCCGCACCTTCCCCTGCCCGCACAGCAGGACGTGCACCCGCCCGTCCACCACGGCCAGTTCGACCAGCCGGCCGGCACCGAGCCGGTCCAGCAGCCGGGCCACGTCCAGGCGGTCCCCGGTGCCGGGCGCCGCACCGCGCATGTGACGGGTGCGGGAGCGGATCTCCCGTTCCAGACGCCGCCGTTCGCGCTCCAGGGCGGGCACCGGGCGGCCCTCCATCCGGGCGCCCTCGGCACGGGCGGCGATCTCCCGGTAGGCGGTCAGGCCGCGCAGCAGCGCCGGATCGTCCGGCGGCCGGGCCGGCGGCGCGGACAGCACGGTCGCCCGCCACCGTTCGCTCCACACCAGCAGCCGCCGCGGATCGCCCTGACTGTGACTCACCTCCTGGGCCAGAGCCGCCAGTTCGGCACCCTGGGCGGTCACATGGGCGCGCAGCTCCGAGGCGCCCAGGGTCATCCGGTGGTCGTCCAGCACGTCCAGACCGCGCCGGCAGGCCTCCAGCACGCCCCGCCGGGAACCGGCCGCGTGCGCCCTCAGCGCCTGCGCGGCCCAGCCGGTCATCCGGACCGTCGGCGGGCCGGCGTGCCGGCTGCGCGCGGCCACCGACAAGTGCCGTTCCGCGTCCGCCGTCCAGCCGAGCGCCAGCGCGATCCGGCCCGCCAGCAGCGACGCCTCGGGCGCGGCGGGCGAGCCGAAGGCGGCCAGCCGCTCGGCGACCGCCGCCGCGTCCGCGACCAGCCGCCCCGACCGGCGCCCGGCCGCCACCCGCGCCTGGATCAGCACCAATTGGGCATGCGTCTGCCACCAGGTCCGCCGCTGCGCCGCGAACAGCCGTACGGCGACGGCGGCGCGGGCGATCGCGGTGTGCGCGTCACCGGCCGACCGGGCCGCCCGCGCGGCGGCGAGCAGCAGCTCGGCCTTGCGCGTGGACTGCCCGCCGATCCGGTCCAGCAGCGCCGTCGCCCCGTCGGCCTCGGCCAGCGCCTCCGGGGCGAGCCCGGCCGCCATCAGCACCTCGCAGCGCCGGACGGACAGCATGTAGGTCGGCGTGCCGAGCCTGGCGTAGCGCTCCTCGGCCTCGTCCAGCAGCCGCAGCGCCGCCGGGATGTCCCCGGACCGGAACGCGGCGAGCCCCCGGCTCTCCACGGCGTCCGCCTTGTCGTGCTCCTGGCCGGTGGTGTCCCACAGCCGTTCCGCGGCCGTGAAGTCCGCGTCCGCCCGGTCCACCGCGCCGAGCGCCAGGTGCACGGTGGCCCGCAGGGTCAGCGCCCGGGCCGTCCAGATGTCGTCGGCGACCTGCCGCAGCACCGGCAGCGCCCGCCGTACGTCCTCCAGCGCCTCCCGGTGACGACCCAGCACCCACCACACGTACGCACGCCGGTACAGCACCCGGGCCCGGGTGTGTCCGGTACCCCGCGCGACACCGCGCTCGAACGAGGCGAGCCCCTGCCGCGTGCGCCCCGCGTGCACCAGTGCGACCCCCAGCGTGGCGAGCACATCGGCCTCCCGGTCGGCCGACTCGGCCCGCGCGGCGAGGTCCCGGGCGCGGCGCAGATGCCGCAGCGCGATCCGCAGATCGCCGAAGTCCCGCTGCCAGATGCCGAGCACCTGGTGGGCGACGCTGGCGTGCAACGGCGGCGCGGCGGCGTGCAGCACCCGCTCCGCGCGCGCCCGGGCCTCGCCCGGATCGGCGAACACCAGGGGCAGCAGCTCGAGGACCGACTCGCTTCCCGCCGTCACGTCTCGCATGGTAGTGGCCTGCTGTATCAGACGGTGGTCCCGCGACTCCCACTGTCGAACACCGTCTTCGAGGGGGAGGACACGACATGGCTCCACAGAGGTTCCACGAGCAGTTCGACCACATCCAGCGCTCGATGCCCGACGTCCCACTGGCCATGGGACCGGACGACGACGCCCACTTCCTGTACGAGAAGGGCGTCGTGCTCGCCCGCGACGGCGAGGACGCCCGGGTCGTCGAGGACACCGTGCGCGCCCACTTCACCGAGACCCGGGGCCTGTTCCCCGAGCACGTACGCCGTACCGGCCCGGAGACCAGCCGCACCGGTGTCACCCGCATCCGGGTCGCCGACCCGGCTCAGGGCGACGACGTCGTGCCGCACGCCCTACGTGCCCTGCGGGCGGCCGAGGACCGCGGGGGCCGCCGGCTGGTCAGCCGCAACCACGTGGTGCACATCGCGGTCAACGCCTGCCCCGGGGACGAGCCGGTGCCGGCCGCGCGCACCGCGGCGGCCAACCCGGACGCCGCGGCGGCCGGTCCGCACCCGGATCGCCCCGTCCGCGTCCTGGTCGTCGACAACGGCCTCGTGCACGACCACCGCTCCTACCCGCTCCTGGCCCACACCACCGGCGACGCCCAGCTGGTCGAGACCGACGCCGACGGCGTGCTCCACCAGTACGTCGGCCACGGCACGTTCATCGCCGGCATCCTTGCGGCGATCGCGCCCGATGCCGCGATCACCGTCCGCGGCACCCTCAACGACGCCGGTGCCGTGCTGGAGTCCGAGTTCGGCGGCAAGCTCTTCGAGGCCGTCGACCAGGACGGCTGGCCCGACGTCATCAGCCTCTCCGCGGGCACGCCCACCGAGAGCACCGGGAGCCTGCTCGGCCTGGACGCCTTCATGCGGGAACTGCGGTCCCGGCCCACCCTGCTGGTCGCCGCCGCGGGCAACAACGGCAGTGACACCCCGTTCTGGCCCGCCGCCTACTCCGCCCTGCCCGAGTACGCGGACAGCGTGCTGTCGGTCGGCGCCCTGCGCGGGGACGGCGATGCGGCGGCCTGCTTCAGCAATCACGGCCCCTGGGTCCGCGTCTACGCCCCCGGCGAGCGCCTGACCAGCGCCCTCACCGGATTCGACACCCCCGTGCCGTACGTCTACCAGCACTCCACGTACGAGACCTGCCGGTTCGGCTCCGGGTACGCCTGCACCTGCCAGTTCCCCCGTCACACCGGCGTGTTGAGCGAGGGGAGGCAGAGCACCGGGGCCAAACCGGACCAGGTGATGTTCGACGGTCTCGCGCAGTGGAGCGGCACGTCCTTCGCGACCCCGGTCGTGGCGGGCCTCGTGGCCGCACACATGACGGCGCATCAGGAACGCGACCCGCTTGCCGCCGGCGCCCGGCTGGTGGAGCAGGCGCACCGTGCGCGGGTGCGCGGGGCGCACGTCCGGGCGCTGCGCCCACCCACCTGGCGCCCGGTCCCGGCCGCGACCCCGGCGCTGCCGGTATGAGGTCCGGAACCCTCTGCTCCGCGGCGTACGATGACGTTTCGTACACGAGGGGTGCAGCCGTGGACCGAGCAGAGGTCGGGGAGTTGGTCCAGTCCGCCGTCGACGGGGACGCCGCGGCCTGGAAGGCGCTGGTGGAAGGCATGAGTCCCCTGGTGTGGGCGGTCGTACGCGCACACCGGCTCTCCGACGCCGACGGACACGAGGTCTACCAGACCGTGTGGTTCCGCTTCGCCCAGCATCTGGGCCGGATCCGCGAGCCCGACAAGGCCGGTTCCTGGCTCGCCAGCACGGCGCGCCACGAGTGCCTGAAGGTGCTCAAGGGGCTGACCCGGCTGACCGTGACCGACGATCCGCAGGTTCTGGACCGGGCCAGCGAGAGCCGGACTCCGGAGGAGACCCTGATCGACTCGGAGGAGGCGGCGGACCGGGCCGAGCGGGTCCGCCGCCTGTGGCAGGAACTGGACGGACTGGGCGACCGGTGCCGCCAGTTGCTGCGTGTGCTGATGGCCTCCCCGCCACCCAGCTATGTGGAGATCTCGGCCGCGCTCGGCATCGCGGTCGGCAGCATCGGGCCACTGCGCCAGCGCTGTCTGCGCCGGCTGCGAGCCCGGATGGACGCACGGGGTGCGGCGTGAACGGACACCAGGGGACCGGCCGGGACGGGAACGGGGGCGGCGAGCGCGAGTCGCCGCGCCAGGACGCGGAAGGGGCCCCCGCCAACGGGCAGTTCGCGCACGGCGACGTGCCCACGGATGCCGAGGGGCTCGCGCACGGCGACGGACCCATGGACGGCGCCGGGCTCGCGCACGGCGACGGACTCGTGGAGGGGGACGCCCTGGTGGACGCGTTGCTGGAGGAGGAACTGCGTCAGGCCGCCGCGGTCCTGGACCCGGTCCCCGACGCCCTGCGCCAACTCGCCCTGGACGCCTACGCACTGCACGACCTGGACGCCCGGATCGCCGAGCTGACCTTCGACTCGCTCGTGGACGCCCTGCCGGTCAGGGGCGTCACCGACGCGCCGCGCATGCTGACGTTCCGCGCGGGCGAGGTGACGGTCGACGTCGAGGTCACCGATGACGGACTGATCGGCCAGGTGCTGCCGCCGCGGTCGGCACGCATCGAGGTGCTCGGCGGCCCGCAGACCGCCGCTCCGGTCGCCGTCGACACCCTCGGCCGGTTCACCAGCGACACCCCGCCGGCCGGCCCGTTCGCCCTGCGGCTGCGGACCGGCGCGGAGGTGATCGTCACGGAGTGGCTGCGGGCCTGATGCCGCCCACCAGGTGACCGGGGGCGTATGTGGCCCGCGGATCATCGCCCCGTGCCGCCCACCGCACCTGCTCCGGCGGCACGGCGGGCGGCAGCCCCGGGGACGGCCGGCCGAGCAGCGTGTCCGCGAGCCGTGCGGCCCGCATCCGCGCCGGCACCGAGCCGGTGCAGTGGTTCGCTTCGGCCGCCGGATGCCGCCGGATGCCTCCGGATGCCTCCGGATGCCGCCGGATGCCGCCGGGCGCGGCCGGCGCCCAGGACGGGCGGCCGAACCGGCAGGGGCCGACGGGGACGGCCGGCCGAGTCCACCGGGACACATGGGGACGGGCGGCCGGCCCTGCCGGTCACACGCTGTCGACCAAGGACGCCAGTGCCGAGGCCAGCCGTCCGAGGCCCGGACCGGCCGGGCCGCCCGGCTCCGTCATGTACGTGTCCCGGCGGATCTCGACCATGAGCGCGCCGACCCGCGCGTCTCGCCCGTAGAACTCCAGCGGCACGTAGGTGCCGGCGAACGGGCTGTCCAGACCCGTCCCCCCGCACCCGGCGAAGGCCTTGCGGGCGGCCTCGGCCAGCTCCGGCGGGGTGTGGAAGGCGTCCGTGCCCAGGCACACCGGAGGGCGCGGCCCGGACGCGTGCAGCTCGTAGGGCAGCGGCTCGGCCGGATACGAGTGCACGTCGATGATCACGGCCCGGCCGGTCGCGGCCAGGCGCCCCGCCACCGCCTCGGTCATGGCGCGGGCGTACGGCCGGAAGTAGCGCTCCAGCAGAGGGCCCGGATCGGTGTCCGCGGGGCGCAGCTCGCCCCGGTGGGTGGTCCGCGTGTACACCGCGCCCATCCCCACGGCGAGCATCTCCTCCCGCTCGTCCGGGAACCGCTCCGGGTCCACCACGAGTCGCGACAGCCGGTTCACGAACCGCCACGGCGTGAACCCGGCCAGGGCGGCCGCCCGCTCGGCGATCTCGGCGGTGTGCGCGTCCGTGATGTGGTCCAGCTCGCGCTCCAGTTCGGGGTCGCCGAGCACGATGCCGGCGCGTACCTCGTCCGGGATGGCCCGCGCCGAGTGCGGCACGTGCAGCAGCACGGACGACTCCTCGGCCCCGGGCAGGAGTGCGAAGGAAGGGACGGTTCCGGTCACGGGCTGCTCCTCGGCGCTGTCGGGCTGTCGGCGGTGGCGTGCGTGGGACGCGTGAGGTGGATGAGGTCCGTGTGTTGTCGTGGCGCGGAGTGTGTGTGGTGCGTGTGGTGCGTGTGGGGTGCGGGCCACGCTGTCACACGGCACCGGCAACCGGGCTCCGGCCACCATGGCTCCGCCCCGGCCGGGCAGTGCCGACCGGGGCGGAGTTCAGGGCCGTTCGGGGACCCGCGGACGCGGACGTCAGTTCAGCGAGGCCAGCGTCTCGTTCCAGGTGGCCGACGGGCGCATGACGGCGTCCGCCTTGGCCTTGTCGACCTTGTAGTAGCCGCCGATGTCGGCCGCGGAGCCCTGGACGGCGTTCAGCTCGTCCACGATCCGCTGCTCGGCCGCCGCGAGGGACTCGGCGAACGGTGCGAACGCCTTGGCCAGGTCGGCGTCGTCGGTCTGCTGCGCCAGCTCCTGCGCCCAGTACAGGGACAGGTAGAAGTGGCTGCCGCGGTTGTCGATGCCGCCGACGCGACGGGTCGGGGACTTGTCCTCGTTGAGGAAGGTCGCCGTGGCGCGGTCGAGGGTGTCGGCGAGGACCTTGGCACGCGTGTTGCCGGTGGCCTCGGCGTACTGCTCGAAGGAGGGCACCAGGGCGAAGAACTCACCCAGGGAGTCCCAGCGCAGGTAGTTCTCCTTGACCAGCTGCTGGACGTGCTTCGGCGCGGAACCGCCGGCGCCCGTCTCGAACAGGCCGCCGCCCGCCATCAGCGGGACGACCGACAGCATCTTGGCGCTGGTGCCCAGCTCCAGGATCGGGAACAGGTCGGTCAGGTAGTCACGCAGCACGTTGCCGGTCACCGAGATGGTGTTCTCGCCGCGGCGGATGCGCTCCACCGACAGCTTGGTGGCCTCGACCGGGGACAGGATCTTGATGTCCAGGCCCTCGGTGTCGTGCTCGCCCAGGTACTGCTCGACCTTGGCGATCAGGTTGGCGTCGTGGGCGCGGCCCTCGTCCAGCCAGAACACGGCCGGGTCGCCGGTGGCGCGGGCGCGGGTGACGGCCAGCTTGACCCAGTCGCGGATCGGGGCGTCCTTGGTCTGGCAGGCGCGGAAGATGTCGCCCGCGGAGACCGCCTGCTCGATCAGGGCCTCACCGGAGGCGTCGACGACGCGGACGGTGCCGGTCACCGGGATTTCGAAGGTCTTGTCGTGGGAGCCGTACTCCTCGGCCTTCTGAGCCATCAGGCCGACGTTCGGCACCGAGCCCATGGTGGAGGGGTCGTAGGCGCCGTTGGCCCGGCAGTCGTCGATCACGGCCTGGTAGACACCGGCGTAGGAGGAGTCCGGGATGACGGCGAGGGCGTCGTGCTCCTGGCCGTCGGGGCCCCACATGTGGCCGGAGGTGCGGATCATCGCCGGCATGGAGGCGTCGATGATCACGTCCGACGGCACGTGCAGGTTGGTGATGCCCTTGTCCGAGTCGACCATGGCGAGGGCCGGCCCCTCGGCGATCTCGGCGTCGAAGGAGGCCTTGATCTCGGCGCCCTCGGGGAGGCTCTCCAGGCCCTTCAGGATGCCGCCCAGGCCGTCGTTCGGGGTCAGGCCGGCCGAGGCGAAGGTCTCGGCGTACTTCGCGAACGTCTTCGGGAAGAAGGCACGCACCACGTGGCCGAAGATGATCGGGTCGGAGACCTTCATCATCGTGGCCTTCAGGTGCACGGAGAACAGGACACCCTCCTGCTTGGCCCGCGCGACCTGCGCGGTCAGGAACTCGCGCAGCGCGGCGGTGCGCAGCACGGAGGCGTCGACGACCTCGCCGGCCAGGACCGGTACCGACTCGCGCAGCACGGTCGTGGAGCCGTCGTCGCCGACCAGCTCGATACGCAGCGAGCCGTCCTCGGAGATCACCACGGACTTCTCCGTGGAGCGGAAGTCGTCCACGCCCATGGTCGCCACGTCGGTCTTGGAGTCGGAGCTCCAGGCGCCCATGCGGTGCGGGTGGGTCTTGGCGTAGTTCTTCACCGAGGCCGGGGCACGGCGGTCGGAGTTGCCCTCACGCAGCACCGGGTTGACGGCGGAGCCCTTGATCTTGTCGTAACGGGCGCGGATCTCCCGCTCCTCGTCGGTCTTCGGGTCGTCCGGGTAGTCCGGCAGCGCGTAGCCCTTGGCCTGCAGCTCGGCCACGGCGGCCTTCAGCTGCGGGATGGACGCCGAGATGTTCGGCAGCTTGATGATGTTGGCCTCGGGGGTCTTGGCCAGCTCGCCCAGCTCGGTCAGCGCGTCGGGGATGCGCTGGTCCTCGTTCAGGTACTCCGGGAAGACGGCGATGATGCGCCCGGCCAGCGAGATGTCGCGGGTCGCCACGGACACACCGGCCTGCGAGGCGTACGCCTGGATCACCGGCAGGAACGAATGCGTCGCCAGGGCCGGGGCCTCGTCTGTGTAGGTGTAGATGATGGTCGAGTCAGTCACCGGGTGCTCCGCTCCACGTCTGCAACATTGCTCGACATCAAGATATCTCGTACGCGGGACCGGATCGACAGGGGTCCGCCCGGATCGGCCGAGTGGGGTCCCGCCGGGATCGGGTGCGTGGGGTCCCGCCAGGTCGGCCGTGTGGGGTCCGACCGGATCGGGTGCGTGGGGTCCGGGCGGGTCGGCTGTGTGGGGTCCGGGCGGATCAGGCGTGAGTGGTCCGGGCGGATCAGGCTGTGGGGTCCGGGCGGACCGGGCTGTGGGGTCCGGGCGGATCACGAGAGAGGTCCCCGGGCGGACCAGCAGTGGGGTCCGGACGCGCGTCAGCCGTCGCGGCCGTGGCCCGCGCCGGGCCCGCCCGTCATCTCGCGCTCGATCCACCGGCAGATCACGTCCACCACGTACGCGTGCTCCGCGTCGGTCAGCTGCCGCCCCTTGGGAATCCCGTGCCAGCGCTGCAGACAGCCGCGGCAGCAGGTCGCGGTCGCGTGCTGGGCCACGAAGACCGGATGGCCGCGGTACGGCGTCTGCTTGCCGTCCTTGTACGGCTCGGCCGGCGCCAGCCGCTTGTCGATCAGCTCGTACGCGTGCCGCCGGACCGTGGCCGGGCCCTTCAGCTCAGCGGTCGCCCGGTCCCGCCCGCGCAGGTGGAACCGGGCCCGGAACGGCTGCCGCGCCAGGGCGTCGAGCCGCTGGTCCAGGATGCGGAGTGCGCGGCGCTGGTTGTCGTTCTCGTCGGTCACCGGCCGCCCTCCCCGGCTCAGCCGAGGAGCCGGCGCTTCCGGGCCTCGAACTCCTCGCCCGTCAGGACACCCTCCGCCTTCAGATCGGTCAGCTGCTTGAGCTCATCGATCTTCTGGGTCATGTCGTCGAGGACGCCGGCCGGCGGAACCGGAGGCTGCACGGCGGCGGCCTGCGATCCTTCCCGCCTCTGACCGGGACTCTGCGATTGTCCGGGCATGTCGGTCATCTCCCATATGTCGATGCGCCGGGCCGGCGCGCCACCGGCCCGCGGGTCACGTCCGCGGCCGCTCGCGACGAGCCGGGCCCCGCCGCGCCGGGGCGCACGGGCCGGAGAACTCCATGATCGGGTAGTCGACGGGGCCCATTTCCTCGACGCTGTGCATGGCCACTCCTCTGCAGCCGGACGGAAGCCGGACAGGAGGCGGACCGTTCGGACCGGGAAGCCGGACGCAAGCCGGACACGGGAGGCGGACCGCTCGGCCGTGCCGCCTGCTGCGGCAGTGCACCCACCGTCGGCGGCGGACAGCCCCCGCCTGTCATTCCAGCACGCGGGGCGGGGCCCCGCACCTCCGCTCCGCTACCGGGCGGCCCCGGGAACCGCGGCCGGCGGTACCTGGCCCGCCGGGCCGGCCCGGACCCGGACCCGGAGGGCGCCCCGGCCCGGCCCGTCCCGTCCCGACAGGGAAGGCTCCCCGCCCGTCCCGGGCCCGGAAGGCGCACCCGTCAGGGCCGGCCCCGCGTCTCTTCCGTCCGGGCCCGGCGCCGCGCCCACACCGCCCAGGCCGGCCCCGCGCCTCCTCCGCCCAAACCCGGCGCCGCGCCGCCTCCTACTCCGCCCGGGCCGGCCCCGCCGTGAGGTCCTCGGCGCTGCGCTGGTGCGGGATCACCAGCGAGCCCTGCTGGAGGGCGACCGTGCGGGCCGGGGCCGGGATGTGGATGCCCTCCTCGCGGTAGCGGCGGTGCAGGCGCTTGATGAACTCGTGCTTGATCCGGTACTGATCGCTGAACTCGCCGACCCCGAGGATCACCGTGAAACCGATGCGGGAGTCGCCGAAGGTGTGGAAGCGGATGGCGGGCTCGTGGTCCGGGACGGCGCCGGCCACGTCCGCCATGACCTCGGCGACGACCTGTGCCGTGACCCGTTCGACGTGCTCGAGGTCGGAGTCGTAGCTCACCCCGACCTGCACCGGCACGGTCAGTGCCTGCTCGGGCCGGGTGTAGTTGGTCATGTTCTCCTTGGCCAGCTGGCCGTTGGGGATGACCACCAGGTTGTTGGAGAGCTGGCGGACCGTCGTCTGGCGCCAGTTGATGTCCACGACGTAGCCCTCCTCGCCGCTGCTCAGCCGGATGTAGTCGCCGGGCTGGACGGTCTTGGAGGCGAGGATGTGGATGCCCGCGAAAAGGTTGGCCAGCGTGTCCTGCAGGGCCAGTGCCACGGCCAGACCGCCCACGCCCAGGGCGGTGAGCAGGGGCGCGATGGAGATGCCGAGCGTCTGGAGCACGACCAGGAAACCGATCGCCAGCACCAGCACCCGGGTGATGTTGACGAAGATGGTCGCCGAGCCCGCCACGCCCGACCGGGACTGGGTGACGCTGCGGACCAGACCGGCGACGACCCGGGCCGCGGACAGGGTCACCACGAAGATCAGCCAGACCTGGAGGACCTGGTCGACCTGGTGCTGGACCGTTCTGGTCAGCGGCAGCACCACGGCCGCCACGGCCGCTCCGCCCGCGATCGCCGCCCAGGGGACGACCGAGCGCAGCGCGTCCACGATGACGTCGTCGCCGGACCAGCGGGTCCGCTTGGCGTGCTTCGCCAGCCAGCGCAGCAGCGTACGGGAGACGAAGGCGAGCAACAGCCCCGTGCCCAGGGCGATTCCGGCGAGGACGAGGTCGTCCAGGGTCAGCGCGCGGTTCACCGGTCACCTCCGGGGCGCGAAGCCGCCGCGCGGAGCCACTTGTGAGATGTCGTCACGTTGTCACCTGCTCGATGTCCGGGATGTGCGATCGCGCGGGCCGGCCGTCGGCCGGTGACCCGCGCGCCCGCTCATCCTGCCGTATCCGGCACACCAGTTCGCACCCGGACCGGTGCTCCGGACGGTCGCTCAGACGATGCCCTCCGCGAGTTCGGCCTGGTCACGGTCGCTGCCGTAGGCCGCGGTGGTGGGCGTGCCGTACGACCGGCGTGCGACGTACCACCAGACGCTGGCGAGGATCAGAACCACCGCGAGGGCGATCGAGGCGTAGTTCATCGTGTCGACCGTGACCGGCGACGCCTGCGGCAGGCAGAACAGCACGGTCACGCAGGCCACCCAGATCACGGCGATCCAGCCGATCGGCCTGCTCCAGCGGCCCAGGTGCCACGGCCCGGGCTGGAAGCGGTCGCCGGCACGCAGCCGCAGGAACACGGGGATGGCGTAGGCCGGGGTGATGCCGATGACGTTGATGGCGGTCACCGCGTTGTACGCCGTCGCCGAGTACAGCGACGGCAGGGCGAGGACGCCGGGCACGACGACCGAGAGCCAGACGGCGGCCACCGGGGTCTGGGTACGGCTGCTCACCTTGCGCCACAGGTGCGAGCCGGGCAGCGCGCCGTCCCGGCTGAACGCGAACACCATGCGGCTGGCCGCGGCCACCTCGGCGTTCCCGCAGAACAACTGGGCGACGATCACGACCAGGAGCAGCGCGCTGGCGCCGTCGGTGCCGAGTCCGTCCAGCAGGATCTGCGCGGGCGGCACCCCCGTGCCGGTGGTGCGGGTGGCGTCGTAGTCCTGGATGGCGAAGGTCAGCCCCGCCAGCAGGACGAAGCCCGCGAGCCAGGACACCCAGATGGCGCGGACGATGCCGCGGGACGCGGCCACCGAGGCGTGCGAGGTCTCCTCCGACAGGTGGGCGGAGGCGTCGTACCCGGAGAAGGTGTACTGCGCGAGGAGCAGGCCGATCGCGGCCACGTACAGCGGGTTGTCCCAGCCGGTCTCGTTGACGAACTTCGTGAACACGAAGGACGGTGACTGGTGGTGGTCGGGGAAGATCGCCAGCGCGCCGACGATCAGCGCGACGCCCGCCAGGTGCCACCACACGCTGACCGAGTTGAGCACGCTGACCAGGCGGACGCCGAAGAGGTTCAGCGTCGCGTGCAGCAGCAGGATGACGCAGAAGATCAGCATGGTCTTGCCCGGCGTCGGCTCGAAGCCCCACTGCAGATTGGCGAAGGCGCCGGTGAACAGGGCGGCGCCGTAGTCGATACCGGCGATCGCGCCGAGCAGACCGAGCAGGTTCAGCCAGCCGGTGTACCAGCCCCAGCGGCGCCCGCCGAGCCGGTCGGCCATGTAGTACAGGGCGCCCGAGGTCGGGTAGGCGCTGGTGACCTCGGCGAGGGCGAGACCGACGCACAGCACGAACAGGCCGACGCCCGCCCAGCCCCACAGCATCACCGCGGGGCCGCCGGTGTTCAGGCCGAAGCCGTACAGCGTCATGCAGCCGGACAGGATCGAGATCACCGAGAAGCTGATCGCGAAGTTGCCGAACCCGCCCATGCGGCGGGCCAGTACCGGACGGTAGCCCAGCTCGCGCAGGCGCTGCTCCTCGTCCTGCTGCGGCAGGCCCGGGGAGGGCGCCGGATCGGGGGTGCGGGACATGCGGAACCTCCGGGGGGATCAGGGGGATCGGGACAATCAGGGGAACCAGGGAAACCAGGGGGAGACAGCGGGAACCGGACAGCGGGAACCAGGGGGACTTCGAGCGGGACTCACATGCGGCGGTGCGCTCCGTGGTGTCGATGCGTCGAGGCGGCGGTGCGTGCGGTGGTGGTGCCCGCTCGGTGGCGGCCGTGCGCTCAGGGCTGCTCGGCCGGGCCGTCCGCGGCCGCCCGGCAGCGGTCCCGGGCCTGCACGAACACCTCCAGGGCGCGGTCGCGTTCGGGAGTGCGGTACGTCCAGGGCGGGGGCGTGAAGTACGGGCCGATCGCCTCGAACACCCGGGCCGCCTCCGGGAACTGCAGGGAACCCCACAGGGCGTGCGCGAGGTGGTTGAGGTCGAGCAGCGAGCGTTCGGCGGGTCGGCTGTGCTCGAACCAGTGGTGCAGGGCGCGCCGAGCCTCGCGGGCCGCGTCCTCCGCCACCCAGTGCAGGTCCAGGGCCGCGGCGTGTCCGCTTTCCCGGCGGTAGCGCTCGACGCGGACGTACAGCGGCAGCACGTGCAGCGCGGAGCCGGCCGGAGCCTGTCCGGCGGCCCACTGCGCGTACCCGGCGGCCTCCGCGAGCCGGCCCGAGCCGCCACGTGCGTAGAGGAACTGCAGCATCCGGTGGTGTGCCTCGCGGTTGTACGGGTCCCGCTTGCCGGCCTCGGCCAGCAGCTCCCACGGAGCCGGCGGCAGCATCGGCTCCGGCGCGGCGGCCCGGTGCTCCTCCCAGCGCTGTTCCGGGTCCAGCTGGGCCAGCGCCAGCAGGCACACCCAGGGGACGGGATCCTGCGGGGCGGCCCGGGAGGCGGACTGGGCGGCGTCCCAGGCCTCGATCCACAACTGGTGGGTACGGCGGTGCCGTTCCCGCTGCGCGCGCAGCGCACGCTCCACGCCGACCCGGGCGTGCATCACCGCCGCATGGACGTTGCCCGGTTCCTCCGCGAGCCAGGCCCGCACCACGTCGGTGCCGGCCGCGGCCGCCGCGAGGACCTGGGTGCGCTGGGTCCACAGCCACCACTCGGTGGTGTCCGCGAGGAGGGCGCGCATGGCCATCCAGCGGCCGGTGCGCAGATCCTGGAGTGCGCCGCGCAGGGCGTGGTCGGGGCCGGCGGGGTCGTAGGAGGGGCGGACTCCTTCTCTGGCCATCAGCCGTCGGCCCCCTGCCACTGGCACGTGGGCGAGGTGGCGGGGTGACGTAGCAACAGCCCTCCCCTGGGCGGTGATCGAAGTGTTGCGCAGTGGTCGGCGGTCACTATAAGGGCGAAGGTTCCGCCCTTTCCATTGCTGCGATGTCAACGATTGAGCCGCCGGAGTCGGCCACCGGCCGACGGCTCTTGACGCCGGGTGTGCCGCGACGGCAGGCTGACGCGGTGATCTTCGGGGCCGGAGGGCGGGAGGGTGCGATGACCGGGCCGGTGCTCGCCGTCGACCAGGGCACCTCCGGCACCAAGGCGCTCGTGGTCTGCCCCGAACGCGGCGTGCTGGGCGCCGGGTTCGCCGAAGTGCGCCCCCGCCACCTGCCCGGCGGCCTGGTCGAGGTGGATCCCGCGCAGCTCTACGACTCGGTGGTGGACGCCGGCAGGCGCGCGCTCGCCGAGGCCGGCGAGGACGTCGTGGCGCTGGGCCTGGCCAACCAGGGTGAGACCGTCCTCGCCTGGGACCCGGCCACCGGACGCCCGCTGACCGACGCCCTGGTGTGGCAGGACCGGCGCGCCGAGACCGTCTGCGCGGAACTCGCCAAGCACGCCGAGGAGTTGCGGCAGCTGACCGGCCTGCCCCTGGATCCGTACTTCGCCGCGCCCAAGATGGCCTGGATCCGCCGCCACCTCACCCGCGAGGGCGTCGTCACCACCTCCGACGCCTGGCTGGTGCACCGCCTCACCGGCGCCTACGTCACCGACGCCGCCACCGCCGGCCGCACCCAGCTCCTCGACCTGGACCGGGCCGAGTGGTCCGCGCGCGCCCTCGACCTCTACGGCCTGTCCGGCGAACACCTCCCGGAGGTCACCGACGTGGCCCGGCCGGTCGGCACGACCACCGCGTTCGGCCCCCGGATCCCCCTCACCGGCCTGATCGTCGACCAGCAGGCCGCCCTGCTCGCCCAGCGCGTCACCGGGCCCGGCACCGCCAAGTGCACCTACGGCACCGGGGCGTTCCTCCTCGCGCACACCGGCGAACGGCCCCGGCGCGGCACCTCCGGCCTGGTCAGCTGCGTGGCCTGGCGGCTCGCCGGAGCCACCAGCTACTGCCTGGACGGGCAGGTCTACACGGCCGCCTCCGCCGTCCGCTGGCTCACCGGCCTCGGCGTCATCTCCTCGGCCACCGACCTCGACCCCGTCGGCGGCACGGTCCCCGACAGCGGCGGGGTGACCTTCGTCCCCGCCCTCGCCGGCCTCGCCGCCCCCTGGTGGCGCGGTGACCTGCGCGGCTCGCTCACCGGTCTCGGCCTCGACACCACCCCCGGGCACCTGGTGCGCGCCCTGTGCGAGGGGATCGCCGCCCAGGTCGCCGAACTCGCCGATGCCGCCGCCACCGACCTCGGCGCCCCACTGTGCCTGCTCCGGGTCGACGGCGGCCTGACCCGCTCGGCCCTGCTCATGCAGACCCAGGCCGACCTCCTGCAACGCCCCGTCGAGGTCTCCGCACTGCCCGACGCCACCGCGCTCGGCGCCGCCGCCCTCGCCCGGCTCGGCGCGGACCCCGCCCTCGGGGTCGAGGGCGCCCTGCCGGACCCGCGACCCGCCGCCGTGTACGAACCACGCATCCCGGCCGACCAGGCCGCCGAACGCCGGGCCGGCTTCCGTACCGCCGTCGCGGCCCTGCTCGGCGCATGACCGTCACGGCCGAGGGGCCGCTGCCCCGGACGGCGTACGACGTGACGGTGGTGGGCGCCGGCGTCGTCGGCTGCGCCATCGCCCGCGAACTCGCCCGCCACCCGCGGCTGCGCGTCGCGCTGGTGGAGGCCCAGGACGACGTCGGCCAGGGCACCTCCAAGGCCAACACCGCCATCCTGCACACCGGTTTCGACGCCACCCCCGGCACCCTGGAGGCCCGGCTGGTCAGGGGCGGCTACGGCCGGCTGAGCGTCTTCGCCGCCGAGTCGGGCATCCCCGTGGAACACGTCGGGGCGCTGCTCGTCGCCTGGGACGAGGAGCAACTGGCCGCCCTGCCCGGACTGGCGCGCAAGGCCGAGCGCAACGCCTGCACCGACACCCGCATGATGGGCCCGGACGAGCTGTACGAGCGCGAACCCCACCTGGGCCCCGGGGCGCTCGGCGCCCTGCACGTCCCCGGCGAGAGCATCGTCTGCCCCTGGACGACGACCCTGGCCTACGCCACCCAGGCGGTCCGCGCCGGAGTCGACCTGCACCTCGACGCGGGCGTCCGGGACGTCGTCCCGGAGGCCGGCGGCCACCGCCTGACCACCACCCGCGGCACCCTGTGCACGCGGTACCTGGTCAACGCGGCCGGGCTGCACGCCGACACCCTGGACCGGCGGCTCGGCCACGAGGACTTCACCGTCACCCCGCGCCGCGGCCAGCTCCTCGTCTACGACGAGTTCGCCCGCCCGCTCGTCCGGCACATCCTCCTGCCCGTGCCGACCGCCCTCGGCAAGGGCGTCCTGGTCGCGCCCACCGTCCACGGCAACGTCCTGCTCGGCCCCACCGCCGAGGACCTGGACGACAAGCGGGCCACCCAGTCCACCGCCGAAGGGCTCGCCCTGCTGCGGGACAAGGGCCGCCGTGTCCTGCCCGCCCTGCTCGACGAGGAGGTCACCGCCGTCTACGCCGGCCTTCGCGCGGCCACCGAACACGACGACTACCGCATCACCGCCCACCCCGGGCAGGCGTACGTCACCGTCGGCGGCATCCGCTCCACCGGCCTGACCGCGTCCATGGCCATCGCCGCCCACGTCACCGGCCTGCTGGCCGGCACCGGCCTCGACCTCGGACCGGTGCGGGAACCGGAGCCCGTCACCATGCCGAACCTCGGCGCGACGGCGCCCCGCCCCCACCAGCGGCCCGAACTCGTCGCCGCCGACCCGGAGTACGCCGCCCTCGTCTGCCACTGCGAGCGCGTGTCCCGTGGCGAGATCCGCGACGCGCTCACCAGCACGATCCCGCCTCGCACCCTGGAGGGTCTGCGCCGCCGTACCAGAGCCCGATCGGGCCGCTGCCAGGGCGCCTACTGCGGCGCCGCCGTACGGGAGTTGCTCGAACGGGGACTCGGGGAGAGGGACGGCACGTGAGGGACGAGAGGGTGCGGTGCGTGGTGATCGGGGGAGGCCGGTCATGAGGGACGAGAGTGGCCGGTCATGACGGGCGAGAGGGTGCGGTGCGTGGTGATCGGGGGAGGCCGGTCATGAGGGAGGAGAGTGGCCGGTCGTGACGGGCGAGAGGGTGCGGCGGGTGGCGATCGGGGGAGGCCGGTCATGAGGGAGGAGAGTGGCCGGTCGTGACGGGCGAGAGGGTGCGGCGCGTGGCGGATGAGGGCGTGGCGGCCGGGACGGCTGTGCGGTGCGTCGACGTGCTCGTCGTCGGTGCCGGGCCCGCCGGACTGGCCGCCGCCGCTCGGCTGGCCGCGGCCGGTGCCGGGCGTGTGGAGGTGCTGGAGCGGGAGGCGTGGGCCGGAGGGGTCCCACGGCACTGTGCGCACGGCGGGTTCGGCACGTGGACGTATCCGCTGACCGGCCCCCGGTACGCCCGCCTCCTGGCCGAGGCCGCGGACCGGGCGGGGGCGGTGATCCGGACCGGGGTGAGCGTCCTCGACTGGGCGGACGCGGAGCCGCGGGGGACGGGCGACCGCCCTCCCCGGTGCGCGGACGGCCCCGCGACGGCGCACACCCCCGGCGCCCCGGCCGGATCCGGCCCGGGACATCCCGGCCTCCTGCTCGCGACCGTCGGCCCCGGGGGACCGGAGACGATCGCGGCGCGGGCCGTCGTCCTGGCCACCGGTGCCCGCGAACGCCCACGGGCGGCCCGCCTGGTGCCCGGCACGCGGCCGGCCGGTGTCTACACCACCGGTGAACTCCAGCGCGCCGTCCACCTGTTCGGCCGGCACATCGGCACCCGGGCGGTCGTGGTCGGGGCCGAGGCCGTGTCGTACGCGGCGGCCGGCACCGTCCGTGCTGCCGGTGCCGAGGTCGTGGCCCTGGTCACCGAGGATCCGCGCGCCCGGACGAGCCGCGCCCGTGCCCAGGCGGCCCGCCTCCTCCACCGCATGCCGCTCCTCACCGGCACCACGGTGGTCGAACTCCTCGGCCGCGGAAGCCTGTCCGGGGCCCGCGTCCGCCACCGCGACGGTCGTACGGCCGTACTGCCCTGCGACACCATCGTCTTCACCGGGGACTTCGTCGCCGAGAACGAACTCGCCCGCCGGGGCGGCATCACACTCGACGCGGGTCCGCACACCTCACGGCCGGGCGTCTTCGCCACCGGCGCCGTGCGGTGCCCCGGTCAGCCGGCCGAGGCGGCGACCCGGGACGGGGCACGGGTGGGCGGTGCGGTCCTGACGTGGCTCGCGGGAGCCGAGTGGCCCCGCCCCGGGCAGCCGGCCCCGGCCCCGGCCCCGAGGTGACGACGGCTCAGGTCCTTCCGGCCGTTCCGGCTTCCCGCGGCCGTTCCGGCCTCCCCGGCTTGCTTCGACCGTTCCGGCCTCCCGGCTCCCTGCGGCCGTTCCGGCCTCCCGGCTCCCTGCGGCCGTTCCGGCCTCCCCGGCTCCCTGCGGCCGTTCCGGCCTCCCCGGCTCCCTGCGACCGTTCCGGCCTCCCGGCTCCCTGCGACCGCACCGGCCTCCCGGCTTCCTGCGGCCGTTCCGGCCTCCCCGGCTTGCTGCGGCCGTTCCGGCCTCCCGGCTCCCTGCGGTCGTTCCGGCCGTTGCGATTCTTCGGGCCGTTCCCGCAGACCGGCCGCAGCTCCTCACCGGTCACAGCTCGGAAGAGCCACCGTGCCTCCCGGCACCCGCGGCGAATCGTGCCGCGCCCTCACGGCTCTCGGCCAGCACACCGATGCCGTGCCGGAGTTCGCCCCGCAGGGCCGTCGGCTCGTCCTGTCCCTCCTGGTCCAGGACCGACGCGCGGTCACTCCGCAGACAGGCCTGCGGGAAGCGGGCGATCTCCGCCGCGAGCGCCTCCGCCTTCGCGCGGGCGCGCCCCACCGGCACCAGGCGGTCGGCCAGACCCATCCCGTACGCCTCGCGGGCCGGTACCGGGCGGCCGGTGAGGATCATGTCCATGGCCCGGCCGGTACCGATCAGGCGGGGCAGCCGTACCGTGCCGCCGTCGATCAGCGGCACCCCCCAGCGGCGGCAGAACACCCCGAACACGGCGTCCTCCTCCGCGACCCGCAGATCGCACCAGAGGGCGAGTTCGAGGCCGCCCGCGACGGCGTGTCCGGCCACCGCAGCGATCACCGGCTTCGACAGCCGCATCCGGGTCGGCCCCATCGGGCCGTCGCCGTCCTCCGCCACCCGGTTGCCGCGCTCGGTGCCCATCGCCTTCAGGTCCGCGCCCGCGCAGAAGGTGCCGCCCTCGCCCCACAGCACGGCCACGCGGGCGTCCTCGTCCTCCTCGAACGCCCGGAACGCGGCGGCGAGTTCGGCGGCCGTCGGGCCGTCCACCGCGTTGCGGGACGCAGGCCGGGAGAGGACGACCGTGGTGACGTGCTCCTTGCGCTCCACGCGGACCGACACGAGTGACCCCCTGCTGTGCTGCTGCGGCTCGGAGGGCCACTCTGCCTCAGATGACCTTCAGCCGCACCAGCGCCCCCAGCGTCAGCGCCCCGGGAACGAGCGGCACCCACACGGTGATGATCCGGTAGGCCAGCACCACCGCCGTGGCCACCGCGGCCGGGCCGCCCACCGCGACCAGCGCCACGATGAGCGCCGCCTCGACGGAGCCCAGCCCGCCCGGTGTGGGCACCAGGGCGACCGCGGCCGTCGCCGCCAGATACGCCAGCGCCGTGTGCGCGGGCGGCACCGGCAGCCGCAGAGCCTGGCCGACGGCGGCGAGACCGGCCGCCTGCAGGGCCGGGAAGGCCAGCGAACCGCCCCACAGGGCCAGCGCGCGGGCCGGCCGGGTGTGCACCGAGCGCGCCTCGCCCAGGGCTTCCCGCGCGAACGCGAGCACCCGCGCGCGCAGTCGCCGTACGAGCACGAGGACGGCCGCCGCGGCGGCCGGCAGGCCGGCCGTGCCCAGCAGCAGCGGCAGTGCCGAGCCGTGGGGCAGCAGGGTGCCGAGCCGCAGCGCGTCGGGGAAGGCGACCAGCAGCGCGGCCAGCAGCCCGAGCCGGCCCACGCACTCGGCCAGCAGATACAGGGCGAGCGCGGCCGAGGAACGGGCGAGCGGCACCCCGCACACGGTCATGAACCGCAGGTTCACCGCGCCCGCGCCGAGTCCGGTGGGCAGCAGATGGTTGGCGGCGCCCGCCGCGAACTGGGCGGCCAGCAGCCGCCCCTTGGGCAGCGGCTGCACCACCGCGCCCTGCCGGGTGAACGCGGCGGCCACCCAGGTCAGACAGGTGGCGGCGGCGGCCGCCAGCAGCCACGGCCAGGAGGCGCTGCGCAGCTGGCCGAAGCCCTCGGCGAGCACCGAGCGGTGGCGTACGGCGGCGAAGGCGACGAGGACGAGCGGGACCAGGCACAGCACCTGCCGGACCGGGACGCGACGGGGGAGTCGTCGCCCGGGGAGCGGGGAGAGCGGGACGGCGGTCACATCACCAGAGGTTTTCCGCGCCGTCCCAACGGCGGATGGCGGGAGCGGGGACGGCGGCTTACAGACTGCGGTCATCGGAGCCTTCGGTCGGGGGGACGCCGGTGGGGGTGAAAAAGCGCGGACATTGACCTCAACGAAGCTTGAGGTTCTACGTTCTCTCGCATGAGCATGGAAACCACCGCATGGACGCAGCTGCACAGCGTGATGAGCGCACAGTCGGAGCGCCGTCCCCTCGCCGCCGCCACGCTGCGCCGCATCGCCGCCTTCGCCCGTCCGCACCGGGCCGGCATCGTCCGGTTCGTCCTGCTGGGGGTGGTGACGGCCCTGCTCGCCGTGGCCACGCCCGTCCTGGCCGGCCATGTCGTCGACGCGATCGTGGCAGGTCGCGACTCCGGCACGGTGGTCCGGCTGTCCCTCCTCATCGCGCTCGTCGCGCTCGCCGAGGCGGGACTCGGCATCCTCGGCCGGCGCCTGTCGGCGACGCTCGGGGAGGGTCTCATCCTCGACCTGAGAACGGCTGTGTTCGATCATGTGCAGCGCATGCCCGTGGCGTTCTTCACACGTACGCGTACGGGAGCGCTCGTCAGCCGTCTCAACAACGACGTGATCGGCGCCCAGCGGGCCTTCGCCAACACGCTCTCCGGCGTCGTCAGCAATCTGGTCACCCTGCTGCTCACCCTCGCGGTGATGCTCACCCTGTCCTGGCAGATCACCCTGCTCGCGCTCGTCCTGCTGCCGGTGTTCGTGCTGCCCGCCCGCCGCATGGGCAGCCGGATGGCCCGGATGCAGCGCGAGGCCGCGGCGCTGAACGCGGCCATGGGCACCCGCATGACCGAACGCTTCTCCGCCCCCGGCGCCACCCTGGTCAAACTGTTCGGCCGGCCGGAGGAGGAGTCGGCCGAGTTCGCGGCGCGCGCCGCGCAGGTCCGGGACGTCGGGGTGCGCACGGCGACGGCCCAGTCGGTCTTCATCACCTCCCTCACCCTCGTCTCCGCCCTCGCGCTGTCCCTCGTCTACGGCCTCGGCGGCTGGTTCGCGCTGCGCGGCACCCTGGAGGCGGGCGCGGTCGTCTCCCTCGCCCTGCTGCTGACCCGGCTGTACGCCCCGCTGACCGCGCTTGCCGGGGCCCGGGTCGAGGTGATGAGCGCCCTCGTCAGCTTCGAGCGGGTCTTCGAGGTACTGGACCTCGAGCCGCTCATCGAGGAGAAACCGGACGCCCGCGAGGTGCCCGAGGGCCCGGTCGCCGTCGAGTTCGACGAGGTCCGCTTCGCCTACCCGGCCGCCGACCAGGTCTCCCTGGCCTCCCTGGAGGAGGTCGCGGCCCTGGACACCCGCGGCGGCTGCGAGGTCCTGCACGGCATCTCCTTCCGCGCCGAACCGGGGCAGACCATCGCGCTGGTCGGCTCCTCGGGCGCGGGGAAGTCGACCATCGCGCAGCTCCTGCCACGGCTGTACGACGTGGACGCGGGCGCCGTCCGGGTCGGCGGCGTGGACGTGCGCGACCTGACCGCCGCGTCCCTGCGGGCCACCCTCGGCATGGTCACCCAGGACGGCCACCTCTTCCACGACACCGTCCGCGCCAACCTGCTGCTGGCCCGCCCGGACGCCTCGGACGAGGAGCTGTGGGACGCCCTCGACCGCGCCCGCCTCGCCGGTGTCGTACGGTCGCTGCCCGACGGCCTCGACACGGTGGTCGGCGAGCGCGGCTACCGCCTCTCCGGCGGCGAACGCCAGCGCATGACCATCGCCCGGCTGCTGCTGGCCCGTCAGCGCGTGGTCATCCTCGACGAGGCCACCGCCCATCTGGACAACACCTCGGAGGCGGCCGTCCAGGAGGCGCTCACCGAGGCTCTGGCGGGCCGCACCGCCGTGGTGATCGCGCACCGCCTGTCCACCGTCCGCGCCGCCGACCAGATCCTCGTCGTGGAGTCCGGCCGGATCGTGGAACGGGGCACGCACGAGGAGCTGCTGGCGGCGGACGGGCGCTACGCCGAGCTGTACCGCACGCAGTTCGCGCAGCGGGAGGCCGAGGCACCGGCGGCCCGGGACACGCGGGTCTGAGCGCCGCGGGCGGCCCCGGACACCCGGGTCTGAGCGCCGCGGGCGGCCCCGGACACTCGGGTCTGAGCGCTGCGGACGGCTCCGGGCATCCGGGTCTGAGCGCCGCGGGCGGCCCCGGATATCCCGGCGCACGACCGGGGGTGGGGGCACACCGGCGGGCCCCAAACCGGCGGGCCCCGGACGCACCGTCCGGGGCCCGCCGCCACGTCCGGGCCTGTGCTCCGCCTACGCCCTCGGACACGG
>NZ_JBEOTD010000005.1:26690-294826 GCF_040426375.1 Streptomyces sp. NPDC096012
GGAGTCTCGGCTCTGTCGACGCCTCGGAGACGGGAGTCTCGGCTCTGTCGACGCCTCGGAGACGGGAGTCTCGGCTCTGTCGACGCCTCGGAGACGGGAGTCTCGGCTCTGTCGACGCCTCGGAGACAGGAGTCTCGGCTCTGTCGGCGCCCCGGTCATGGGAGTCTCGGCTCTGTCGGCGCCCCGGTCATGGGAGTCTCGGCTCCGTCGGCGCCCCCCGGACACGGCAGTCTCAGCCCCGTCGGCGACCCCGGACACGCGGGTCCGGGCCCCGCCCCTCGGTGTCCAAGTCCGTGACCGCTGTCCGATCTCTTGACTCCAGTGGTCCGGACCTTTAACTTCACGCCTTAAACAAAGACGCCGGACGCGCCCAACACCCGGACACTCGCCGCACGTTGGGCGTGCTCCGCGCACCCCCCACCGAAAGGCCGCCCCCGCATGGCCAGAACCCTTCCCGCCGCCGTCTCGCTCGCGGTGCTCTCCCTCGCCACCGGCCTGCTCACCGCTGCCCCCGCCCAGGCCGCCACCGGCACCATCACCGGCCTGGCCGGCAAGTGTCTCGACGTCGCCGCGGCCGGCACCGCCGACGGCACCGCCGTCCAGCTCTACGACTGCAACGGCACCGGCGCCCAGCAGTGGTCGGTCGAGAGCGACGGCACCATCCGCGCCCTCGGCAAGTGCCTGGACGTGACCGGCAATTCGACCGCCGACGGAGCCAAGGCGCAGCTGTGGACCTGCACCGGCGGCGCGAACCAGAAGTGGACCGTCACGGCCGCCCACGACATCGTCAACCCGCAGGCGAACAAGTGCCTGGACGTCACCGACAACAACTCCGCCAACGGCACCCGGATACAGATCTGGAGCTGCGGCGGCGGCGCCAACCAGAAGTGGAACGCGCCCGGCTCGGGCGGCACCCCGCCGTCGGCCGGCTCGATGGCCGTGGCACCGTACCTGTACAACGGCTGGGGCAGCCCGCCCAGCCCGAGCACCATCACCCAGGCCACGGGCGTGAAGTGGTTCACCCTCGCCTTCGTGCTCAGCAACGGCTACTGCAACCCGCAGTGGGACGGCAGCCGCGCGCTGACCGGCGGCGTCGACCAGCAGACCGTCAACACCGTGCGGGCGAACGGCGGTGACGTCATCCCGTCCTTCGGCGGCTACAGCGGCAACAAGCTGGAGAGCTCCTGCTCCAGCGCGGGCGAACTCGCCGGCGCCTACCAGAAGGTGATCAACGCCTACGGCCTGAAGGCCATCGACATCGACATCGAGGCCGACGCCTACAGCAACCCGACCGTCCAGCAGCGCACGGTGGACGCGCTGAAGACGGTCAAGGCCAACAACCCGGGCCTGAAGGTGTACATCACCATCGGCACCGGGCAGAGCGGCCCCGACACCAGCCTCATCAACCGGGCCGCCTCCTCCGGGCTGACCGTGGACGCCTGGGCCGTCATGCCGTTCGACTTCGGCGGCGCCGGCCAGAACATGGGCAACCTCACCACGCAGGCCGCCGAGGGCCTGAAGAACGCCCTCAAGTCGGCGTACCACTACAGCGACGACCAGGCCTACCGGGACATGGGCATCTCGTCCATGAACGGCATCACCGACAACAACGAGACCGTCACGGTGAACGACTTCCGGACCATCCTCGCCTACGCCCAGCAGCACCACCTGGCCCGGCTCACCTTCTGGTCCGCCAACCGCGACCGGCCCTGCACCGGCGGCCCCGCCGACAGCTGCTCCGGCGTCGCCCAGTCCGCCTGGGACTACACCCGTGTCTTCGCCGGCTACACCGGCTGACCTACGCCCACCAGGAGAATCCGTGCCTCGCCTCACCCGCCGCCGCGCCTCGACCGCGGCCGCGCTGATCGCCGTGGCGGCCGCGTCCCTGCTCACCGCCGCCCCCACACCCGCGCAGGCCGCGGCCCTGCCCACCGGGTTCGCCACCGTCGTCAACGCCGCGAGCGGCAAATGCCTGGACGCCAAGGCCGCCGGCACCGCCAACGGCACCGCCGTGCAGCAGTACGCGTGCAACAACACCACCGCCCAGCAGTGGAGTTTCGCCGACGCCGGCGACGGCTACGTCCGCATCGGCAACCGCAACGACACCAACCAGGTCGCCGACGTCGCCGACGTGTCCACGGCCGACAACGCCGTGGTCCACCTGTGGACCTACGGCGGCGGCGCCAACCAGCAGTGGCTGCCGGTGGACGACGGCGGCGGCGCCTTCCACTTCGTGAACCGCAACAGCGGCAAGTGCCTGGACGATCCCGCCGCCTCGACCGCCGACGGCACCCAGTTCGTGCAGTACACCTGCAACGGCACCGCCGCGCAGCGCTTCCAGGTGGTCCCCGTGAACCAGTCGGCCGACCCCGACCTCGGCCCCAACGTCGTCGTCTTCGACCCGTCGATGCCCGCCTCGACGATCCAGAGCAGGCTGGACACGATCTTCCGCCAGCAGGAGACCAACCAGTTCGGCTCCCAGCGCTACGCCGTCCTGTTCAAGCCCGGCACCTACAGCGCCGACGTCAACGTCGGCTTCTACACCCAGGTCCTCGGTCTCGGTCTGACCCCGGACGCCGTCAACGTCAACGGCGCGGTGCACGCCGAGGCCGACTGGTTCCAGGGCAACGCCACGCAGAACTTCTGGCGCGGCGCCGAGAACCTCTCCGTCACCCCCAACGGCGGCGGCGACCGCTGGGCGGTCTCCCAGGCGGCGGCGTACCGCCGGATGCATCTGCGCGGCAACCTCGCCCTCGACGACGGCGGCTGGTCCTCCGGCGGCTACCTCGCCGACACCAAGGTCGACGGCCAGGTCAACTCCGGCAGCCAGCAGCAGTGGCTGACCCGCAACTCCCAGCTCGGCAGCTGGACCGGGTCCAACTGGAACATGGTCTTCGTCGGCAGCCAGGGCGTTCCGGCCACCGGCTTCCCCAAGCCGCCGTACACGACCGTCGCGCAGAGCCCGGTCACCCGCGAGAAGCCGTTCCTGTACGTCGACGGCTCCGGGAAGTACCGGGTGTTCGTGCCGTCGGTGCGCACCGACTCCACGGCGACCAGCTGGGCCGGCGGCAACCCGGCGGGCAGCTCGCTGTCCCTGGACACCTTCTACGTCGTCAAGCCCGGCGCCACCGCCGCCCAGATCGACTCGGCGCTCGCCGCGGGCAAGAACCTCCTCGTCACCCCGGGCGTCTACCACCTCGACCGGACCCTGAGGGTGACCCGCCCCGACACGGTCGTCCTCGGCCTCGGGCTCGCCACCTTCGTCCCCGACAGCGGCGTCACCGCCATGACCGTCGCCGACGTCGACGGCGTCAAGGTCGCCGGCCTGCTCTTCGACGCCGGCACCACCAGCTCGAAGACCCTCGTCGAGGTCGGGCCGGCCGGCTCCACCGCATCCCACGCGGCCGACCCGACCTCCCTGCACGACGTGTACTTCCGCGTCGGCGGCGCGGGCGTCGGCAAGGCGGCCACCAGCCTCGTCGTCAACAGCGACGACGTCATCGGCGACCACATGTGGATCTGGCGCGCCGACCACGGCAGCGGCGTCGGCTGGACCAGCAACACAGCCGACACCGGACTCGTCGTCAACGGCGACGACGTGACGATGTACGGGCTGTTCGTCGAGCACTTCCAGAAGTACCAGACGGTCTGGAACGGCAACGGCGGCCGCACCTACTTCTTCCAGAACGAGATGCCCTACGACCCGCCGAACCAGGCGGCCTGGATGAACGGCTCCACCCAGGGCTACGCGGCCTACAAGGTCGCCGACTCCGTCACCAGCCACCAGGCCTACGGGCTCGGCAGCTACTGCTACTTCAGTGCCGACCCCGCCGTCACCGCGGCCCACGCGATCGAGGCACCGGACAACCCGAACGTCCGCTTCACCAGCATGGTGACCGTCTCCCTCGGCGGCACCGGCACCATCAGCCATGTCGTCAACAACACGGGAGGACCCTCCAACTCCGGCACGAACGTGGCGAACCTGGTCCGCTACCCGTGACCGCGCGGGCGTGAGCGGCACCGGAGCGGGCAACCGGCATCGGGTCAAGTCCTCGCCGCACGGCCCGACTCGCAGGGAGACCGCACCGTGTCGAAAGCCCGTACCGCAAGCGCCCTCGCCGTCCTCGTCCTCGCCGCCGGGCTGACCGGCTGCGGCAGCGAGGACGGCACCGGGAAGGGCGGGGACGCACAAGCCCGGCCGAGTGCGACCCCGCCCGTCCGCGCCGTCCGGGACGCCTACGACAGGACGGTGGCGGCGGGCACCGCGAAGATGACCGTCACCACCGAGGCCGTGGCCGACGGCCAGGCTCTCACCGCCCGCGGCAGCGGGGTGGCCGACCTGAGGAACGGCGCCAGTTCGGTGACGCTGACGTCGCAGGGCGCCACCGTCGAGCAGCGCGTGGTCGACGGCGTGGTGTACCAGAAGCCGTCCGGCGGGCAGGGCGGTACCGTCCCCGGCGGCAAGACCTGGATGAGGATCGACCTCGCCCGGCTCACGAAGAAGGGATCGGCCGGACGGTCCCAGGTGACCGACCCCGCCGAGCCGGTGCGCTACCTCAAGGGCGTCGGCTCCGCGCACGTCACCCGTCTCGGCACCCAGACCCTCGACGGCACCCCCACCACCCGCTACCGCGTGTCCGTCCCCGTCTCCGCGCTCACCTCCGGCGACGCCGGACGGGAACGGGAGCTGCGGCGGCAGCTGGGCGGCTCCTCGCTGCCCGTGGAGCTGTGGCTGGACGAGCACGGCCGGCTGCGCCAGGAGAGCGTCCGGCTCACCCTGCACCCGCTGAAGGGCGTGACACCCGGCCAGGCGAACACCGCGGTGACGAGCACGACCGTGCTGCGCCTGTCGGACTACGGCACCGGCGCACGGATCACGGCCCCGCCCGCCGAGGACACCGCGGACGTCACCGACACGATGACCCGGACCCGCGCGGGGAGCAGCTGACCGAGGCAGGGGACGGTTGGCACAGGGGAGCAGCCGTGGCGGGGGACAGCTGACCCATGGGGAGCAGCCGCGGCGGGGGACTGCTGACCCACGGAGAGCAGCCGAGCGGGGGCGGCCGGCACGCGGGAGGCAGCCGGCCCGCGGGGCCGCCGATCCCGTGGGAGCAGGCGGCACGGCCGCCACGCGGGACAGCCGTTACGTGTGAGCCGCGCAGGCCTGGATACGCGTTCTGCACGGCAGCACCGCCCGTACGGAAGGTCGACCGTGCCATGACCAGCGCATACCAGCCAGGCCATCACTCGGAGGTCACCCTCCGGGTGAACGGAAAGCCCCACACCCTGCTCGTCGACCACCGGCGCGTCCTGCTGGACCTGCTGCGCGAGGACCTCGACCTCACCGGTTCCAAGAAGGGCTGCGACCACGGCCAGTGCGGTGTTTGCACCGTCCTGGTCGACGGGCGCCGCGTCAACAGCTGCCTGCTGCTCGCCGTCACCCTGAACGGCAGCGAGGTCACCACCGTCGAGGGCCTCGGCGGCGACGGGGAGGAGCCCCACCCGCTGCAGCGGGCCTTCCTGGACCGCGACGCGTTCCAGTGCGGTTACTGCACGCCCGGGCAGCTCTGCTCCGCCGTGGGCATGATCGCCGAGGCCGGGGCCGGCCACCCCTCCCATGTCACCGATCCCGCGGCCCCCTCCGGCCGGCCCGTGCCGCTGGACCCGCCGGAGATCCGCGAGCGCATGAGCGGCAACCTGTGCCGCTGCGGCGCCTATCCGCGCATCGTCGAGGCGGTGGAGGACGTGATCCGGTGAACGGCTTCGGATATCTCAGGCCCGGCAGCGTCCAGGAGGCCGTCGAGGCGTTCTCCGCCCACCCGGGCGCGTACTACCTGGCCGGCGGCACCAACCTGGTCGACCTGCTCAAACTCGGCGTGGAACGCCCCACCACCCTCATCGACGTCGGCCGGCTGCCGCTGGACACCGTCGAGGAGCTGCCCGACGGTTCCCTGCGGGTCGGCGCCACCGTCCGCAACAGCGACCTGGCCGCCGACCCACGCGTGCGCGACCGCTACCCGGCGCTGTCCCAGGCCCTCCTCTCCGGCGCCTCCGGGCAGCTGCGCAACGCCGCCACCACCGGCGGCAACCTGCTCCAGCGCACCCGCTGCCCCTACTTCCAGGACCTGGGAAAGCCCTGCAACAAGCGGACCCCGGGCACCGGCTGCGGTGCGCGGGACGGCGTCCACCGCGACCACGCGGTCCTCGGCCACTCCGAGCACTGCATCGCCACCAACCCCTCCGACATGGCCGTCGCCCTCGCCGCCCTCGACGCCCAGGTCGAGCTGTACGGCACCGAGGGCACCCGCCGCCTCGCGGTCGCCGACTTCCACCGGCTGCCGGGCGAGCATCCCGAGCGTGACACCTGGATCCGCCCCGGCGAGCTGATCACCGGCGTGCTGCTCCCGGCCACCACCGCCGGCGCCCCGTCCGCCTACCGCAAGGCCCGCGACCGGGCGTCGTACGCCTTCGCCCTCGCCTCCGTGGCCGTCGTGCTGCGGGTCGCGGACGGAGTCGTCGACCAGGTCGGCATCGCCTTCGGCGGGCTCGCCCACCGGCCCTGGCGGGCCCGGCACACCGAGCTGGCCCTGCTGGGCGCCCCCGCCACGCCCGCGGCCTTCGAAGGCGCCGTGTCGCTCGAACTCGCGCACGCCGAACCACTGCGGGACAACGGCTACAAGGTCCCCCTCGCCCGCAACCTCGCCCTGGACGTCCTCGGCCGGCTCACCCCGACACCCGCCCGGGTCTGAGCCGACCGGCAAGGCATTGGAGGTCTCCCATGACCGGCACCGCCCTGGGCGCACCCGCCGAGCGCCGGGAAGGACGGCAGAAGGTGGCCGGCGCCGCCCGCTACGCCGCCGAGTACGCCCTGCCCGGCCGCGCCCACGCCTGGCCCGTGCCCGCCGCGATCGCCCGCGGCCGGGTCACCGGCGTCGACACCTCCGCCGCCCTCGCCCTGCCCGGTGTCCTCGCCGTCCTCACCCCCGGTGACGCGCCCCGCCTCGCCGAACCCGAGGACGCCACCCTCGCGGTCCTGCAGAACCCGGACGTGCCGCACCGCGGCTGGTGCGTGGCCCTCGCCGTCGCCGAGACCCCCGAAGCGGCCCGCGCCGCCGCCCGCGGCGTCCGCGTCACGTACGCCACCCAGCCCCACGACGTCGGCTTCACCGAAGACCACCCGAACGCCTACGAGCCGGACGACGTCGCCGGCCGGCCCGGCCGCGTCGAGCGCGGTGACCCGGAAGCCGCCTTCGCCGCCGCCGAGATCCGCGTCGACGCCGTCTACCGGGTGCCGCCGCTGCACAACCACCCGATGGAGCCGCACGCGAGCACCGCCCACTGGGACGGCGACCGGCTCACCGTCTACACCTCCAGCCAGGGCGGCACGGCCGTCCGGTCCGTACTCGCCCGGCTGTTCGAGCTGCCCGAGGAGCGGATCACCGTCGTCGCCGAGCATGTCGGCGGCGGCTTCGGCTCCAAGGGCACCCCGCGCCCCGACGTCGTCCTCGCCGCGATGGCCGCACGGCACACCGGCCGCCCCGTCACCCTGGCCTACCCGCGCCGGGACCTGGCCACCGTCGTCGGCCACCGCGCCCCCACGGTGCAGCGGATGCGGCTCGGCGCGAGCGCGGACGGCCGGCTCACCGCCCTGCTGCACGAGGTGACCACGTACACCTCCACCGTGCGGGCCTACGTGGAGCACGCCGCGTTCGTCTCCCGCGTCATGTACGCCACCCCCACCCTGCGCAGCAGCCACCGGGTGGTCCCGCTGGACGTACCCGGCCCGTCCTGGATGCGGGCCCCCGGCGAGGCGCCCGGCATGTACGCCCTGGAGTCGGCCGTGGACGAACTCGCCGACGTGCTCCGCATGGACCCGGTGGACCTGCGCGTCCGCAACGAACCGGACCGCGAGCCCGAGAGCGGCAAGCCGTTCAGCAGCCGGCACGTCGTGGAGTGCCTGCGCGAGGGCGCCCGCCGCTTCGGCTGGGCCGACCGCGACCCACGCCCCGGCTCACGCCGCGAGGGACCCTTCCTCATCGGCACCGGGGTGGCCGCCGCCACCTACCCCGTCGAGGTCGCCCCGTCCACGGCCACCGCGCAGGCCCTGCCCGACGGCGGCTTCGTCGTCCGGGTCAACGCCGCCGACATCGGCACCGGGGCCCGCACCGTCCTCGCCCAGGTGGCCGCCGACGCCCTCGGCGTGCCCCTGGAGCGGGTCCGCACCGAGGTCGGCCACAGCGACCTGCCTCCCGCCCCGCTGGCCGGCGGCTCCAGCGGCACCGCCTCCTGGGGCTGGGCCGTGCACGACGCGTGCGCCGAACTGGCCTCCCGGCTGGCCGGGCACACCGGGCCGCTGCCCACCGAAGGGATCGAGGTCCGCGCCGACACCACGGGCAAGGCAGACGCCGACAGCCCCTACGCGCGGCACGCGTTCGGCGCCCACTTCGCCGAGGTCGCCGTCGACACCGTCACCGGCGAGACCCGCGTGCGCCGGCTGCTCGGCGTCTATGCCGGCGGGCGGATCCTGAACGCCCGTACCGCACGCTCCCAGTTCGTCGGCGCCATGGTCATGGGCCTGGGCATGGCCCTCACCGAGCACAGCACCGTGGACCGGGCGTTCGGCGACTTCACCGAGTCCGACCTAGCCGGCTACCACGTACCCGTCCATGCCGACGTCCCCTGCGTCGAGGCCGAATGGATCGACGAGGACGACCCCCACCTCAACCCCATGGGCAGCAAGGGCGTCGGCGAGATCGGCATCGTCGGCACCGCCGCAGCCGTCGGCAACGCCGTCCACCACGCCACCGGGATCCGCTTCCGCGAACTGCCCCTCACCCCCGACCGGATCCTCATGGCCCTGCTGTCCGAGGGGTGACGACGACGGGCCCGACCTGGGAGTACGACGGCTGCCGGCCCCAGGAGGAGCGTCTGCGGGAACCCCTGTGCACCCCGGGCAGCAGACGGCGGCGCACCAGCTCCGGTGCGGCCCGGCACCGGGAAACCGGACGGCCGGCACCTCGCCCATCTCCACACCGGCACCACCGCGCCCGGCACGGTGTGGCTGCGCTGCCGGGCCCGCATCTCCGACATCGGTACGGGCCCGGCCGCCCGGCTCACCGCCGAGGTGCCCGTCCGGCACGCGAAGGAGGTCGCCGTACCGTCCTCCGGCCGTTCACCCGTCGACATCCGCCTGCGGGACCGGGGGATACCGGTGTACCCGGGGGAGACGGCACGGCCGGTGCTGCCCGCGTGAGGCCCGCACGGCCGTCCGCGATCTCGACGGCGGCGGCCCGGGGGGACCACGATGGGCACGGACACGACCGGCCGGGAGACGGCCGCAGAGGGACGAGGAGCCGCCGGACATGAGCGTGAGCGACACCCCGTTGCGCGTCCTGGCGGTGGACGACGAGGAACCCGCGCTCGCGGAGCTGATCTACCTCCTGGGCGAGGACCCCCGGGTCGGCCACGTGGTGCCCGCATCGGCGGCCACCGAGGCGCTGCGCCGGCTGAGCCGGTCCGTCGAGGCGGGCCCCGACGGACCGCGGGGATTCGACGTCGTCTTCCTCGACATCGACATGCCCGGCCTCGACGGCCTCGAACTGGCCAGGCTGCTCGGTGGGTTCGTCGCACCCCCGCTGATCGTCTTCGTCACCGCCCACGAGGACTTCGCGGTCCGCGCATTCGACCTCAAGGCCGTCGACTACCTGCTCAAGCCGCTGCGCAAGGAACGGTTCGCCGAGGCCGTGCGGCGCGTCGCCGAACTGGTCCGGGCCGGGCACGGGCCGCGCCCGGCCGCCCCGCCGGCGACCCCGCCCGGCCCGGTGTCCGCGCTGGACGACCAGGTCCCGGTGGAACTGGGCGGGGTGACCCGCTTCGTGCCCGTCGCCGACATCACCTACGTGGAGGCCCACGGCGACTACGCGCGGCTGCACACCGCCGGCGGCAGCCACCTGGTCCGCATCCCGCTGTCCGCCCTGGAGGAACAGTGGCGGCCCCGCGGCTTCGTACGGATCCACCGCAGCCGCCTGGTCGCCCTCGGCCGGATCGAGGAACTCCGGCTGGACGGCGGCAACCTGACGGTCCGGATCGGCGACCGGTTGCTCGCCGTGAGCCGGCGCAACGCCCGGGAACTACGGGACCTGCTGACCGGCCACGCGGCGGCCCGGTCCCGCTGAGCCGGAACGTGAGAGGGGCGGGGGAGGGGGACGCCGGGCCGGGGTGTGTGGGACGGGGCGTGCGGTCCGGGGGCCCGGGAGTCGCACCGGGGGTGAGATGGGTCCGGGTGGGGGACGGGGTCCCGGCGCGAGGCCGGGGCCGGGTGTGATCGGGGCCCGGTGTGACGGAGCTGTGGCGAATCTCGTCCGGCGGCTGTCTCCCCACCGGCCCGCTGCGTACACTCGCCGCACACAGGTGATCACCGCGGCGTCGGGGAGTGCGTCATGGGTGCCAGGTCCGTCCCTCGCCGAGAGGTGGTCACCGGACGGCCGCACACCGCCGGCGGCACGGCCGTACCCCGCTCGGCGCCTGTGCCGGACCCGCACCCGGCCGCACAACCGGACGGCGAGGTACGCGAGGTGATGCGGCGTCAGCTGCGGGCCGCCCTCGTCGCCACCGCCCTGCTCGCGGCCCTCGTCGGACTGCTCCCCGTACTCCTGCGGGTACTGCCGTTCCCCGGCACCGCCTCCCGCGTCCCGCCGGCCGTCTGGCTGCTCCTGGGCGTGGCACCGTACCCGGCTCTGCTGGCCATCGGCGCCTGGTACGTGTGCCGGGCCGAACGCAACGAGACCGGCGCGGCCGCTCCCGCTCCCGCTCCCGGGAAACGCCCCTGACCATGCGCCGAGCACCCGCCGGGACCGCCCGGTGAACCAGACGTACGGCATCGCGGGCGTGACGGCCGTGGTCCTCGCCACGGTCCTCGTCGGCGCGCTCGGCCTGCGCATCTCCCGGACCACCTCCGACTTCTACGTGGCCTCCCGCACCGTCGCCCCGCGGCTGAACGCCTGCGCGGTCAGCGGCGAGTACCTGTCCGCCGCGTCCTTCCTCGGCGTCGCCGGACTGGTCCTCGCCGAGGGCGCCGACATGCTGTGGTTCCCCATCGGCTACACCGCCGGGTTCCTCGTCCTGCTGGCGTTCGTCGCCGCCCCGCTGCGCCGCTCCGGGGCCTACACGCTGCCCGACTTCGCCGAGGCCCGGCTCGAGTCACGGGCGGTCCGCGGGATCGCCGGCGTGCTCGTCGTCGGCATCGGCTGGCTCTATCTGCTGCCCCAGCTGCGCGGCGCCGGCCTGACCCTCAGGCTCCTCACCGGCGCCCCGGGCCGACTCGGCGGCCTGCTCGTCGCCGCCGTCGTGACCGCGGCCGTCGCCGCCGGCGGCATGCGCAGCATCACCTTCGTCCAGGCGTTCCAGTACTGGCTGAAACTCACTGCCCTGCTGGTGCCCGTGGCGTTCCTGCTGCTCGCCTGGCGCGCCGACCACACCCCGGCGCCCGCCTGGGACGAGCGGCCCGTCTTCCACCGCTCCACCGAGGTGCGCCTCGACACGGCGCTCACCCTCACCGTGCGCGAACCGGTCCGGGTGACCGTGTCCGGAACCGTCGACGACCTTCCCCTGCACGGTGGTTCACTCCGGCTGACCGAGGGCCGGCACCGGATCGGCGCGCACACCACGCTGCGCTTCCCGGCCGGCGCCGTCGCCCCGATGCCGGACCGGACGGCCCACCGCGCCGCCCCCGCCAGCTGGGCCGAACCCCTGTCGTCGAGCCGCGGCCAGCACAGCCTGTACGCCACCTACGGGCTCATTCTCGCCACCTTCCTCGGCACCATGGGCCTGCCGCACGTCGTCGTGCGCTTCTACACCAGCCCCGACGGCCGCGCCGCGCGCCGCACCACCGTGATCGTGCTCGGCCTGCTCGGCGCCTTCTACCTGCTGATACCCCTGTACGGCATGCTGGGCCGGCTCTATGCGCCGGACCTGCTGCTCACCGGCGACACCGACGCGGCGGTCCTCGTCCTGCCGCAGCGGCTGGTCGGCGGCATCGGCGGCGACCTGCTCGGCGCCCTCGTGGCGGGCGGTGCCTGCGCGGCGTTCCTGTCCACGGCCTGCGGACTCACCATGTCCGTGGCGGGCGTGCTCGCCCAGGACGTGCTGCCCACGCTCGGCATCCGCCGCATCCGCCACTTCCGGCTGGCCACACTGCCGGCGATCGCGGTGCCCACGGCGGCGGGCACCGTGGTCGGCGACCTGCCGGTGGCCGACGCGGTCGGGCTCGCCTTCGCCGTGTCCGCCTCCTCGTTCTGTCCGCTGCTCGTCCTCGGCATCTGGTGGCGCGGCCTGACGCCGCCCGGCGCCATCGCCGGACTGCTGCTCGGCGGCGGCTCGGCGCTCACCGCGGTGACGGTCACCATCGCGGGCGGTGCGCGTTCGGGCTGGCTGCACACGCTGCTCGCCTGGCCCGCCGTCTGGTCCGTACCGGTCGGCTTCACGGCCATGGTGCTGACGTCCCTGGCCACCCGCGACCGCGTCCCCGCGGGCACCGCGGCGACGATGGCCCGGCTGCACCTGCCCGAACCGTCGGCGCCCCGCCCCGGCCCCACCCCCACGACCCCCACCACCTGACCGAGGGACCACCGTGCACCTACGCGCCCCGCACCCGAAAGCCACCCCCGGCCTCCCGGACCACCCCCGCGCCCCCGAGGCCCGCAACCCCGCATCCGGCCCCCCGAACCGCCCCCGCGGCACCGAGGCCCGGAACCCTGCCTCCGGCCCCCCGAACCGCTCCGGCGGCCCCGAATCCCGGGACCCCGCCCCCACTGGTCTCCGGTCGTCCGCCCTCCGGTTCGGCGACCCGGGGGAGCGGGGCCGTCCGTCGTACCGGAACGGGCCGGGCGGTCTCCCCTTCCGTCGCCGGAGGGCGTGCCGCCCATGACCGTGCTCCTCGTCACCGTCCTCGTCCTGGCCGGGCTCGCCGCGTTCGTCCTGGGGGCCGGGCTCGGGCACCGCGCGGCCCGCCGGCAGCAGGAGCACTCGGCCGGCGGTGACGCGGCGGGCGCGGCCTTCCACGTCCTGCACGCCGCCTCGCGCGCGGCGGCACCCCTGCGCGCCGGACTGACCCCCGACACCGCCCGCAAGGCGCTCCGCCGGCTGCGCCCCCTCCTCGACGTGCCCGCACTGGCCGTCTGCGCCACCCCCACGCCGGACACCACCTCCACGCCCGGCACCACCTCCACGCCCGGCACCGCCCCCACGCCCGGCACCGCCCCCACGCCCGGCACCGCCCCCACGCCCGGCACCGCCCCCACGCCCGGCACCGCTTCCCCCGCCACCGCCTCCGCCGGCGCGGCCGAGGGCGTTCTCGCCTGGGACGGTGTCGCCGAACACCACCGCGACCGGCTCGCGGCCCGGTTCACCCCCACCCCGCGCACCCGGACGTTCGCGCTGCCGTGCGACGAGGAGGACTGCCCCGTGCGCTGGGCCGTGCTGGTTCCCCTCACGGCCGGCGGCAGGACCGTGGGCGCGCTCGCCGTACTCGCCGGCGCGGAGTCCGCCGTCCTGGTCCGGGCCGCGGAGGAAGCGGCCCGCAGGCTCTCCGTGGAACTCGACCTCGCCGACCTCGACCGGGCCCGGGCCGGCGCGTACGAGGCCGAGGTCCGGGCCCTGCGCGCCCAGATCTCCCCGCACTTCATCTACAACTCCCTGGCGAGCATCGCTTCCTTCGTGCGCACCGACCCCGAACGGGCCCGCGAACTCCTCCTGGAGTTCGCCGACTTCACCCGCTACTCCTTCCGCCGCGACGGCGACTTCACCACCCTCGCCGAGGAGTTGCGCTCCATCGAGCAGTACCTGGAACTGGCCCGCGCCCGCTTCGGCCCCCGGCTGAAGGTCACCCTGCGCATCGCCCCCGAGGTACTGCCCGTGACGCTCCCCTTCCTCTGTCTGCAGCCCCTCGTCGAGAACGCCCTCAAGCACGGCCTGGAGGAGTCCGGCGAACGCAGCGGTGTCACGATCGCGGCCGAGGACGAGGGGACCGAGGCCCGGGTCGTCGTCGAGGACAACGGCAGGGGCATGGAACCGGAACGCCTGCGCGCCGTCCTGCGCGGCACGGCCGGTCCCGCAACCGGCATCGGCCTGCGCAACGTCGACCGGAGGCTGCGCCAGGTCTACGGCGACGACTACGGCCTCGTCATCGAGACGGGCGTCGGAGCCGGCACGAAGGTCACGGTCCGCGTCCCGAAGTTCCGGCCGGGTGTCCAGGCACCGCCGCCCTGACCCGGGCAGCGGCCCGAGCCCGCCGCGCGGGCGTCGGCGGTGACCGCGCCGCGGACGTCAGCGGGCGATGAACTGCTGGCCGCCGTCGATGTCGTACGTCGCGCCGGTCAGGACCTCGTTGCCCATGATGTGGACGGCCAGAGCGGCGACGTCGGCCGGGCCCACGACCCGGCGGACGGGCAGCGTCGCCCGAAGCTCCTCGCGCCTCGCCTCCAGCCCGTCACCCAGGAGCGCGGCCGACAACCTTCGTCCCCCCGGAGCGGGAGGCCGTACCTGAGAGCCGGAGCCGACGGGTAAAACGTGGCAGTCTGGAACAGAGCCGACGGGATTCGCTGTTCGCTCGGTGCGAGAGGCGGCACCGCCGTGACCATGGAAGGCTCGGGCGGAGAACGCATGCTGGCCGGACTGCTGGCCGCGAGCCACCTCATGCCGTTGGAGGCGCTGCCCCGCGAGGCCAACGAGTACGCGACGGCCACCGGACTGGGCCGGGTGCGGATCTACCTCGCCGACCTGCAGCACACGGTTCTGCGTCTCATGACCGGCTCCGGCCCGGACGCCGCCGCGAACCCGGACGGCGGCGCGGCCGAGCTGCACATCGACACCACCCTGGCCGGCCGCGCCTACCAGTTCGGCCAGATCGTCCCGGCCACGGCCGACGCGGACGGCCAGCACTGGTGGGTGCCGCTGCTGGACGGCACCGAGCGGCTCGGAGTGCTGCACATCGTCGCCGCCGCACACGATGAGCGCATCGGCGAGGACATGACCGCGCTGGCGTCCTTGCTGGCACTGATCATCGTCAGCAAGCGGGACCACAGCGACTCCTACGCACGTCTGGTGCGGACCGCGCCGATGGCCGTGGCCGCGGAGATGCAGTGGAGCCTGACGGCCCCGCGCACCTACGCGGACGGCCGCGTGGTGGTCTCCGCGGTCATGGAACCCGCCTACGACATCAGCGGGGACGCCTTCGACTACGCGACGGCCGGACAGGTCGTGCACCTGTCCGTCTTCGACGCCATGGGTCACGACACCGCCGCCGGTCTGACCGCGAACCTGGCCATGGCGGCCTGCCGCAACGCCCGCCGGCAGGGCGCGGACCTGGTCGAGATCACCGAGATCATCGAAAAGGTGCTGCACGACCAGTTCTCCGACGGCTCCTACGCGACCGGCGTGCTGGCCGATCTGGACACCGTCACCGGGGTGCTGAGCTGGGTCAACCGCGGTCACCTCCCGCCCGTGCTCATCCGCGGGGGCCGCTGGACGACCCGGCTGCGCTGCCCGCCCGCCCATCCCATGGGCACCCGGCTCGGTCTGGAGGCCGCCGTCTGCCGCGAGCAGCTCGAACCCGGCGATCGCATCGTGCTCTACACCGACGGCATCACCGAAGCCCGGCGCGCGGGCACCGAATTCGGCCTCGACCGTTTCATCGACTTCCTCATCCGCCATCATGCCGACGGCCTTCCGGTCCCCGAGACCCTGCGCCGTCTCACCAGGGCCGTCGTCGAGCACCACGACGGCCACCTGCAGGACGACGCCACCGTCCTGCTCTGCGAATGGCTCGGCCCCACACCGGCCGACCGCCGCGCGGCAGCCGAGACGGGGCTCACGCTCCGGCCGAGTCTCCGCCTCCCGGAACCGCCGCCCTGACCGGGGCCGCGGCCCACGCGCCCCACCGCACGCGCGAGGCGGAAGCGGTTCCCCCTCCCGCCGCCGGCACCGGCGGCCCGATCGGGCGGGGTGCGCGTGAGGCCCACCATGCGGGGAACCCGGGTGGACTGCGGGAAAGCCGCGCTGATCCGGCACGCGTGCAGGTGTGAAGCGGCGGCCGCACCGGGGTGTCCTTCGGACCGGATCTCCGATTCCTCGGTGGCACCCACGACGCCGACCAAGGGGCCGCCGGCCTCGTGAAGGATTTCGATGAGTACTGAAGACGCCTACGACGAGAACCGCATCACCCAGTGGCTGCTCGAAACCGATTCGCTGGAGGGGTTTCTCCAGGCGCTGGCCGACGCCGCCCTGAAGCTGTCCAACGCCCTGGGGGTCGGGGTGACGCTGGAGAGGGACGGCCGGCCGCTCACGGTCGTCAACGCGGGAATCGCGGCCCCCGAGCTGGACGAGAAGCAGTACGGGCTGGACGACGGCCCCTGTCTGCAGTCGCTGCGCACCGGCGAGGAGGTCGTCGTCGACGACATGCTCGGGGAGAGCCGCTGGGGAGACTACCCCGCCTTCGCGGTGGCCAGCGGGGTCCGCTCCTCCCTCTCGCTGCCGATCGCCGCCCACACGCACACCGCCGGTGCCCTCAACCTCTACGCCGGGCCGTCCCGCGCGTTCGGGGAGGAGGCCGCCCGCACGGCAGTGCGTCCGCTCGCCGCCCAGGCCACCGGCGGTATCGCGCTGGCCCAGCGGATGGCCGACGTGCGGGACTTCGCCGACCAACTGCAGACCGCGATGAAGTCCCGCAGCGTCATCGACCAGGCCATGGGCGTGGTCATGGGCCAGAACCGGTGCACCGCCGAAGCGGCGTTCAACATCCTCCGGTCCGCCTCCCAGCACCGCAACGTCAAACTCCGCGACCTGTGCGCCGAACTGATCACCGGCCTCACCGGTGAGCCCCCCGCCGAACCCGAACTGCGTCACCGCCCCTGAGGTCGTACCGGCCGCTCGGGGCGGTGACGTCGTACCGGGCCGGCCGGGGCCCGGTGCCGGACGCGGCCGTGGCGTCGTACCGGGCGGCTCAGGGGTCGGTTCCGGTGTGCTCGTCGATGCCCGCCCGCCCGCGGTAGGCCCGTACCGGCTCCGGGGCGGCGGGCCCACGGGGAGCGCGGCCCACACGCCCCTGCAGCAGACGCCGCCGACCGGCCACCTGCAACCCCAGGCACACCCGCTTCCCCCGCGTGGCGCGCGGCGAACGGCATCACCGCCCGGCCGGCCCGGCCCGGCCCGGCCCCGGACGCCGGGACCGTCGTCGCGATCCCGCCACGGGCCCCCTGAGCGCGTACGGCCGAAACCAGGTCCCGCCCGTACGGCCGAAACCAGGTCCAGCCCGTACGGCCGGAACACGCTCCCGCCGCGCCCGGCCGGGTCCCGGGAGGCGCCGGTGGGCCGGGACGAGCGCGTTTGACTCGCATTCTCCGGGTCACGCGACACATGTGGGAACGAGACGCCGTCGCGGGCCGTCCCCGCCGCGTCCGCGGCGTACGGCGCGGCGACGGCGGCCGCACCGCACCGACCGGACGTCGGCGTGCCAGGAGCCCCGGCTCGGACGCCGACGCACCACGAAAGGGCTGACCCATGACGGAGATCCGACCCCACACCACCACTGATTCCGGCGCACCGGCGGAGAGCGACGAACACTCGCTGACCGTCGGTCCCGACGGTCCGGTCCTGCTGCAGGACGCCTATCTGATCGAGCAGATGGCGCAGTTCAACCGAGAGCGGATTCCGGAACGGCAGCCGCATGCCAAGGGGAGCGGCGCCTTCGGCCACTTCGAGGTGACGCACGACGTGAGCGCGTACACCAAGGCGGCCGTGTTCCAGCCCGGTACCCGCACCGACCTGGTCGCCCGCTTCTCGACCGTCGCCGGCGAGCGGGGCAGCCCGGACACCTGGCGCGACCCGCGCGGCTTCGCGGTGAAGTTCTACACCAGCGAAGGCAACTACGACATGGTCGGCAACAACACCCCGGTGTTCTTCGTGAAGGATCCGATGAAGTTCCAGCACTTCATCCGGTCCCAGAAGCGCCGTGCGGACAACAACCTGCGCGACCACGACATGCAGTGGGACTTCTGGACCCTCTCCCCGGAGTCCGCCCACCAGGTCACCTGGCTGATGGGCGACCGCGGCATCCCGCGGACCTGGCGCCACATGAACGGCTACACCTCGCACACCTACATGTGGATCAACGCCGCGGGCGAGCGGTTCTGGGTGAAGTACCACTTCAAGACCGACCAGGGCATCGAGTTCTTCACCCAGCACGAGGCCGACCAGATGGCCGCGGTCGACACGGACTACCACACCCGGGACCTCTTCGAGCACATCCGGGACGGCGACCACCCGAGCTGGACGCTGTACGTGCAGGTCATGCCCTACGGGGAGGCCCCGGGCTACCGGTTCAACCCGTTCGACCTCACCAAGGTGTGGCCGCACGGCGACTACCCGCTCATCCCGGTCGGCCGCATGACGCTCGACCGCAACCCGACCGACAACCACGCCCAGATCGAACAGGCGGCGTTCCAGCCCAACAATCTGGTCCCCGGCATCGGACCGAGCCCGGACCGCATGCTGCTGGCCCGGCTGTTCTCCTACGCCGACGCCCACCGCTACCGCATCGGCGCCAACTACCAGCAACTGCCCGTGAACGCCCCCGTCGTCGACGTCCACACGTACTCCAAGGACGGGGCGATGGCCTACCGGTACACGACCGACCCGGTGTACGCCCCGAACTCCAAGGGCGGCCCCGCGGCGGACACCGAGCACTACGGATCCCCGCCCAGCTGGACCGCGGACGGCGAGATCACCCGCGCCGCCTACGTCTCCCACCAGGAGGACGACGACTGGGGGCAGCCCGGCACCATGGTCCGTGAGGTCCTGGACGACGCCGCCCGCGACCGCCTGGTCGACAACGTCGTCGGACATCTCCTCAACGGGGTGAGTGAGCCCGTCCTCGAGCGGGCCTTCACGTACTGGTCCAACATCGACGAGACCATCGGCAAGCGCATCGCCGACGGGGTGCGGGCCAAGGCCGACGAGAAGGACCCCAAGGCCGCCGAACAGGGCAACCCGGCACGGCGCTCCATGCAGGACAAGGCATAGCGAAGTCCCGGTACGGCCCCGGGACGAGGACGAGCGGGGCGAATACGGCGGACGGCGCCGCGCCGGCGGCTCGCCAGGGGAGCGGGGACGCTCCCTCACTCCGGGGCCGGTCATCCCCGCGGACCGCGCCTGCCCGCGCCCCGGACCTGCCTGGTCCCCTCCCCGCCGGGGCAGCCCGGCGGGGCTCCGCGGCGGCCGAGCGGACGCGCAGGGGCAGCCGGTCCGCGGGCAGGAGCGCCGTTCGGCGCTCGCGGTCGTTCAGCGCGCGATGCGGTACCGGTGTTCGGGGCGGCCGTTGGTGCCGTAGCGGAGTTGCAGGCGGACCGTGCCCTCCTTGACGAGGTAGGACAGATACCGCTGGGCGGTGGCGCGGGAGACGCCGGTCGCCTCGGCGGCTTCGGCGGCCGACAGGGCCGTGCGGGCGGTACGCAGGGCCTGGTGGATGGCGGTGAGCGTGGGCGCGGAGTGGCCCTTGGCCGGGACCCGGGGGACCACGGGCGGCCGGGCGGCACTGAACAGGGCGTCCACGTCCGCCTGATCGGCGGTGGTCGTCCGGCTGAGCGCGGCCACGCGGTCGCGGAGCCGACGGTAGGCGACGAGGCGTTCGGCGAGGTCGGCTGAGCCGAACGGCTTCACCAGATAGCCGAGGGCACCGAGTTTCATCGCGGCACGGACGGACGCTATGTCGTGGTCCGCGGTGATCATGAGGGCGTCGGGGCGGGCATCGCCCTCGTCCCGGCTGAGCTGCCGCAGGATGTCGAGGCCGCTGCCGTCGGGCAGGAAGACGTCGAGCAGCATCAGGTCCGGGCGCAGGGATCGGGCCGCCGTCAGTGCCTCGGCCACGGTCGCCGCCTCGCCGACCACCTGAAACCCCTCGACCCGGTGCACGTACTCGCTGTGGATCTGACCGACCCGGAAGTCGTCGTCCACCACCAGGGTCCGGATCACCAGCCCTCACCTCCCATCGCCAGTGCCGTCGTGAAGAGCGCGCCCCGCGGCACCGATGCCGTGTCCGGCAGCGGCAGTTCGACCGTGAACACCGCGCCCGGGCCCTCGCCGACCGTGATGGTGCCGCCGTGCCGCTGCACCAGCCGGTGCACCAGGGCCAGTCCCAGGCCGCGGCGGGCGGTGCCGCGCTCAGGGCGGGTGGACCAGCCGTCCTCGAAGATCGACTGGGAGGTGTCCGCGGCGATGCCCGGGCCGTTGTCCGCCACGCGTACGACGATCAGCTCGTCGCCCTCGGCCAGGGTCAGCGTGATACGGCGTCCGCCGTCGGCGGGTGGTGCCTCGGCCGTCGCGTCGATGGCGTTGTCGAGCAGATTGCCGACGATGGTCAGCAGACGCCGCAGGTGCGGCGGATCCGCTCCGATTGCGGAGTCTTCCGTCAGGACGATCCGCACCCCTCGTTCGGCGGCGACCGTCGTCTTGGCCACGATGAGTCCGACCATCAGCGGGTTGCCGATGTGCCGGCGCACGGCCTCGGTCAGTGCCTGCCCGGAGCGGGCCGTCTCGATGGCGTACTCGTACGCGGACCGGTGTTCGCCGATGTCCAGCAGCCCGGCCAGCGTGTGCATCCGGTTGGTGAACTCGTGCTGCTGGGCCCGCAGAGCGTCCGTCAGCCCGCGCACGGAGTCCAGTTCGCGCAGCAGCCCGACCAGCTCGGTGCGGTCGCGTACGGTGACGACGGCTCCCAGTTCGTGGCCGTGCAGCGTGACCGGCATGCGGTTGACGGCGAGACAGTGGTCGTCGGTCAGGACGCTGACGTCGGTCCCGGGCAGGGTGCCGTCCAGCGCGCGGCGCAGCCGGCCTTCGGGCAGCACCTCCTCCAGGGTGCTGCCGAGCGCGGTGCCGAGACCGAGCAGCCGCCGGGCCTCGTCGTTCACCACGGTGATCCTCCCGTCGGGGTCGAAGGCGACCACGCCCTCCCGGATGCCGTGGAGCATCGCCTCGCGGTCCTGCAGCAGGCCGGCGATCTCCTCCAGCTCCAGGCCGAACGTCGTCCGTTTCAGACGCCGGGCCAGCACAAGGGCCGCGGTCGCGCCGACCGCGGTGGCGATGCCGGCGTACAGCCCGAAGGTCGGCAACTCGCGCCACAGCTCGCCGAGCACGTCGTGTTCCGCTATGCCCACCGACACCTCGCCGACCAGCGCGCCGGAGGGCCCGCGCAGTGGCGCCTTGCCGTTGGCGGACCGCCCGGTCGCGCCCTGGTCGGCGCCGACGTGGGTACGGCCGTCCCGTACCACGATCGGTTCGTCCACCGGCTCGCCGATCAGAGCGGGGATGGGGTGCGAGTGCCGTACGCCGTGCAGGTCGATCACGACGACGTACGACGCCCCGGACGCCCGGCGCATCCGTTCGGCGACCGTCCGCACCACGTCGCCGCCGCCTCCGCGTTCCATGGCGTGCCGGATCTGCGGGTCCGCGGCCGTGGTCTGTGCGATCGCCAGGGCCCGCTGTTCGTAGGAGCGGTCGAGTTCGGCCCGTTGCGCGAAGGCGAACAGGACGAAGCCGATCACGCCGGTGAGCGCGAGGATCACCAGCTGGTTGGCGAGGATCCGGGTGGACAGCCTCCGCTTCCCGCCGCGGCCTGTTCGGGTACGGATGGGTATCACGGGTGCCTCTTCGTTCCGGTCGTGCGTCGTCCCGCGCCGGCCGATGCACGTGCCCGGGTGGCGCGATTGTGCCCGATGGCCGCGGTGCTGCCCACCCCCGGCCCGGTGAGCAGAACGAGCAGAAGCCCGGTTTACGCAACTATCGCGAGATAGCCGGGAAACGGCGACGTCACACGCGGCTGCCTCTAGCGTCTGCCTTCCTCGGTCTGCGAGGGGCCTCGATGAATCTCGCGAGGAACCCCCGGGGAACTCCGAACGAAGGAAGGAAGCGGCCCCCCTTATGGCTTCGCGAAACGATGTCGCGACGAGCCCAGTCACCGGTGCGGCGGACCACGCGAACGCGCGCATCGAGATATCCGGGCTCACCAAGCGATTCCTGACCCCTGCCGGTGAGGTGTTCACGGCGCTGCAAGGCGTTTCGTTCACCGTGGAGCCGGGGCAGTTCTGCGCCGTGGTGGGCCCGACCGGCTGCGGCAAGTCCACGACACTGAGCATGGTCTCCGGGCTCGACCGGCCCAGCGAGGGCTCGGTCAAGGTGGGCGGACGCGAGGTGGACGGCATCACCGACGGCGTCAGCTTCATGTTCCAGACCGACGCGCTGCTGCCCTGGAAGACCGTCCTCGGCAACGTGCTGATGGGTCCCGTCTTCCGCAGGGTGCCCAAGCAGCAGGCGCAGGCCTCGGCACGCGACTGGCTGCGCCGGGTCGGCCTCGCCGGGTTCGAGGACCGCTACCCCCACCAGCTGTCCGGTGGTATGCGCAAGCGCGTGGCCATGGCCGCGGCGCTGATCAACGAGCCGAAGATCCTGATCATGGACGAGCCGTTCGGTGCCCTGGACGTGCAGACCAAGGCGATCATGTCGACCGAGTTGCTGAGCCTGTGGGAGCAGATCCGGCCGTCCGTCATCTTCATCACCCACGACCTGGACGAGGCCGTCGCACTGGCCGACCGGGTGGTCGTGATGACCTCCAGCCCCGGCTCGGTCAAGGCGGTCTTCGACATCGACCTTCCCCGCCCGCGCGGCTCCGTCCAGGAGATCCGCTTCCAGCCCCGCTTCGTCGAACTCCAGCACCACATCTGGGACACGCTGCGCGAAGAGGTGGAGCGCGCCTACGCACTCACCGCCGGAGGCAAGGAATGAGTACCACGTCCACGGCATCCGCCACCCGCGGCACCCAGGGCGGGAAAAGCCCCGCCGCGTTGCTCGCGCAGCGTGCCGCCCGGCGACGCCGGGCCCTGGTGTGGGCCGGCCGTATCGGCCTCGCGGTCCTTGTGATCGGCGGCTGGCAGGCGTTCACCACCTGGGGCATCGTCGACCCGTTCTTCTTCGGCCAGCCGTCGGGAATCTGGCAGCGGCTGATCGACCTCTTCCAGCACGGCACCCAGTTCGGCTCCTTCTACCAGAACATCTGGACCACCATCGAGGAAGCGCTCGTCGGCTTCGCCGCGGGTTCCCTCACCGGGGTCGTCTTCGGCGTCGTGCTCGGGCAGAGCCGCTACCTGTCCGACGTGCTCGGCCCCTACATCAAGATGGTCAACGCCATCCCGCGCATCGTCCTCGGCTCGATCTTCATCGTCGCCTTCGGCATCGGCGTGACCCCGAAGATCCTGCTCGCCGCGGTGCTGGTGTTCTTCATCGTCTTCTTCAACGCCTTCCAGGGAGTCCGCGAGGTCGACCGCAACGTCCTCGCCAACGTCAGGGTGCTGGGCGCCTCCCGGACGCAGATCACCCGGCACGTCATCGTGCCCTCCGCGCTGACCTGGATCATCGCCAGCCTGCACAGCGCCTTCGGCTTCGCCATCGTCGGCGCGCTCGTCGGCGAGGTGCTCGGCGCCCAGAGCGGACTGGGCCTGGTCATCAAGACCGCGCAGAACAACTTCGACCCCGACGGCGTGTTCGCCACGATGCTGGTCATCGCGGTGATCGTGCTCGGTGCCGAGTGGCTGATCGGCAAGCTCGAACACCGGCTGCTCTCCTGGCGCCCGCCGTCCCCCTCCGAGGCGAACGTCCTCTGAAGCCCTGTCCTCGGGCCCGTATCCCCCTCTCTCCTTCCCCGCACTCCCGTACGGCGGTTCCCGCAGTCCCGAAAGGTGTATGCCTCGCCATGCTCAAGAGAACCCTCACCGCGTCCATCGTCACCGTCCTCGCCCTCGGCGGCGCCACCGCGTGTTCCGGTAACTCCGGATCGTCCGGCGCCGGCGGCACCCCCACCGTCCGCCTCATGGTCGGCGGCATCGACAAGCAGATCTACCTGCCCTATCAGCTCGCCGAGAGCCTCGGCTTCTACAAGAAGTACGGCGTCAAGGTCGAGCTGAGCACCGAGCAGAACGGCGGTGTCGGAGCCGAGGAGGCCATGGCATCGGGACAGGTCGACATGGCCGGCGCCTGGTACAACCACACGATCGAGTTCCAGGCGAAGGGCAAGGCGGTCGAGGACGTCGTCCAGCTGTCCGGCGCGCCGGGCGAGCGGGAGATGTGCACCAAGAGCAGCGGTGTGAAGTCGGCCGCGGACTTCAAGGGCAAGACGCTCGGAGTGACCGACCTGGGCTCGGGCACCGACACCCTCACCCAGTTCATGGCGGCGAAGAAGGGCCTCAGGACCGGCCAGTACCACCGGCTCGCGGTCGGTGCCGGCTCCACCGCCGTCGCCGCGCTGCAGAACGGCAAGGCCGACTGCGTCATGACGACCCAGCCGACGGTCGCCGCGATCCAGAAGAAGGGCGTCGGCGCCTCCGCGATCGACCTGGCCACCACCGACGGCGCCAAGGCGGCGCTGGGTGGTGCGTTCCCGGCCGCGAGCGTCATCGCCCGTACCGACTGGGTGAACTCGCACAAGGCCGCGGTGCAGAAGGTCGTCGACGCGCTCGTGGCCACCATGCACTGGATCCACGACCACAGCGCCGCCGACATCGCGAACAAGATGCCGGCGTCGTACGTGGAGAACCAGCTGGTCACCAAGGCCGACTACGTCACGGCCCTGAACGAGGACAAGGGCCAGTTCCTGCCCGACGGAATCATGCCGGCCGGCGGTCCGAAGACCAGCCTGGCCACGGAGAAGCTGGTCGGGACCGTGACCTCGACGGTGGACCTCGGCAAGACCTTCACCAACGAGTTCGCCATCAACGCCAACAAGAAGGAGGGCTTCACCACCACCACGACCCCTGCCGGGGCCGACGGCTGAGCCGTGTCCCACCCGCACGAGGCCGCCCGGGCAAGCGCAGCCCGGGCGGCCTCGTGCGGCGGTCGGCATCCGGCGAGCGCGGTCGACGGGCTCGGAGGTCAGCCCAGCACCTCTCCGATCGGGGCGTCGGCGTCCACGTAACGCACGAGCTTGCGGTTCGCGAACTCCACGATGCCGATGTCGCCGAGTTCGCGCCCGTAGCCCGAGCGCTTGATGCCGCCGAAGGGCAGCTCCGGCCGGGACGCGGTCGGGTGGTTGATCCACACCATGCCCGCCTCCAGCCGGTCCGCGACCCCGCGAGCACGTTCCGGGTCGGCGGCGAAGACCGCGCCTCCCAGGCCGTAGCGAGAGGTGTTGGCCAATGCCACGGCCTCGTCCTCGTCGGCGACCCGGTAGACCGTGGCGACGGGGCCGAAGAGCTCTTCCCGGTAGGCCCGCATGTCCGGTGTGACGTCGGTGAGGATGGTCGGCTCGACGAAGGCGCCCGGCAGGTCCGGCCGCCCGCCGCCCAGCACCACCGTGGCTCCCTTGTCCACGGCGTCGCGGACCTGCTCCATCAGGGTTTCGGCCGCGGCCTCGGAGGACAGCGGGCCGAGCGTGGTGGCGGGGTCGGCCGGATCCCCCGGTCGCACCTCGCTCATCCGGTCACGCAGCCCGGCGAGGAAGTCGTCGTAGACGTCGGCAAGGGCGATGAAGCGCTTGGCCGCCACGCAGCACTGCCCGTTGTTGCCCATCCGGCCGAGGAACGCCGCGTACACGGTGCGTTCGAGGTTGTGAGCGTCCAGCACGACGAAGGGATCGCTGCCACCCAGTTCGAGGACGGACTTCTTGACATTGCGGCCGGCGATCTCGCCCAGGCTCATGCCCGCCCGCTCGCTTCCGGTCAGTGACGCGCCCTGCACCCGGGCGTCATCGATGATCTTCCCGACGTCCCTGCCCCGCACGAAGAGATTGGTGTAGACGCCGGTGGGCACACCCGCGTCCTTGAACAGCTGCTCGATCGCCAGTGCGGACTGGGGGCAATTGCTCGCGTGCTTGAGCAGGATCGTGTTGCCGAGGACGAGGTTCGGACCCGCGAACCGGACCACCTGGTACAGCGGGAAGTTCCACGGCATCACACCCAGAAGGACGCCGAGCGGCTCGTTCACGAGCACGGCGGTGCCGTCGGGCACCGGCAGGGGGCGCTCTTCCAGCAGCTCGGGGCCGTGCTCGCCGTAGTAGGTGAGGATGTCGGACGCGAGGTCGACCTCTGCGCGGCTCGAATTGATCAGCTTGCCGACCTCGAGGGTCAGCAGCCGCGCCAGTTCCTCCTTGCGCTCCCTCATGAGCCGGCCGGCGCGTTGCACGACAGCCCCACGGTCGGCCGTCGGCCGGGCGCGCCAGTCCGGAAAGCTGCGGTGCGCCGCGTCGATCGCGCCTTCCACGTCCTGCGGGCTCATGGCCGGGAACTCCCGGACTCTTTCACCGGTGTACGGATTGACCGTGGCGATGGGGCGTCCCTGGGTAGTGACATCGGCGTTCATGGCGCCTCCGTGGGGTCGGGCACCTCGGGTTTCCACGGCCGGACCCGCTCACACCTGCCGATGCCCTCCGTTGTGGCCCGTTCCGTCCACCGGCGCGGCCCTGCACACCACGTGCACGGAGGCCTCGCGCCGCGGGTGGCCGTGGCCACCGCCGTCCGTGCGCAGGCGTGGGCCGGGTCGGCGTGGCAGGCTGGCAGAGGGGCCGCGCCGTTCGTCGCACCACAGCAGCGAAGGAGGACGACGCATGGATGAGCAGGAATTCGTCCGTACCGTGGCCGAGCGCACCCAACTGAGCCGGCAGGAGGCGGCGGACCTGACCTGGGCCACGCTCGAGACGCTGGCCCACAGGCTGAGCCGGGGGGAGGCCAGGGACCTCATCACCGAGCTTCCGCGGGGCCTCGCGGAGGCGGTGCGCCGGGGGACCACCGACCGCATCGAGCGCTTCGGCCACTACGACAGCGTGCAGCGCGTGGCCGAACGCACCATGCTCAAGGAGGAGGAAGCCGACCGGGGTGTGCGGACCGTACTGGCCGTGCTCCGGGAGGCGATCAGCGAGAAGGAGTTCAACCACCTGATGTCCCAGCTCGGCACGGACTTCTCCAAGGCCGTCGAATCCGCCGGGTGACCCAGGAGCCCTCGGCACGCCGCCCGCGTCACGGAGCGCCGGCGTCAGCGGAGGCCGCGGCAGCCGGCGCGGCCCGCCGCGTCCGACTCGCACCGGCCGCTCGGGCCCGGGCCGTCACAGGGCGATGACGTGGAGGTCGACCAGGTCGAGCAGCGCCCGCAGGGCCGAGCTCGGCCGCCGTGTCGACGACGTACCCAGATGCATGCTCCAGCGGAGCATGGTGCCGTCGACGTCCAGCACGTCCAGGACGTGCAGACCGGGGGTGCGGGCCACGGCGAACGCGGGCAGGAAGGCGATGCCCAGACCGTGCCGGACCAGTGCCGCCCCCATGTCGATGTCGGGCACTTCCAGCGCCACTCGTCGTACGACGCCCGCCGCCGCGAACGCCCGGTCGACCACCTCGCGGTTGCCGTAGCCCGGCGGGAAGTCCACGAAGGGCTCCCCCGCGAGGTCCGCGAGTGCCACCTCGTCCCGCTGCGCCAGCGGATGGCCGGCGCTCACCACCAGGACGAGCGGCACGGTCGCCAGCTCCCGCGCGTCGATCCCGGCGGGCTTGTGCTCGGGCAGCGACAGGAAGGCCACGTCCAGGTCCCCGCGGAGCAGCGCGTGCGCCAGTCCCGCCGAGCCGGTCGTCGCCAGCCGCAGCCGGACGTCGATCGCCGGATGCCGCGCGTGCAGCTGACCGAGGAGCGCAGGCAGGTCCACCACCTCCACCGAGGCCATGGCGCCCACGTTCACCGTGCCGCGCAGCGTGTCCTGTGCGGCGCGCACGGCGTCCTGGGCCGCCTGGGCGGCGTGCAGGGTGGCCCGCGCCTCCGGCAGCAGCGCAGCGCCCGCCCCGGTGAGCCGGACCTGCTGCGACGTGCGCTCGAACAGCGCGCAGCCGAGCTCGCGCTCCAGGGAGCGGATGGCGGCGGACACCCCGGACTGCACCACGTGCAGCCGTCGGGCGGCACGCGTGAAACTCAGCTCCTCGGCGACCGCGATGAAGTGCTCCAGCTGACGTAGCTCCATACGAGAAGTATCACTCGCATTGCTCGATCCCAGCAAAAACATTCGTTGGCATTGATCACGGCTGGTGAGGAGGATGGAAGGTGTCATCCACTTCCGCCTGAGGAGGGATACCCCTGCCTGCCGTTCCCACGCCGCTGAGCCGTCCCACAGCCGACGCTCCCGGCGACCCGACCCCCCTGATTCCGGCACCCGCTCCGGCCGACCCGACCCGCCTGATCCCGGCCCCCGCTCCGGCCGACTCGACCCGCCTGATTCCGGCACCTGCTCCGGCCGACCCGGCGCACGGGTTCCTCGCCCCCGCTCCCGGCGACTCGGCCCACCGGATTCCGGCACCCGCCCCCGCCGACCTGCCGCCCCGCGCCCCCGCCCGGCGCCGGCGCCGGGCCCCGCACGCGACCGGCTTCTGGTTCGTGGCGGTGGCCTTCACCGTGCTGATGGCCTTCGGCACCGCGCCGACCCCGCTGTGGCCGCTGTACGAGGCCCGGGACCACTTCGGCGCGACCACGGTCACGGTGGCGTACGCCTCGATGGTCGTGGGCGCGGCGGCCGCCTTCCTCGGACTGGGACACCTGTCGGACCGGCTCGGCCGGCGGCGCATCATCGTCCCCGCGCTGCTGGTCGGCATCGTCGCGTCGGTCGTACTGATCCTGTGGCGGGACCTGCCGGGGCTGATCGCGGGCAGGATCCTGAACGGTGTCGGACTGGGGCTGATGGCCTCGACCGCGACGACGTACCTGCACGACCTCCACCACGAGGCGCGCCCGGAACGGACGGGTTCGGTGCTGCCCGGCATCGTGGCCACCGCGGCCAACCTCGGCGGCCTGGCCTCCGGACCCCTGATCGCCGGAGCCGCCGCCGAGTGGCTCCCCGAGCCGCTGATCACCACCCAGGCGATCTTCGGGCTCGCCATGGCGGGTTGCCTGGCGCTGGTGCTGTGCACCCCGGAGACCGTCGACCTTGAGCTGCCCGCGGCCGAAACGCCCAGCAGGTTCGTCCTGCGCCCCGGCGGCGGCCGGTCGTTCGGCGCGGCCGGCGCCCTGGGCGCCTTCGCCTTCGCGATCCTCGGCCTGATCTCCTCCCTCGGGGCGAGCGTGCTCCACGGCACCCTGCACACCGACTCGCACCTCGTGGCCGGCCTGGCGGCCTTCCTCATGTTCGGTTCCGCGGCGGCCGCCCAACTGGTGCTGGGACGCCTCCCGCTGCCCCGGGTCCTGACCGTGGGTGCGGTGGTCTTCCCGGTCGGCCTGGTCCTGTGCGCCGTCGCCCTCTACCACCCGGCGCTCTGGCTCTACCTGGTCGCCGTGTCCCTGTCGGGAGCCGGCTCCGGGCTGCTGTTCAAGGGAGGCGTCGAACGTGCCGTTTCGGTGGCCGAGCCCGCCTCACGCGCCGGGGTCCTCGCCATGTTCTTCGTGGTTTCGTACGTCGGGATGGGCCTGCCCTCCGTCCTGTTCAGCATCGCCCTGCGGCACTTCGCCGTGCAGACCGCGATGATCGGCTTCGCGGCGGTCCTCTCCTGCGGCGCCGTCGTCTCCGTCGCCGTCGCGTCGCGCGACCGCGCACCGGGTCCCGGCGCGCTCCCGGCGCGGTCCGCTCGCCCCTCCTGACCCTCCCCGCGACGCATGCGACACCGGTTGTCTGGGAGGCGCGGGCCTGGGCACTCGGTGCGGGTGCGCGTGACACCCGGGCGCGGGTGCACGTGACAGGGATCCGCGGCGGACGGGAGGCACGAGATGTCTGCGGAACTGGCGGGAACGATCGCACTACCTTCCGGTGAGGAGATCGCGGCGCTCGGGCAGGGCACCTGGTACCTGGGTGAGGACCCGGCACGGCGGGAGGAGGAGATCGCCGCCCTGCGGCTGGGTGTCGAGCTGGGCATGACCGTCGTCGACACGGCGGAGATGTACGGCGACGGCGCAGCCGAGGAGCTCGTCGGGGAGGCCTTCCGTGGACGCCGCGAGGAGGTCTTCCTCGTCAGCAAGGTGCTGCCCGGCCACGCCGACCGGAAGGGCACCGTCGCCGCCTGCGAGCGCAGCCTGCGGCGGCTCGGTACGGAACGGCTGGACCTCTACCTGCTGCACTGGCGGGGCAGGTGGCCCCTCGAGGAGACGCTTGCGGGATTCACCGACCTGTTGGAGGCGGAGAAGATCCGTTACTGGGGCGTGAGCAATCTGGACGTCGCCGACATGGTGGAGCTGACCGCGCTGCCCGGCGGCGACGCCGTGGCCACCGACCAGGTGCTGTACAACCTCTCCCGGCGCGGCATCGAGTGGGATCTGCTCCCCTGGTGCCGCGAGGCCGGGGTGACGGTCGTGGCCTACTCCCCGATCGAGCAGGCGCGGCTGCTGAAGTCCGCCGCTCTGGGCGCCGTGGCCCGGTCCCTCGGCGCCACGCCCGCCCAGGTGGCACTCGCCTGGGTGCTGGCCCAGGGGGTGGCGGCGATCCCGCGTTCCGGATCCCCCGACCACGTTCGGGAGAACCGCGGCGCGGTCGACCTCCACCTTCCCCCCGAGGCACTCGACGCCCTCGACGAGGCGTTCCCGCCGCCCAGCGGCCCCACGCCCCTGGAGATGCTCTGAAGGAGTTGACAGGATGGCGCGCCGCCCGCTCGTCGTCGGAATGGGGGGTTCGCTGCGCACCCCGTCGACCAGCCTCACCGCACTGCGTGTGGCGGTCGAGGGGGCGGCCGGGGCGGGCGCCGGCACCCAGGTGATCGACCTCAAGCGGCTGGATCTTCCGCTCTACACCTCCGAGCACGGGATTCCTCCGTCCGCCCGCAGACTCGCGGACACCGTCCAGGCCGCCGACGCCCTGCTGTGGAGCAGCCCGACGTACCACGGGTCGGTCAGCGGCGCGTTCAAGAACGCGGTGGACTGGCTCGCCCTCCTGGCCGACCACGACCCGCCCTACCTGAGCAACAAACCCGTGGGGATGCTGACGACCGCCGGTGGAGTGCAGGGCCTGCAGGCGATCAACGCGATGGAGTTCATCGTCCGGTCGATGCGCGGCTGGGCCGTACCGCTGGTGTTCGCGGTCCCGCGGTCCTCCCGGGTCTTCGACCGCGACGGACACCTCACCGACCAGGCGGTCGCGGAGCAGTTGCGCGGCCTCGGCGCGGAGGTGACCAGGGCGGCCCTGCAGTTCCGGGCGGAGGGCACGTGCGACTACGCGCAGGAGCGGTCGTCCGGGGTGGTCCTGGACTGAGCCCGCCCCTGTCACACCGGGCCGCAGGGGGTGTCCTCCAGGTCCGCAGGGGGCTTTCCGCCTCAGGGCCCGGTCCGCCCCACGGGCCGCCGCTGCTCGCCGCGCGCCCCGGAGCGCCCGGGCGGGAAGTGCGGCAGCACGTGCTCGGCCAGTTCGTCGATCACGTCGGCGACCGGGCGGCGGCTGTGCTTGAAGTTGATCATCAGCTGGTCGATGCCGATGTCCTGCCAGGCCCGCATCATCGCCAGGAACGACACCCGGCCCACCGAGAAGCCCTGGTGGATGCGCCGGGGCAGGGCCATCGGGTCCGCGGCCAGGTCCAGATAGGTGGCCTGGGCGTACGGCTTGAACCCACCTCCGTCGCCCCGGGTCAGCTCCCGCCACCGCTCGATGTTCTCGGCCTGCTGCTGGAGCGGTGGGGTGTAGTACAGCCAGCCGTCCATGTTGTCGGCGATCCACCGGACGTCCTGCCTGCCGCGTCCCGTCATCAGTACGGGGATTCGCTGGTACACCGGCTTGGGCAGCAGATCGGTGCCGCGCATGCGGCCGAGCGGCGACTCCACGTGCGGGAAACGGTGTTCGAGGACGATACGGAAGTAGTCCAGCGACTGCCGGAACCTCTCGGCCCGGCGGTCCAGGTCCTGGCCGAAGGCCGGGAACTCCACGGGCCGGTCACCGGTGGCCACCCCGAGCAGCAGCCGTCCGCCTGACAGCTGGTCCACCGAGGCCGCCGCCTTGGCGGTGTGCAGGGGATGCCGCAGCGGCATGACGATGCTGGCGGTCCCCAGGGTGATCGAGGTGGTGCGGGCGGTGAGCTGCCCCAGGTACACCCACGGGTCGAAGACCTGCCCGGCGTCACCGAAGCCCGGGTCCAGCAGCGGCACGTCACGGACCCACACCGAGGCGAAGCCGGCCCGCTCGGCCTGCTGGATCCGCTCGATGTGCCCGGCCAGGGACGGCACGGGCCCGTCGAAGCCCTCCAGGGGCGTGATGGCGCCCACCGTCATCCTGCCGCCGGGATACGCCCTCGCCATGGCGGCGTGCTCGAAGAACGGCCGCTGCGCTTTGCCTTCCACGTCCACGGGCGTGCCGGCCGGGGGAACTGTCGGTTGTGTCATGCGATTCTCCGGTGATCTCACGCGGTGTCCGGCCCGCATCCCAGTGACGACTCGACCAGGGCCGACCGAGACGTGAAACGTGGGTTCCCGTGATCAGGCCGGAGTGAATGCGGGTCATGGTGCATGCGCCTCAGCGGAGGCCGAGTGACATCTGACGCTTCCATGCTCCGGATGCGGCCCCCGCCCTGTGTGCTCCCGGCGGGAGGAAAAGCGGTGGGCTCGATAGGCCTGCTGGTACAAGTGCGGACGGCCCCCGCCCGGCCAGGGGCGACGCCGGTGCCCGGTCTGCCGGGGATTCCGGTCTCCTCCGGGCCCCCCGATGCAGTCCCGCACTCCCCGGGCCGGCCGTGTCGTCCGGCCGGCGATTCTCGTTCGAGGCGCTGCGATGCCGTGCAGGGGCCGGCACGGAGGAGGGGGAGGGAGGGCGGAGGAGGGAAGAGGGAGGCCGGCGGACGGAGGAGGGAGGGCGGAGGAGGGAGGGCGGAGGAGGGAAGGGAGGGCGGAGAGTGGAGGACGGAGAACGGAGGACGGACGGCCAGCCGGACGGTCGGCAGCCGGACGAATCGGCCGACGGGTGCCTGCGCGGGGACGTGCTGCTCTGCCAGGGGAAGAGGGGGTGCCCCTTTTCGGCCTGGGGTGAGGAGGCGCTCGGCAGGGGGCTCTGCGAATACTCGACCGGGTGACAGCCGATGGTGGCGCGGGCGGGAGCGAACGACGGCCTGGAGGGCGGCCGCCTTCGCCTACGGCGTGCCGGGTGCAGAAGCCGGAACGTCGGCTGCGGACGGGCCGACGCAGGCCGACGTCAAGGCGGGCGACGAGCAGTTGTCCGGCCGGATCGAGGCCGGATGTACGGCGGGAGCCGGGCCGGGGAGGCCGAGCCGCCCTGGATCGTCTCCCGCGAACTCGTGAACTCGCGAACTCGTGAACTCGCGAACTCGTGAACTCGCGAACTCGTGCTCGCGAACTCGCGAACTCGCGAACTCGTGCTCGTGAACTCGTGAACTCGTGAACTCGTGACTCGTGACTCGTGAACCCGTACCGGACAAGGCGGCAGACCGCCTGGACGGACACCAGCGAGTCGACGCCCGTGCCGGGTGTCCCTGCCGCCCGCACCGCACAACCAGTGACTCGTGAAGGGAGCCGCACCATGACACAGGAACTCCAAGGTATGCGCGTGGCGATTCTGGCCACCGACGGCGTCGAGCGCGTGGAACTCGACCAGCCGCGCGGTGCGCTGCAGGGCGCGGGGGCGAAGACCGAGATCCTCTCGCTCCACCCCGGTGAGATACAGGCCCGGCAGTTCGACCTCAACGCGGCCGGAACCTTTCCCGTGGACCGCCTGGTCGCCGACGCCTCCGTCAACGACTACCACGCCCTGCTCCTGCCCGGCGGCACCATGAACCCGGACCAGCTGCGCATGGACCGCGACGCGGTGCAGTTCGTCAAGGACTTCATGGCCAGCGGGAAACCGGTCGCATCGATCTGCCACGGCCCGTGGACCCTGGTCGAAGCCGACGCCGTGCGCGGCCGCCGCCTGACGTCCTGGCCCAGCATCCGCACCGACCTGCGCAACGCCGGCGCGGAGGTCGTCGCCGACGAGGAGGTGGTCGTCGACGGGCAGCTGGTCACCAGCCGCAGCCCTGCCGACCTGCCCGCCTTCTGCGCCGCCATCGTGGAGCAGTTCGCCCGGGCGCACCACCCCATGCCCGGCTGACCCGGCGGCCTGGTTTCGCTCGGCACCGGAAAGGTCGGCACCGCGTCGGTGTGAGCCCTCGCGCACCTTGCGACATCTGACCGAACGCAACGAGGCAACCTCCGAAGACCGCCCTTGACCTGCAAAAAGCAGGCAGGGAGCAGACGAATCGGGGGTTTCTTCGTGATGCATGCCGTGAGCAACCAAGAACTAGCGTTCGGGTGTCTGCGCAGTCGAGCCCTGATGACCGCCTCAGGGTCGGTGAAGGCCGGCATCAGGTGCACGTCAGTGGTGGTCGACGTAGGCGAGGAGTCCGCCGACGGTCAGACCCACCGCGTGCCCTTGGCGGAAGCACTCGTGGCGCTTGAGATGCCGTCCCGGCTGCGCGCCCATGGTGGAGTCGGATATCGGAACTGGCTGAATGCCTGTGGTCCCGAGCGACGGTGGCTTGCCGGACCCGGCATCAGGTCATCGAGGGCACCCTCACCCGCCTCCAGGTCGAGAACAAGCTGAGCTGAACCGCCGGCGGGGTGGTTCCGGAATACGCCGGAGACCTTTCTTCTGCCGGTGGCAGAACACCGGCCCGACCGGGCTCGACGATCACTACAGTCCAGGCTCATGACGACGGTTGCAACGCGCACGATCGAATACGCGGCCGACGGCCTGACGATGATCGGCCATCTCGCGCTCCCGGCCGGTGCCGACCGCCGGCCCGCGGTCCTGGTCGGGCCCGAGGGGGTGGGGCTCAGCGACGTCGAGCGCCGCCGGGCCGATGCGCTCGCCGAGCTGGGATACGTGGCGCTGGCCTTCGATCTCCACGGCGGGCGCTATCTGGCCGACCCTGAGGAGATGCTGGCCCGTTGCCTGCCGCTGCTCGCCGACCCCGACCGGATGCGAGGCATCGGCCACGCGGCGCTCGACGTGCTCCGCGCCGAGCCGCGGACCGACCCGAACCGGATCGCCGCCGTCGGCTACGGCACCGGGGGCGCAATCGCGCTGGAACTCGGGCGCGACGGCGTCGATCTGCGAGCGATCGCGACAGTCAACGGACTGACCACGGGCCGACCGGGCGAGACGGCGCGCATTCACTGCCCGGTGTGGGCCGGGGTCGGGTCGGAAGACCCGATCATGCCGCCCGCGCAACGGGACGCGTTCACCGCCGAGATGCGGGCTGCGGGCGTCGACTGGCGCCTGGTGGTCTACGGCGGCGCCGTGCACGCCTTCCATCACCCACCGGTCGACCACGTCGTGCGTCCGGGGGTCGCTTATCACCCTCAGCACGCGCAGCGAGCTTGGCGGGACGTCGTCGACCTGCTCGCCGAGTGCCTGCCCAGCACGGAGTGATCTGGGCCGACCGGGGCTTGTTCACAGGCTCCGGCAGCCCTTGCTTCGAGGCATCGCTCCGGGGAGCGTCATTCGCACTCCTGCGGACGGCGGCGTGCGGGGATGCCGGGTGGACGGCAGGTCGCTGAGCCCGACGCCGGCTCTCTTCGCGCTTCGTGCGGGAGGTCGGAGCGCTGATCGCTGCCTCCCGGTCCGCAAGCTGTCAGCATCAGACCGGGTGGAGTCCGGCCTGCCGACCTGCAGGGCGCTCGAGGTCATCGGCTCACAAACCGGGATCATCGAACTGGTCGAGGTCGAACTGGTCGAGAAGGAAGTCGACCGGTGCGGGGCCCGAGGCGGCGGATTCGCCGTCGTGAAGAAGCTGCTCCGTCCAGATGACCTTGCCACGGTTCGTGTACCGGGTTCCCCACCGCTGCGCGAACTGCGCCACCAGAAAGAGCCCCCGCCCCCCTTCGTCCGTGGCCGCCGCCCGCCGCAGGCGCGGCGAGGTACCGCTGCCGTCCGAGACCTCGCATATCAGACAGCGTCCGTGCAACAGCCGCACGCCGATCGGCGGAGAGCCGTACCGGATCGCGTTCGTGACCAACTCGCTGACGATCAGCTCCGTGGCGAATCCGATCTCCTCCAGCCCCCATTCCCGCAACGTCTCCCTGCAGCGCGCCCGCACCGAGGGCACCAACGCCGGATCGGGCGGCACGTCCCACTCGGCCACGCGCGAGCGCGGGTACATCCGGGTACGTGCCGTCAGCAGCGCGACGTCGTCGGAGGGGCGGGACGGCTTCAGCGCGTCGATCACCGCCTGACACGTCTCCTCCGGAGTGCGTTTCCCGGACCCGTCCAAAGCCCGGCGCAGCCTCTCCATCCCGATGTCGAAGTCGTCGGTGTGGTTCAACACCAGGCCGTCGGTGTACAGCACCAGTTGTGAACCCTCCGGCAGGGACACCTCGGCGCTCTCGAAGGGGTAGCCGCCCAGACCGAGGGGTGCCGAGACCGGCACACCAAGGCAGGTGACCGTCCCGTCCGGGCGCACCACCACCGGTTCCGGGTGTCCCGCACGGGCCGTCGTGCAGGTCCCCGCCACCGGGTCGTACACCGCGTACAGACAGGTCGCTCCGGTCACCGCCTCCCCTTCGCGGCCATCCACGGCATCACCCATGTCCTTCTCGTTGTCCATGCGCACGACCAGGTCGTCCAGGTTCCCGAGCACCTCGTCCACGGGCAGGTCCAGGGTGGAGAAGTTGAGCACAGCGGTGCGCAGCCGCCCCATCGTCGCCGCCGCGTGCAGCCCGTGACCGACGACGTCACCCATCACCAGGGCCACGCGGGCGCCCGGAAGCGGGATGACGTCGAACCAGTCCCCGCCCACCCCCGCCTCCGAGGGCAGATACCGCCAGGCCACCTCCAGCGCGTCCTGCTCCGGCTGTCCTCGCGGCAGCAGACTGCGCTGCAGCGCCACCGCCATCGCGTGCTCCCGGGTGAACCTCCGGGCGTTGTCGATGGCCACCGCCGCCCGCACGGCCAGTTCCTCCGCGAAGGTGAGATCGTCCGGCCCGAACGCAGGGGAATCCGCCGTCCGGTAGAAGTTCGCCACGCCCAGCGGCACGTTCCGCGCCCGCAGCGGCACGGCCACCAGCGACCGCAGCCCGCCCTCCAGGGCCTTCCGGGCGCGCTCCGGGTCCTGTTCCCGCCAGCCGTGTGCCCGGCCCAGGTCCGTCTCCAGCATCCCCCGCCCCTCCTGCAGCGCCCGCATCTGCGGGGTGCGGGGCGAGAGCGCGATCACTTCGTCCAGCGGATATACCGGCATCATCCGCTGTTCCCCGCCGATCGCCGCCCGGCGCAGATGCCGCCAGCCCTCCGGCGTCGGCTCCCACCCCCGCAGCACCGCGTCGAGCAGATCCACCGTCACGAGGTCGGCGAACTGCGGCGCCGCCACGTCGGCCAGCTCCTGGGCCGTACGCCTCACATCCAGCGTCGTCCCGATCCTCACCCCGGCCTCGTACAGCAGGTTCAGCCGCTCCCGCACGACCTCGGCCCGACCTGAGATCTCCGCCAGCTCCGTGGTGTCCCGGAGGGTCACCACGCCGCCTCCCCGGTCGCCCCGCGGGTACGTCGGCCGTTTGTTCACCGCCAGCAGTCGGTTCCCCACGCGAAGCACCGCGTCGGTGACCTCCTCCGGCGACGACAGCAGGCTCACGACCGGCTCCGGCAGTCCCAGCTCCCGCACCGAGCGCCCCCGCACGTCAGCCGGCAGTCCGAGAAGCCGCGTCGCCTCGTCGTTCGCCAACAGCAGCCGTCCGTCGGAGTCGGTGATCAGCACCCCTTCCCGCACCGCGTGCAGGACCGCGTCGTGGTGCTCGTACAGCTGTGCCAGCTCCACCGGAGCCAGGCCAAAGGTCTGCCGCCGCAGCCGCCGGGACGCCAGCGTCGTTACCGTGATGGCCAGCGCCAGCGCGACCGCGCCGCTGGCCAGGATGATCGGCAGCTGCGGCAGCCACAGCCGCGCCGCGTTCTTGACCGTGATTCCGGCGGAGACCAGGCCGACCACCTTGCCGCGCGAGTCGGTCACCGGGACCACCGCCTGCACGGCCGTCCCCCGGCCCGCGGGAAGAGGCGGCCCACCGGCCTGCTCGATGACGGTACGGCCCTTCAGCGCCGGTGCGATGGCGCCGACGAACTTCTTCCCGATCTCCCGCGGATACGGGTACGTGTAACGAATCCCCTTCGTGCTCAGGACGACGACGAAATCCATGCCGGTGCGCTTGCGCGCCGCCTCGGCCCGCGGCTGGAGCACCGCTGAGGGGTCCCGGCTCCGCAGTGCCGCGGCCACGCCAGGGGCACTCGCGAACGACTGGGCTGCGACGACCGACTCCCGTCGCCCCTGCTGCAGAGCGTCACTCGCCGCCTGGAGCACCATGCCCACCACCGCGGCCACCACCAGCAGGACCACGATGACGACCTGGAGGAGGAACATCTGACCGGCCGCACTGCGCAGGTCCGTCCGGGAAGCGCGGCCTTTGCGCGAGCGTCCGACGGGCGGATGACGTCCCGGGCTCGGAGGGCGTCCGGAGAATACCTCCATACACCCTTGATAACACCACTGTGGGCAAGCCGGCGCCGGTCGCATCCGTCCCGCGGCCGCCGCTCGCGGCAGCAGAAGGCGTCGGTGCAGGAAGGAAAGAGCCGAGCGGGAGCAGGGCGTCCGGAGCCGATGCCCGTCGGCGCGGCAGGCGTGGGTGGGCTGCTGACCGCCCCGGCCGCGGCGGTGATCCGCTGCGCGGCGAGCCGTGCGCCCTCGCCCCCGGCCGCCGCCGTGGTGATCACGTCACTGGAAACGCGGGCCGGCTCGCGGTCGGCGGCATCGTATGCGCGACTCGCCAGGGCCAGGAGCCTGTCGCCGCGCAGGGCGACCGGGCGCAGATGGAGAACCGTGTGTGGCGAACGCCGGCGGAGCACATCGACCCGTGCCGACTTCAGTCGCCGGCGGTGGCGGTTCCGGGGTGGGCGGACGTGCCGAGGAGGCCTACGAACATGGTCTGGTGCAGCGCTTCCACATGGTGCCGGGCCGCCTCCCCGGCTGCGGCGGTGTCCTGGCGACGCAGTGCGTCCAGGAGGTCGCGGTGCTCGCGGTTGGAGGCGCGCAGCGCGTCCATGGGGTAGGGCAGGTAGTAGCGGTAGAGCTCGCGCAACACCGCGCCGTAGGGAGCGGTTATCGAGGAGATGCCGGTCCCCTCGGCGAGCCGGAGGTGGAAGCGCTCGTCGCAGCTGTGGAACTCGGCCCAGCTGGGCGCGCGGTCCATCTCCTCGATGAGTTCCCCCAGCTCGGACAGGTCCTTGTCGGAGGCCCGCACCGCCGCCAGGTGGGCGATGCCGCATTCCAGGGCGAGCCGGTGGTCGATCAGCCGACGCACGGCGTCGCCGGCGGTCCGGTAGGCGTCCGTGGTGAGGACGGTCCCGGGGGTGGGGTGCGCGGCGACCAGCGTGCCGCCGGCGCGCCCGCGACGGCGCTCCAGAACGCCGTCGCCGCACAGGGATACCAGGGCGCGACGGACGGTGATCTCGCTGACGTCGAGGGCCTGGGCGATCTGCGGGGTGCCGGGCAGGCGGTCGCCGGGGGACAGCAGGCCCAGATCGACGGCGAGCGCGATCCGGGCCCGGACCGCTTCCAGGGCGGACAGCCTGCGCACGCCACTGAGTTCGGGGGCCGTGAGGCCGGTGGTCGGGGCGTTGTCACTGCCGGGCATGGCGTCACCCTAACCAGGTCCACCGACCACCGCCGAAAAATGCTCATCTTGAGCACTCTTGTTTAACTGCTCATCTTGAACTAGTTTCACGTTCATGTCCCGCCCCCTGCCCCTGGCGCTCGCCCAGCTCCCCCCGCGGCTCGCTCATACGCCGTTCGCCGGTTTCGCGGCCGAGGCGGAGAGCATCCTGGCCCGCTTCCCGCACACCCGGATGTCGGTCTTCCCCGAGCTGCACCTGTGCGGCGTCGACGCTCCCGGCGATCAGGCGCACGAGCAGCTGCGGGAGATCGCCGAGCCCCTGGACGGCCCTCGGGTCAAGGAACTGGCCGCGCTGGCCGGAGACCTGGGCATCTGGCTGCTGCCGGGCTCGGTGTGCGAGCGCGGACCGGCCGGGGAGCTGTTCAACACCGCCCTGGCCTTCTCCCCGCAGGGGCGTCTGGCGGCCTGGTATCGCAAGGTGTTCCCCTGGCGGCCGAGCGAGCCCTACGATCCCGGCGACCGGTTCGTGGTCTTCGACGTCCCTGAGGCGGGGCGGATCGGCTTCGCCATCTGCTACGACGCCTGGTTCCCGGAGGCCGCCCGCCACCTGGCCTGGCAGGGCGCCGAGGTCATCGTCAACCCCGTGATGACGACGACCGCCGACCGCGCGCAGGAGGTCGTCCTGGCCCGCGCCAACGCCATCGTCAACCAGGTGCACGTGGTCAGCGTGAACACCGCGGGCCCCATGGGCAGCGGCCACAGCCTGGTCGTCGACCCCGAGGGCCGGATCCGGGCCGAGGCGCCCGGCGACGGCAGCACCATCCTCACCGACGTGATCGACCTGGACGACGTGACCCGCGTCCGGACGTACGGCACCGCAGGCGTGAACCGCATGTGGGACCAGTTCACGGATACCGACGCCCCCATCGAGCTGCCGCTGTACGGCGGCCGCATCGACCCGCGCACCTGGCGTCCGGGAGCCTGACACCTCCGCTCCCACCCCTTTTCCGTCCCCGCCCGTACGTCCCCGGAGCCCCTCCATGGCCAACGACGCCCCCGGTGCGCCCGCACTCGCGCGCACCCTCACCCTCAGAGCCGTCGTCCTGTTCGGTCTCGCCTACATGACCCCGCTGATCGTGCTGGGCACCTTCGGCGTGGTCGCCGCCAGTACCGGCGGCGCGGTCCCGACGGCGTACCTGCTGGCCCTGGTCGCGATGCTGTTCACGGCCCACAGCTACGGAAAGATGGCCGCCGCGTATCCCGTCGCCGGCTCCGCCTACACCTACGTCCGCAAAGCGATCGACGGGCGGCTCGGCTTCCTCGTCGGCTGGGCGACCCTGCTCGACTACTTCTTCCTGCCGATGGTCATCTGGCTGATCGGCGGCGCCTACCTCCAGGCGCGGTTCCCCGGTGTGCCGCACTGGATCTGGATCATCGGCTTTGTCGCCGTCACCACCGCGCTGAACATCCGGGGCATCAAGACCGCCGAGCGCGTCAACGACCTGCTCATGGTCTTCCAGGTGCTGGTCATCGGCATCTTCGTCGTCCTCTCGGTGCGCCACGTCTGCCACACGGGTGGCGCCGGTGCGCTGGTGAGCGCCACACCCTTCGCCAACGGCGCGACGACCGTCGCCGGGATCTCGGCGGGCGCCGCCATCGCCGCGTACTCCTTCCTCGGCTTCGACGCGGTCACGACGCTGACGGAAGAGACGGTCGACCCGAAGCGCACCATGCCGCGCGCGATCCTGCTCACCGCGCTGATCGGCGGCGGCATCTTCGTCCTGGTCGCCTTTACCACCCAACTCGCCCATCCCGGCAGCGTCTTCGACGACCCCAGCTCCGCCGCCTTCGAGATCGCGAAGACCATCGGCGGCGACCTGTTCTCCTCGGTGTTCCTGGCCGGGCTCGTGGTCGCGCAGTTCGCCTCCGGCATCGCCGCGCAGGCGAGCACCTCACGCCTGCTGTACGCGATGGGCCGCGACGGCGCCCTGCCGCGCAGGGTCTTCGCCCGCCTCCACGAGCGCTACCGCACCCCCGCGCTCAACATCCTGCTGACCGGCGCGGTCGGCCTGATCGCCCTGCGCCTGGACGTGGCCGCCTCGACGTCCTTCATCAACTTCGGCGCGTTCACCGCTTTCACCTTCGTCAACGTCTCCGTGCTGGCCACGTACGTGCGGCGCCGCCGCGCCGGTGAGGCCCTGAACCCGCTGTCGTACGTCGCCGCCCCCGCGATCGGCGCGGTCGTGGACCTCTACCTGCTGTACCACCTCGACGGCAGGGCACTCACCCTGGGCCTGATCTGGCTCGGCCTCGGCGCGGTGTACCTGGCCTACCTGACCCGGATGTTCCGCGTCCCGCCGCCGGAGATGTCGTTCACGGAGACCGCATCGGAAGACGTCCGGGGCGCCGGATCCCTTCAGAGCACGAAGTGACCGGTGCCTGATCAGCAGTACAGGTTGCCGCCGGGGCTGACGCCGAGAATCGACGCGAACCGCTGGTAGGCGTCCACGCGGCTCTGCACCTGGGCGGGGTTCCTGCCGTCGCACTCCAGGGAACCGTTGATGGAACGGATGGTCTGTCCGAAACCGGCCTGGTTCACCATGGCGTCGTGCGGGGTCATGGTGCCGGGGCCGGACTGGGCGTTCCAGTACCACAGGCCGGTCTTCCAGGCGACGGAGGCGTCGTTCTGCACCAGCCAGGGATTGTCCAGCAGGTCGATGCCCAGGACGTCGCCGGCGGCCTTGTAGTTGAAGTTCCAGCTGAGCTGGATGGGGCCGCGACCGTAGTAGGCGGCCTGGCCGGCCGGGCAGCCCTACGACCGGCTCCAGTCGCAGTAGGTGGGGTAGTTGGCGGTGTTCCGCTCGACGACGTACACCAACCCGCCGGTCTCATGGCTGACGTTGGCGAGGAAGGCAGCGGCCTCCTGCTTCTTACCAGACGCGTCAAGTGGTGAACGGTGGCGAGGGCAGGGGATCGGCCAATCGAACGGGTCGCGAAGAGGTCACGCAGTACCGTGCGTGACTCCGTCGTCAAAGGCGCCGGCGCTCTGTTCCCCGTGCCTGTGAACTCCCGTGGTCTCGCGTTCAGTTGTTGGCGGCGGGCGCAACTGCGCGGCGTGCCGGCCGCCCTTGCCGACGCGCCGATCGCCACACTTGAGGTGCGTCCGCTGCCCGACGGCGAGCCTGTCGAGATCGGCACGCTTCGAACCGGTTGCCGCGGGTACTCCCAGCCGGGTACGACACACGTATCGCCGGGAGGTACCTCATGGGCAAGCTGGGAGACATTGCGAACAAGGCCAAGGAGATGGCGAAGGGCCACCCGGACCAGGCCGACAAGGGTGTCGACCGTGTCGAGCGGATGATCGACGAGCGTACGGGGGACAAGTACGACGCGCAGACCGACAAGGCCGCCGACGCGGTGCGTCGCTCCTACGGCGGCGGTGAAGCGACGGACCGCTGAACCCGCGGCACCCGGAACCGGGTCCCGGCGTCGATCGCCGGGGCCCGGTGCGGTAGAGCTCGGCCTGCTGGTGCGCGAAGGTGATCACCAAGGGCTTCCTCCGCCCCGCCCCCGCCCGACCTTGACTCGCAGAAGCAGGCAGGGAGCAGATGAATCGGGAGTTTCTCCGTGCTTCGTACCGTGTTCGAGTCCAAGACCTAGCATTTGGGTGTTCGTGCAGGCCAGAGCCCCATCGGCTCGCCCCCGGTCAGCAAAAGGTCAGCGTGTGTCGCGGCAGCCGCTCGGCTCGGGCCGGGGGAGACCGGCCACGTACGCGCGCCAGCTGCCGTATGGAGTGATGTCACGGGCGCCTTCGACGGCCTGTGGCTCGCAGAGGAAGCCGGTCACGAAGCTTCCGTCCGCGAGTTCCACGCTGCCGAGCGTCATCGGGCGGGGCAGCGCGGCGAGGAGTGCGCCCAGTCCCTCGGCGGGAAGTTGCCACACCTCCGCCTCGATCGCGTTCCCGCCTTCGCCGACCCGGACCAGCCCCGGCTTCGGCGGGAGGGTGTCCAGCGCGAACAGCCGGTAGGCGGCCGCGGTCGTGGTCGTACGCACCAGCCGTCCTCCCACGGCGAGCAACTGCCCGTTCAGGGGCTGCCCCGACAGGTGCGCACCCATCACCACGAGCCGCAGCGGCGGGGAGGTGAGCAGCCCGGCGATGCGGGCGAGCCGCTCGTCCGTGAAGGCCGGGCCGATCAGCATGACACCGAACGGCAGCCCGTTCACGGTGCCCGCGGGAACCGCCACCGCCGCCAGGTCGAAGAGGTTGGTGGAGTTGGTGAAGCGGCCGAGCCGGGCGTTGACGCCCAGCGGGTCGGCTTCGACCTCGGTGATGGTCGGGTGGCCCGGTGCGGTCGGCAGGAGCAGTGCGTCGGCGTCGCCGAGGGAGGCCAGGGCGCGGGCGCGCAGGCCTGCCAGCCTCTGCTGGTCCGCGTACAGATGGTGGGCCGGGATGTCCCTGGCCCGCGAGATGATTCCGGCAACGGTCGGGTCGAGGTCGGGCGAGCCTTCGTGCGCGTCGACGAAGGCGCCCACGGCGGTGTAGCGCTCGGCGACGAACGCGCCCTCGTACAGCATCACGGCCGCCTCGGTGAACGGTGCGAGGTCGACGGGCAGGATCTCGGCGCCCGCGTCGGCGAGCCGCCGCGCCGCGGTGTCGAACGCCTCGGTCCAGCCACTGTCCAGCCGGCCCAGCTGGCCGGGTTCCGGGACGGCGATCCGCCACGGCCCGGGACGGCGGGGGGCCGGAGCCGACGGTGCGCGCCCGGGCGGCGCCGTCATGAGGGACAGCGCCCTCTCGGCCTCCGGGAGTGTACGCGCGAAGACCGTGACACAGTCGAGCGAGGCGCAGGCGGGGACGACGCCCTCGGTCGGGACCAGCCCGATGGTCGGCTTGAGACCGACGATGCCGTTGAAGGCCGCCGGTACCCGGCCCGAGCCCGCGGTGTCCGTGCCGAGCGCGATGTCGGCGATGCCGAGCGCGACGGCGACCGCGGAACCGGACGAGGAACCGCCGGACACGCGCTCCGGGTCGACGGCGCCCCGGACCGCTCCGTACGGGCTGCGGGTGCCGACCAGACCGGTCGCGAACTGGTCGAGGTTCGTGGTGCCGAGGACCACGGCGCCCGCCGCCTTCAGGCGGGCCACCGCCGAGGCGTCGGCGTCCGGCTTGTAGGCGTAGGCGGGACAGCCGGCGGTGGTCGGCAGTCCGGCCACGTCGATGTTGCCCTTGACGGCGACCACCGTCCTGGCCAGCGGCAGCCGCTCACCGGCGGCCGTCCTCGCGTCGACCGCGGCGGCGTCCGCCTCGGTCTCGGCCTGCGGGCGCAGGCCGATCCACACCTCCGGCCGGTTCACCTGCGCGATGCGCGTGTAGGCGGCTCGGACCCGTTCCACCGCCGTGATCACGCGGCTGCCTCCATGTTCTCGACGGGAGCGAGGACGACGAGCGCGGCACCGGCCTCGACCTGACTGCCCGGCCGGGCCAGGATCCGCGCGACGATGCCGTCGGCGGGGGCCGGGACCCGGGACTCCATTTTCATCGCTTCGAGCGCGAGCAGCGGCTGCCCGGCCGACACGCGGTCGCCCACGGCGACTGCGACCTTCCAGACGGATGCCGTGAACTCGGCCTCGACCAGGTGGCCGCCGAAGGGGACCTCGATGTCGGTGGCCGGCGGGGCGACCTCGGCGGCCGCGTCGGCGCGGGCGAACTCGCCCGCCGCCACCCAGGCGTCGCGTTCCGCGCGGAACGCGACGCCCTGCCGGGCGCGGAACTCGGCGATCGACTCGGCATTGTCGGCGAGAAACCGCTGGTACGCGGCGAGCGAGAAGGAACCCTCCTCGATCCTCGGCACGAACCGGCCGGAGGTGATGTCCGCGCGCAGCTCCAGGAGTTCGTCCGCGTCGACCGGGTACCACCTGATCCGGTCGAAGAAGCGCAGCAGCCAAGGACTGCCCGGTTCGAAGGCGCCGCGCTGCTGCCAACCCGACCACACCTGTGTGGTGCGGCCGACGAACTGGTAGCCGCCGGGGCCCTCCATGCCGTAGACGCACAGGTACGCGCCGCCGATGCCGACCGAGTTCTCCGCGGTCCAGGTGCGGGCCGGGTTGTACTTGGTCGTGACCAGCCGGTGCCGCGGGTCCAGCGGCGTGGCGACCGGCGCGCCCAGGTACACGTCTCCCAGACCCATGACCAGGTATTCGGCGGCGAACACGGTGCGGTACACGTCGTCGACGCTCTCCATGCCGTTGACGCGGCGGATGAACTCGATGTTCCAGGGGCACCACGGGGCGTCGTTGCGTACGCCCGCCATGTAGCGGGCGATGGCCTCGCGGGTCGCCGGGTCGTCCCAGGACAGCGGCAGATGGACGATCCGGCTGGGTACCACCAGCGCGTCGGAGGCAGGGAGTCCCTCCTCCGTACGCCGGGCGATCTCGAGGAGCTTCTCCTGCGGCAGGACGCCGGGGTCCGTCCGCACCTGGAGGGAGCGGATGCCCGGGGTCAGGTCGACGACGCCGTCGAGCCGCTGCCCGGCCAGTGCCTCCGCGAGCGCGTGGATCCGCATGCGCAGCGCCAGGTCCAGCTGCATCGGTCCGTACTCGATGAGGAGGTTGTCGTCGCCGCTGCGCCGGTACGTGACCGACGGGCGGTCCTCGGTCCGGTCCGAGCGGGCGAGGACGCCGCCGTCGACGACGGCCTCCCGGTCGGCGCGCGGGGCCGCGACCGGGTCCCGCCGCAGGCGGGCGGCGGCCTCGGTGGTCACCGGGACGAAGCGGACCGTGTCGCCGGGGCGGAGCTGGCCGAGTTTCCAGCGCTGCCCGGTCACGATCGTCGCGGGGCAGACGAAGCCGCCCAGGGAGGGCCCGTCGGGGCCGAGCAGGACGGGCATGTCGCCGGTGTAGTCGACGGCGCCGACGGAGTAGGGCGTGTCGTGGATGTTGGACGGGTGCAGGCCCGCCTCGCCGCCGTCCGTACGCGCCCATCGCGGTCTGGGGCCGACGAGGCGTACACCGGTGCGCGCCGAGTTGAAGTGCACCTTCCAGTCCGCGGCGTAGAAGTCGCGGATGTCGTCGTCGGTGAAGAACTCGGGGGCGGCGTGCGGGCCTTCGACCACGCCGATACGCCACTCGCCACCGAAGGACGGGCGTCGGCCGAGGGACACGACCGAGGTTTCCCGGCGCTGCTCGCCGCCGTGCAGGACGTCGCCCGCGCGCAGGGCGCGGCCGCCGTGCCCGCCGAACCGGCCGAGGGTGAAGGTGGCCGCACTGCCCAGGAACTCCGGTACGTCCAGGCCGCCGGCGAACAGCACGTAGGTGCGCAGGCCGGGTCCGTCGGGCGCGCCGACGGCCAGGGTCTGCCCGGCCTCGACGGTGACCGGCTCCCACTGGGGTACGGCGACGCCGTCGATCGTCACTTGGGCGGGAGCGCCGGTCACGCAGACCGTGGTCGGGTGGGTGAAGCGGACCGCGGGACCCTGGAGGGTGCACTCCAGGCCGGGCGTGCCCTCGGCGTTGCCGAGCGCGGTGTTGCCGAGCCGGAAGGAGAGATCGTCCATCGGTCCGCACGGGGGGACGCCGACCTGCCAGTGGCCGGTGCGTCCGGGCCAGTCCTGCACGGTGGTCAGGGTCCCCGGCGTGACGATCTCGATGCGCGGCGTCGGGTCGCCGATCGTGGCGAGCGAGGCGGTGGAGTGGGCCGCCTGGCGTACGCCGGCGTCCCGGAGCGCGGCGCGCACCAGGCCGAGGTTGGTCTCGATGCCGTCGAGTCGGGTCGTGGCGAGCGCGGCGTCCAGCTTGTCGAGCGCCTCGGCGCGGTCGCCGCCGTGCGCGACGACCTTGGCGAGCATCGGGTCGTAGGAGGTGGTGATCTCGGTGCCGGTCTCCACCCAGGTGTCGACGCGGACGCCCTCGGGGAAGGCGACGCGGGTCAGCAGGCCCGCGCTCGGCCGGTGGTCGCGGGAAGGGTCCTCGGCGTAGATACGGGCCTCGACGGCGTGGCCCTTCGGCGCCGGAGGCACGGTGACGACCGTCGTGTCGCCCTGCGCGAGGCGCAGCATCCACTCCACGAGGTCGACTCCGTAGATCTCCTCGGTGACGGGGTGTTCGACCTGGAGGCGGGTGTTGACCTCGAGGAAGTAGGCCTTCTCGTGGTCGGCGTCGTACACGAACTCGACCGTGCCGGCGGAGCGGTAGTTCACGGACGCGCAGAGGTCCCGGGCCGAGGCGGCCAGTTGCTCACGTACCGCGTCCGGGAGGCCCGGGGCCGGGGCCTCCTCCAGGACCTTCTGGTTGCGGCGCTGGAGCGAGCAGTCGCGGTCGCCGAGGGTGACGACGCGGCCCTCGCCGTCGCCGAAGACCTGTACCTCGACGTGGCGGGCGCGCTCGACGAGCCGTTCCAGGAAGACGCCGGCGGAGGAGAAGGAGGCGGCGGCCACGCGCTGCACCCGCTCCCAGGCGTCTTCGAGGGCGTCGGCGCCGTGGCACGCCTGCATGCCGATACCGCCGCCCCCGCCGGTCGCCTTGAGCATCACCGGGTAGCCGATCTCCCCGGCCGCCGCGAGGGCCGCCGTCACGGAGGGCAGCAGACCGGTGCCGGGCGCGAGCGGGACGCCCGCCGCCTGCGCCGCGGCGCGCGCCGTGTGCTTGGCACCGAACAGCTCCAGTTGCCCGGGGGTGGGGCCGACGAAGACCAGTCCCTCTTCGGCGCAGCGGCGGGCGAAGCCGGCGTCCTCGGACAGGAAGCCGTAGCCGGGGTGGACGGCCCCGGCTCCGGTGTCCTCGGCTGCCTTCAGGATCAGGGAGGCGTCGAGGTAGGAGTCCTTGGCAGGGGCCGGGCCGAGCCGTACGGCCTCGTCGGCCAGCCGGACGTGCTCGGCCCCGCGGTCCGGGTCGGAGTAGACCGCGACGGTGCGCAGGCCGAGCCTGCGGGCGGTGCGGATGATGCGCGACGCGATCTCACCACGGTTGGCGACCAGCAGCGTGTCGAACGTCATGGGCTTCAGCTCTCCTCCGGCTCGGTGATCGTCACCTGCAGGGCGCTCGGGTCGAATCCGTTGCAGGGGTTGTTGATCTGCGGGCAGTTGGACAGCAGCGCGATGACGTCCGTCTCGGCGCGCAGCACGACCTTCAGGCCCGGCGCCGAGATGCCGTCGACGATGCCGAGGGTGCCGTCGCTCTCGACGGGTACGTTCATGTACCAGTTGATGTTGGACACCAGGTCGCGCTTGCCGAGACCGTGCTTGCCGCCCTCGCTGAGGAAGTTGTCCACACAGGCGTGCTGCGACCAGGTGTGGTGCCCGTAGCGGAGCGTGTTGGACTCCTTGGAGCAGGCGCCGCCGACGGTGTCGTGCCGCCCGCAGGTGTCCTCGACGACGGTCATCAGCGGGGTGTGCTCGTTGGACAGCAGTACCGAGCCGGTGGTCAGGAAGATGTTGCCCTGGGCCTGGACGGTGTCGGGGGCGCTGTAGCGCACGGAGGTGTCGTGAGCGTCGTAGACGAGGAAGTCCGCGGCCTGGTTGCCGTGCAGGTCCGTGATGGTCAGCAGTCGGCCCTTGCGGACGACGGCGGACCATGCGGCGCGGGCGGGGACGGTCTGGTCCAGGACGACGTGGTGTGTGTGAGCGGATGAGGCGGTCATGCGATCCCCCTGGCGTCGAGGTGGTCGGCGGTGTTGAGGAAGGCGCGACGGCCTTCGGGGGTGGCGTCCCACAGGACGTCGCCGGGTGCCGTCGGCCTGGCCCGGTAGGCGACGACCTCAAGGTGTCCGCGGACGTACGCGGGCCGCGGGTCCAGCGGGTGCGGGACGTTGGCGATCAGCACCGTCAGCGGTTGCTCGGCGCGCAGCGTGACGGACGCGCCGGCGCCTGCGGAGCCGGTGAACCCGGTGGTGCCGTCCTCGGCGATCCGTACGCCCTGGAAGAAGGAGACGGACGGCGGGATGTCCCGCGGGCGCAGGCCGTTCTTGAGGGCGGCGAGCTTGAACAGTTCGCGCCCGGCCGGGGAGGCCGAATGCGGGGCCCCGTCCCCGTACCGCTCGGTGTTGCGGGCGAGGGTGGAGGTGCCGGTGAGGGCGTCGTGCCGGCCGGAGGTGTCCTTCGTGACGGAGGCGAGCACCCGGCCCTGGTCCGACAGGAGGAGGTGTCCCTCGCCGAGGTACGCGTTCCAGAACACCTTGACCGTGTCGGCCGTGTTGAGCCGCTCCCAGGGGCGGTCGGCGCTGTACAGCAGGACGTGCGCGCACGCGTCGCCCGTGAGGTCGGTCAGGCGCAGCTCGGTGCCGCGGGAGAGGACCTTGTGGGTGTAGTTGCCGCCCGCCACGGTCTCCGCCCACACGAGGTCGCCGGCGGCGATGCCCTCGGGGGGCGCCGGCCAGCCGCTGGCGGGGAGTACGGGCATGGTGCCGCACGTCGTGCCGTCCTGGGCGCGAGCATGGTCGCGGGCCCCATGGGCCGACGCTGTCGCTGAAGTTGAAGCTGTCGCCACGGCTGAACCTCCGACTCGACGCTATTTCTGTCGTGTGACAGAAATTAGGCGCCGGGCGAGTCACGGCCATTGCGCGTGTGTTTCGGTGTGGTGGCCGGAACCTCACTCCGGCAGCTCGGCCCCGGGAGCCCGCCGGCCTGTGCGAGGATCACGGGGTGAGTCCACCCGCCGGGAGAAGAGTCGGCCGCCCGCGCGCCCAGGAGCGTCCCGCCAGCGGGGTGGAGCCGCGCGAAGAGGTTCTGGCCGCCGCGGCCGAGCTGTTCACCACGCACGGCTACACCGCGACGTCCACCCGGGCGGTCGCCGAACGGGCCGGACTGCGGCAGGCGTCCCTCTACCACTACTTCGACGGCAAACAGGCGATCCTCGCGGCACTGCTCGAAGGGACCGTCCGCCCCTCGCTGGAGGTCGCGCGGGAACTGGTGGCCTGCTCCGGGGCAGCCGCCGAGGCGCGCCTGTGGGCGCTGTGTCACTCCGACGTCATGCTGCTGTGCCGTGGCCCGCACAACCTCGGGGCCCTTTACCTCCTGCCCGAGGTGCAGACGGAACACTTCGCCGTCTTCCATCAGGTCCGGGCCGAACTGAAGGCGTCCTACGGGGAGTTGCTGATGGGTACGGAGCGGGGCGCGGCGCTCGGCCCCCAGGAGCGCGCACTCCGCACGGACCTCCTGCTCGGCCTCACCGAAAGCGTCATCCTCATCCGGCGTGCCGACCCCGCCCGCGACCCGGCGGCCCTCGCGGTGGCGACGGCCGACGCGGCACTGCGGATCGCGGGCGTGCCGGAGCGTTCCCTCGCACCGCTGCGCCGCGAGGGGCGGCAGCTCCTCGCGGCGCAGCGGTGACGACGCGCCCGGGACGCGTACCCGCTCAGATGCCCATGGCCTCGGCCGGTTCCCCGCGGACCGGCTTTCGCGCCGCGGAGGCGGCCCCTCCGAGACGGATGTAGACCGCACCGGCGGCGACCGCGGCGCCGACGAACAGGACCGTGAACCACTGGAAGTACCAGTGGCCTCCCGCGGGGTCGTACACCTCGGGGCGCGGCCAGGAGAGATTGACCGTCATGAACAGCCCGTAGACGACGGCGAGCGTGTTGACGGGGAGGCCCCAGCGGCCGAGCGAGAAGAGTGGCCTGCCCAGCTCGTCACGGTCGCCGCGGTCCGTCGCCGGCCACTGCCCCCTCAGCCGCCGGACCAGCATCGGCGCGGTCACCCCGGCGTACGCGAGATACAGCATGGCGATGCACGTGGTGCCGATGGCCAGGAACGCCTCCGGGGAGGCGAGGTTGAGGAGCGTGAGCGCCGCGGCCAGGACGCCCACCACCAGGGCCGGGACGAAGGGCATGCCCGTGCGCGGCGAGACCTTCGCCAGCCGTGCGGAGAAGGGCAGCACCCCGTCACGCGCCATCGAGAACAGCATCCGGCTTCCGGCGGTCTGGATGGCGAGTGTGGCCACGGCGACGGCCACCGCCACGTCCGCGAGGAGCACCTTGCCCACGCCGTCGCCCAGGCTGCTGGTGAGGACGTAGCTCAGTCCCTCGGTGGCGAGGCGGCCGTCGGAGAGGCTGGGTGCGGCGAGCAGGCCGGCGAGCAGCAGCAGGCCGCCCAGGACGCCCGCCGCGGCGAGGGCGCTGAGAATGGTGCGCGGAGCGGTGCGCCGCGGGTTGCGGGTCTCCTCGCTCATCTCGCCCGCGCTGTCGAAGCCGATGAGGACGTAGGCCGCGGTGAACGAGCCCACCAGCAGCGCCGTGACCGTACCGCCCTGGCCACCGGTCCTCAGCGTCACGCCGGCACCGTGCTCCACGTGGGTGAACAGCAGCACGATGATGAGGACCGCGCCGATGATCTCGGCCGTGACGCCGATCCGGTTGACGGCCGACATGACGCGGTTGTCGAGTACGTTCACGACCGTGGTCAGCACCAGCAGCACGAGAGCCAGAAGAGCGGCGTTGGCCGCCCCGGTCGCCGTGGTGGGCGCCGGGTCGCCGCCGGCGAGCTGGAAACCGGACCAGATCGGGGGCAGCACGACCTGCAGTGCGAGCGCCGCGGCGGCGACCACGACCACCTGGCCGATCACCATGATCCACCCCGTGAACCAGCCGAGAACCGGGCTGCTCAGACGGGTGGACCACTGATAGACCGCCCCGGAGATGGGGTAGCGGGCGGCGAGTTCGGCGAAGCAGGCGGCGACGAGCAGCTGGCCGGCGAACACGGCGGGCCAGGTCCACAGGAACGACGGCCCGCCGAAGGAGTAGCCGAAGGCGAAGAACTGGAAGACCGTGGTCAGGACGGAGATGAAGGAGAACCCGGCGGCGAAGGACGCGTAGCGCCCCATCTGCCGCCGCAGCTCCTGGCGGTACCCGAAAGTGGCGAGCGTGCCGTCGTCCGTGTCGTCGGCGGACGGAGGGGGCGGCGGTGCGGGATCGGTGGTCACGGTCATGACGGTCCCCTGTCGCGGAGGCGTGTTCCTGTGGAGTTCCTGTCGTGCGACAGAAATTAGGAACGCCCCGTTTCTGCTCCATGTCCCGGCCGTGTCCGCCCCGTTAGGGACTCCTCTCCCCGGCGGCGCACCCGTCGGACGCGATGGGGGCTCTCCGGACCGCCGGCCGCGTGATGGCCGCCCGCTGCCGGCCGGCATCGCGGGCACGGCAGGGCGGGTGGGCATCGCGGGCACGGCAGAACGGGTGGGCATCGCGGGCATGGCAGAACGGGTGGGCATTGCGGGCGGGGTGAGTGCGTCGAGCTGGGGGAAGAGCGCGGCTGACGCAAGGTCAGGCAAGTCGGCATCCGGTCGGTGTCGGTTCCCGAACATCCTGAAAAGGCTGTCCGAACGGGCACCTGGTCGGGGGGCGTCGCAACAGCCTGGTTCGCACGGAAATACAGGCGGCGAACCCTGCCGTCCGAACGAGGCGATGTTCCTCACAACCATCGACTCCGACGCGTGCCGGTGTAGAGTAGAGACCGCCTTTGACCTGCACAAAGCAGGCAGGGAGCCGTCTTCCAGGAGTCCAAAGTGCTGCGTACTCTGTTCAAGTCCAAGATCTAGCGTTTGGGTGTTCCTGCAGGTCATAGGTGTGATGGCCCCGCTCGGGTCAGCAAACGGTCAGCATCGGGCGCGGTAGCGTCCCAGCTTGCTGACCTGGTGGCGCCCATGACGGGGGAACCTGGGCACGGGTGTCTAGCTCCCGCTTGGGAGGTTCGCTGCGTGACTCGACAGCTCGGCTGCGGCATGCGTCCTGAGCGAGTGGGCTGCGTTCGGGGCCGAAGCGGCGTGCCTTATGGATGCCGATTGCCCCTCTGGCCGCTACCGCGACCTCGCCCGCCCCGGTGTCCTTCTCGCCCACTACGCCGGCGCCATGGGCTTCGGCTTCGGCACCGTCGTTATTTCGGACACCAACACCGAACCCGCAGCCGACACCGCGGCGGCCCTCCGTGTGACCTGCTGCGTCAAGATCACCCGCGCTCGTGAGCGGGGCCGGTCCCGGGTCGGCAGGGCAACCGGTTGCTGCGCCGCATGGAGGCTGCGCGGGTAGGCCATGATGCGCTAGGCGCCCACTGAGTGAGATGTCCGAGGGAAGCGTCGGCGGTGCCAGACCAGTACGTACGGTCAGGGCGCCCCGTAGCAACCATGCCGCCGCCTCCCAGGCCGGCAGGCTTCATAGCCCGCGAGGGTGCCGCTGCCGGTTGAGCGGCGACGGCGAAGGTCCGCTGATGACGTCTCGTCGTAAGCCCGGTAACGTGAACTCAGTCAACGGACTGCCGAAACCAAGTGCCGTGACGTACCGGTGCCCGGTGATATTGAGACACCCATGAGACGGGGAGGATGCCATGGTCCAGCGCGAAGAACCGGTGACCGTGACGCTGGCCGGCATCGCCCGACTCGCCGGGGTGGGACGCGCCGCCGTCAGCAACTGGCGTCGGCGACATGACGACTTCCCGCCTCCGGTGGCAGGTACGGACGCCAGTCCACAGTTCTCCCTCGAGTCGGTCGAGGAGTGGCTGACCAGGCATGGAAAGGGTGATGCCGTAGCCAGTGGCTGGGAGCGCTTGTGGCCTCGCATCGAAGACCTGGGTGACCGGGACCGCATGGGACTCCTCATTGCGCGTGTGGGTATGCAATTGACCAAGGGGGGCGCGGCGCCGACGGCCTCCGCAGCAACAGACACGAAGGCCCCGGAACAAGCGCTGGTAGAGGAAGCCCTTCGCCTGGCGCGAAAGGACGCCGAGAGCGGGAAGGCAGGATTTCTCTTCCTCCTGGGGCGCTGGCTCGGTACCCACGTGAGGCAGATCGCCACGACTCCGGCTCCTCTCACCGATGTCATGACGGAAATCGCACAGGCGGCGCTGGCCAGGAAACCAGTAGGTTCTGTCGTCGACCCTGCGTGCGGCACCGGAGGGCTGCTCGTTGCAGCGGCTCGCAGGTGGGCGGATCACGGCGGTCTTGATCTGGTCGGACACGATCGTGACCCTGTTCTCGCGAGCCTGGCCGGTGCCTGGTTGGCCTTGGAGGCCCCAGGCGTCCGGCGCGAGGTCCTGACGGCCGACACTCTGCGCGATGATCCTCTTCCTCAGGCTGACGCGGACCTGGTTCTGTGCAACCCGCCCTTCAATGAGCGGGACTGGGGGCACAGCGAACTTGCCACGGACCGCCGTTGGCAGTTCGGGCAGCCGCCTCGTACCGAGCCAGAACTGGCCTGGGTCCAGCACATTCTTTCCCTGCTGGGGCCGGACGGCCTGGCCGTCGTACTGCTGCCACCGGCTGTCGCCTCGCGTCGCGCCGGGCGCCGCATCCGGGCCGGACTCGTCCGCGCGGGTGTGGTGCGTATGGTGGTGGCGCTGCCGGTCGGCGCGGCCCAGCCTTACGGCGTAGGACTGCACCTCTGGCTGCTGCGCTCACCGTCGGGCGAGCACTCCGCATCCTCCGTCTCATTCGTGGATACGGCCGATTGCCGTCACACCCCTGCGACGGGACGCGGTCAAGCCGTGGACTGGGACGCCGTGCGCCAGCGGATCCTGGCCGGACTCGAAGAGGACGCCGCTGAAGGGACAGCCGCCGTCCCCCTGCTGGACCTGCTCGGTGATGAGACCGATCTGACGCCCGCCCGGCACGTGCCTGCCACAGCGGCGGCCACTGCTGTGGACGTGCGTCGGTCATGGGCGGACTTCGACGCCGCGCTGCTGGCGTTGCGTGACAGCAGTCGGGCACTCCGTGTGCTCACTGCAGGGCGTGAGCCGGGTGACCGCCTCGATGTGAGCGTCGCTGAACTCGAGCAGACGGGTGCGGTCACATTGGCCGCCGGAACGTCCTTGCCTGCCAGCTTCCTGCAGCGCGGCCCACGGCCGGATGAAGCGGTACCGGCTCTGACCTCGTTGCTCATGGGCGAGGCTCACGCGGGGCAGCAGTGGATGACTCCCGAGGACGTGGAACGTCTTCACCGGGAAGGGAAGCTCACGATCACTGCATTCGGTGACGTGGTGGTCGTGGGAGCCGTACAGGGATACGACGCCTGGGTGGAGACCAAGGCGCCGACGGTACTCGGACCCCACCTGCACCGACTGCGCGTAGACCCCGAACGGCTCGACCCGTTCTTCCTGGCGGCGTGCCTGCGGGTGCGTTCGAACGCGCGGCGCGCGGGTACACACGCGTCGGCGTCCTCCCGCATCGACGTACGACGGCTGCGAGCACTGCGTTTGCCGTTGGAAGAGCAGCGACGCTTTGGTGATATTCATCGCCAACTCGTCGAGTTCCAGCACGCCGCCGCGGCAATCGGTTCGGTGAGTGAGGCTCTGGGAGATGTTCTCGCCGGGCTTTTGGCGAGCGGCGGGCTGGCCGACGGATGATCACTTGGTGAGGAACGACTCGGGACATCGGTCGAGGCCGCCTGACAGCGCTGCCGGTCAGGCGTCTGGCAGCCTCTTGAGCAACGTCTCGACAACTTCCGCGTGCCCCCACTCGGCCAGTTCCTGGCCCACCTCTCGGCAGCGGCGCACGACTCGGTCGGGCACCTCCTGCGAAAGTGCGCTCGCCTCCAGAACGACACGTTTCCAAGCGAACAGAGCGCCGTGGGCGCCTTCCTCTTCCGGTACGGCGCACTCGGCCGCTCCTACCCGCGCCTCCAGAACCAGGAAGTACTCCGCCGTTCCTGAGGCGGCTCCCGCCAGTTCACGCGCGACCGCGCGGTAGCGGGTGCCGGCGCCGGGCCAGTCACCCGACAGGCGGGCGGCGTCGGCACAGAGCAGCAGCGCCCGCAGTACCTCCGGGTCATGTCCTCCCCACTGGTTCCGGGCGTCCGGCAGGCATCGCACGAGCCGCTGCGCGTACGTTCCAGGTCCGCGCTCGGTCAGTTCGATCTCCGTCTGCACGATCAGGGACCGCAGACCGGCCCGGGTCGGCCCGTTCGCGGACGGACGGCGCACTGTAGGCCGACGGTGGCCGATGCCGACCGCCTGACGGGCTGGGGTGTCGGCTGTTCCGGTCGTCGCGGTGGTTCCGGCCCTGAACGGTGCGGTGGGGTCCGGCACCAGAACCGGATGAGGTGCCGGGGCACCAGGCCCCGGCAGGAGCGGCTGCAGGGCTGATTGCGCGTCGGCGGCGGTCGGACGTGCGGCGGGGTCCTTGTCCAGCATGCGTGCGACAAGGTCGACGAGGTCGCTCGAGAGTCCGTCGACAAAGGTGTCCAGGCGCGGGGCGGGAGTCTCGCAGTGGTGCCGCTCGATCATGTGGTCGGGACTGCTCATCACGAACACATGCTCCCCTGTGACCAGCCGGAACAGGGTGCAGCCGACGCCGTAGACGTCGGCGGCCGGACCGGGGTTGCGCTCGCCGAGGATGATCTCCGGGGCCTTGTAGCCGATGCTGCCGGGAGTCCGGCCCTCGGTGTGCCGGGTCGCGTCGGGGTCGGTCGGAAGAGCGATGCCGAAGTCGACCAGATGCACGGCGCCGTCGTCGGCTAGGACGATGTTGTGCGGTTTGACGTCGCGGTGGATGACACCAGCGGCGTGCACACGAGTCAGGATGCGGAGTACCTGAACGATGACCGCGACGGAGGCGGTCAGTGTCGGGCGATGGACCACGAGGAAGTCACGGAGATCCTTTCCCTCGATGAACTCCGTGACGAGGTAGGGCCTTCCGCAGGCGAAGTCGTAGTCCACGAGACGGGGAACACCCTGCCCACCCAGTCTTTCGTGCATGGCGCGCTCGCGTTCGAACCGCTTCAAGTCGTTCGCACTGGGTCGTACGCCGCCATGGCCGAACGGATCTTCCCAGACTGCGCGCGCCAGGAACTTCACGGCGACGGTCCGCCCGGTCGTGGGGTCCAGAGCCCGGTACACGCTTCCCATCCCGCCGCTTCGCGGCCCGCCCGAGATCTCGAATCTCCCGGCGAACATCCGCCCGGACTCCATCGTCCTGGTCCTCCCTCTCGGTCAACCACATCCCGACACAACGATAGTGGCGACACGTCAGTTCGCATCAAGTCGCTTGACTGTGTTCACAGATTAGGTCACTCTGGCGGGCGTTCTGCTCGCTGAGGCGCAAGGAGGCGCTCTCGTGACTGTTCTGGGGAAACCGCCGGGCGTGGACGGCGACGGCGCCTTGATCCGGATCGGTCCTCCGCTGCTGCGCGACGAGGCCGATGCCTGTCCCGAGGGCCGTGCGCTTCGGGCCCGCCCGCTGCTCGTTCAGCAGCCGGGGCGCTCCCTCCGCAAGCCGGTCGAGGACTTCGTGTTCAAGCCGGTGGACCGCCTGCTCGATGCCGTGGAGCACGAGGGCAGGACCTTCGGTGAGGCGTCCGCGAACCGCTGGTTCATCCGTGGTTGTTCAGCCGCACACGCGGAATGGGCGCTGGAAGCGGCCCGGATCTTCCTCGCTGCGCGCGAAAGGGAGCAGTCGGCGCGCATTGCCTCCGGACACCCGGCCACCCATGCCGTGCGACCGCGCTGGGTGGGCGGAAGGAAACTGAGCACCCTCGACGGGCGTGGCGTCGACCAGTACGAACGCACGGCTTGGGGGAGGCAGTACGAGTCCGGGGACGGAACGGTCCGAGAGCTCTGGATCCCGTCCCTCGGACGGGTGAACGCGGACCGCGCCCTTCCGGAAGTGGTCGCCGCCGCGCACGTTCTTGCCTCCGGAGTTCCGGCACGAACGCCGTACATGCAGCGCTCCGAACCGCTCACGCCTCCGCAGTCGCAACCGTGCAGGGTGCGCGTTCTCGGTGTCGGGCTGGGAGACGGTTCCACCGCCGTGCTCGGCGACTGGGACGTTGAGGAAACCCAGCGATCGTTCGACCTGCACGTGCGTGGCCTGATGTCCAAGGTGACCGATGGCCGCGGCCGGCGTCCCGGCTCGGACTGCGTCCGCTGCGAGGCACTCGCCGGCTGCCGGACCGTCCCTCGTACCCCCGGTCTGCTGGGCGTGCGGACTCCGGCCCGCCCCCGCAAGCGGCGCAGCGTCTCCGTGTCCGACCTGCGGGCGTACCAGGACTGCCCGGCCAGGTACCACCTGACCAGGGTGCTCAAGCTGCGTGACGGCCGGACGGAGAGCGAGGCGATCCGTCGTGGCCGTGCGGTGGATGCCTGGCTCAACGAGTGCCATGGTGCCAGGCCGTGGGTGCCCTGCCGGGAGATCCCGTTGCCCGACACCTTGCCGGGTCTCGATGGCACCGAACTGCCCGCTGCGCGCGCCATGATCCGCGCGCACAGAGGCCTGTGCCCCCTGGACGGTCTGCCCGGTACGGAGCGGGTCGAGCCGCAGCGCCGCGTCGCCGTGTACGACGAGCAGGCGGATGCCGTCGTCATCGCCGCGTGCGATGTGGTGTACACGGACGACGGCGGCGTGGTGATCCGTGAGACGAAGACCGCCGCACACCGCTTCACAGAGCGGCGGCACCTCGTGGAGACGTTCCCCCAACTGGCACTGGCAGTACTGCTGCTGGCGTCAGGCGTACTGGGCGGCGACCCCCGCCGCTCTCGCGTCGAGCTGGAAGTGCTGCGCCCGGACGGATCACGTCTTGAGGAACTGGACCCCTTCGACGGCCTCACCCTCGACCAGTCCCGCCAGGTCGTCACCGACCTCGCCGTCGGCTGGGCGGCCGACGAGACCTACGCCGCCGAACCCGCCCCGGACTTCGACTGCTCCGCCTGTGAGGCGGTGCGCTGGTGTTCCGTGGGGCGCTCCCGTCGCGACGCGGACACCACGGGGGAGGCCCCGTGAGCACCGACGAACACGGTGCCGTACCGGACGCGGACTGGGCGGCTCACGACGGTGTACCGCTGCTGCGGACGCTCGCCACGGCGTTGCTCGTCCTGGAGGCGCAGACCGGCCTGGAATCCTTCACCCTCCCCTACCCCGCCGAGGCGCAGCGAGCGCTGGACCGTACGGTGCTGGCCTGTCTTCTGCACGGCGCCCGCCCGCCCGCCGGGCTCACGGAACTCGTCGATCGCTGCCGGACGGTACCGCTCGAGGACTGGCCACTGACTCTTCCCGCCGACATGGTGGAACCTGGGGACCGTCTGCTCGACGAGATCTCGGGCAGGCCCACCGAGCTGTGCCACGAGTGGGCCGGCCGAAGCCCCGACTCGGCGGCGGTCCTCCGGGACCGCGAAGTCGTCCTCGCAGCCCTCCGCCTGTGCCGTGAGTACGGGGAGGAGGACGCGTACACCGCCTTCCGCGGGCTGCTCGTGCACCGCCCCGTCCTCACTGCTGCCGAGATGTACGAGGCGACCGGCGACATGGTGCTGGAACCCGTGCACGAACTCATCCGGCGCGTCTACAAACCTGTGCCGGAGTCCTACCTGCGGGACGGCGCCTATGTTTCCTGCGGGCGGTGCCTCACCCTGCTCACGCCGCTCGGGGCGAATGAGTGGTGGTGCGAGCGGGACCGCTGCCGCCGTCAGGGGCCGCCACCCCCGGGCCGCCGGATCACCTGCGACAGCACCGGCACGGTCAGCCAACTGGAGCGGCCACTACGGCAGTTCGTCACCGGCCCAGGGCGGGCCGAGGCCGATCTGGAGCGCGAGCTGCTGGCGCTGGGGCTGCAGGTGCGGATGTGGCCCGGCTACGACGCCTACGACCTCCAAGTGGTCTTCCCCGACGGCTGGCGCTGGGCCGTCGATGTGAAGGACTGGGCTCACCCGACGTTCCTCGGTCGCTCGGCCCGCCCCGTACCGCAGGATCCGCCCTACGACGAGGCGTTCTGGGCGGTGCCGGTGCACCGAGTGGCGGCCCGTCCCGGTTATGTCGCGGCCTTCGAGCGGGCCCGGCCCGCGAGCGCCGGTGACCTGCCGTTGCTGACCGATGTCGAACTCGTGACCCGTGCGAAGGGGCGACTGCGCACAGGTAAGGGAGGCCGCCGTGCGTGACCGTGAGAGCTGGCACCGATCGGTGAGCCGCGAGCTGGCCCTGGCGTGGAATGGGCTGCCTGCCGGACTCGACGGCGTGAAACCCGCCCACGTGTGCCAGGTCGAACTGGCACTGCGCCTCCTGCAGCGCCTCGCTCCGCAGGAGTCGGCCGAGGGCGCCTACACATTGCTCGGCGGCTACCCCTTCGCCCGTGCCGCCGGCCTCGCGCGCACCCCCGAGCACGACACGATGCTCACCGCAGCCCGCCATGTGCTGTGGACACTCCGACGCGGACGCGCCTGGCACCAAGCCCTCGACGCCTACCGCCTGGTTCCCCGGCGACTGCGCGCCTACGACGTTCCGGCTCCGCGAGAGCGGAGCGCCCCCCGGCCGCTGTTGCCGACCGTTGCGACCGGTCGCATCGCCGTCTACGACCAGGCCCTGGCCGCAGTGCCCGACTTCGTCCGCAGGCCGCTTCCGCTGGCGCCGGCCGGCCGCAGCAGTTTCCGGGAGATGCGCCGGACGACTTCGGTCACGATCCCCGAGGCGCTCGTCCTGGAGCGCCCTCCTGGACACGACTTGTCCGTCGGGCGGGCAGGTGGTTCCACACCGCTCACCGTCATGCGGCATGAACTCCTCACCACGGCCCGGTGGATGGACCGTGCCGAGCGGGATGCGGGCGTCGAGCGGCCGGGGAACTGGGAGGCGCGCATGGCGGAGGTGCGGATCGCGCCGCGGGACGAGGACGGGCGCGGCTTCACCGACGGCGACGTGCTACGGCTGGACGGCACGCTGCATCTGGCGGGCATGGTGGGAGCCGGCAAGAGCACGCTGATGACGCTGGTCGCCGTGTGGGCCGCCCGGCAGGAAACCCCTCTGCGCACCACCATCGTCGTGGGGGACGCAGCCGAACAGCTTCGCCTGTGCGAGCTGTTCACCGATCTCGGCCTGTCCGCCGTACCGCTGCTCGGGGCCAGCACACGCGAGACACATGTGCAGCGCCTCCACCGCCGGCTTGCCTCCCGCGGCCTGGACAACCTCCTCGACCACGACGCGCAGGGCTTCGACGAGCTGAGTACGGCGTGCGTGGTGGACGCGCTCCGGGGGACCGAGGCGGCCACGCCGTTGCGCTACGCCGACGCACCGTGCACGACCCTGTATCCGGGACACAAGTCTCCGGAGCTAAGTGGTGGGCAGGCCTCTCGAGAAAACGATCCCCTGCCCGCCGTCTGGCAGCCGGGGACGTCCCGCACCGATGAGAGCACGCCCGCCGACCAGGAACCGAAGGGCTCCGCCCATGGCTGCCCCATCTGGGCCGAGTGCCCGCGCCACCGATCGGCGCGCGCGCAGGTCGACGCTCTGATCTGGGTGGCCAACCCGGCGAGCCTGGTGCAGAGCGCGGTCCCTTCCCATCTCAACGACGAGCGGCTGCGCCAGCTGGAGCTGGCCTGCATCCGCAGCGACATCGTCTTCGTCGACGAGGCCGACTCCGTGCAGATGAGATTCGACGAGCTTTTCGCCCCGTCGGCCACCCTCGTCCAACCAGGTCTCGAGTCCTGGCTCGATCGTCTGCACACGCACAAGATCGAGGAACTTTCCCGTCTGGGGCGACTTCCCCTGACTGACCGTCAGGTCGAGCAGTGGAACGCCGCGCTGGCAGTGGTCACCATCGCCGCCGACCGGCTGTACCGGCTGCTGATTTCCGACGAACCGCTGAGGGACTGGGTCGACACCGAGTACTTCAGCCCGTGGGCCCTTCAGGAGAAGCTCCTCACCAACTGGTTCGACGAAGTACCGGGACCCGACGCCTTCTGCCCCGCGGACGATCTGGAAGCGGTGGCGGACGAACAGGAGCTGTACGAGGGCTACGACGACACCGCCGGCGAGGAACCCGACAGTGCACCCACCACACCCCGCGACCCGCGCCGGGACGAACTGGCCGCGCTGCTCGACGCCTTCCGCGACGACCCGCTCGGCGGCCGCGGGCGGCGCGGCACGCTCACCGACACCATGGTCGACACCGCCCAGGACCTGTTGTACGGCCTGTCCGCCCCGCGCACCAGGGACCGGGTCCGCGGACTTCTCGGCGAGATGCTGCAACGGACACCGGTCGTGGACGGCGGCCGGGCACAGGACGGGGAGGCGCACGAGAAATGGCTGGACCTGACCTGCCGACGCGTGGAGTTCACCCTGCTCCTGTCCGCGCTGCACCAGCGCCTGGACCGCCTCACCCACCTGTGGCCGCACGTGGAGGCAGCGCTGCGCCTCGGCGCCCAGGGCAAGGAGCTGGCCCGCCGCGCCCCCCTGGACTACGCGCCGTTGATCCCGGAGGCCCCCATGGGCAACGTCCTCGGCTTCCAGTACCTCCCCGACGACCGGGAGCGTGACGAGATCGGGCGTACCAGCGGCACCCTGCGCTTCTTCCGCTGTGCCGGCGTCGGACGCGAACTGCTGCTCTCCCTCACGGAGCTGGGCGCTGACCACGAGGCCGGTCGCCCCGGGCCCCACGTCGTGCTCATGTCGGGCACCAGCTGGGCCGGCGAGTCCACCCGCGCCCATGTCCTCGCCCCGGTGGGAGCAGTTCTGAAACCGTCCGCCCGGTCACTCGAAGCGGTGGCACGCACCCGTTTCGACACCCACTTCCTCTACGACGACGAGGGCAGGCCGATGAGCCTGTCCGGGACCGCCCCCAAGGCCCGCACCACCCAGGCACGCGCGATCGCCGCCAAGTTGGGCCGCCCCGGTCCCGGCGGCTGCGACAGCCCACTCGACCTCGAACTGGCCAAAGTCGTCGACGACCACCGCAAGCGGGCGCTGCTGCTGGTGGGCAGCTACCGGGAGGCCTACGCCGTCGCCGACACCCTGGACGCCGAGGAGCGGTGGCAGGGCCGGGTGCGGGTGCTCGTACCGGACGACGCCGATCTCGACCAGGCCCTGCACGGAACGGGGTTCGCCGAGGGCGGGACCGGTTCGTCCACCCTGCGCCGCGGTGATCTCGCCCTGTTCGCCGAGGACCCGGCCGCGGAAGTGCTGGTCGCTCCACTGCTGGCCGTCGAACGCGGTCACAACATCCTCAACGTCCAGCGCACCGCTGCCTTCGGCACCGCGCTCTTCCTCGCCCGCCCGCATCCCAGGCCCGACGAGCTGTCCCTGTCGGTCTTCGCCGTCAACGACTGGATCAGCCGCTTCGTCCGCGACCGGCCGCGCGCCGACGATCTACCAGGCCCCGCCACCTTCAGCGAACTGGTCACCAAGGCCGCCACCCTGGACCAGGCCGGCCGGGATCTGAGGTTCGCGGGCCGCCAGGAGTGGCGTCGGCTGCTGTCGCGCCGCTACATCTACTCCCGGCTGTCTCCCTGGGAGAAACGCGCGTTCGCCTGGGACCAGCTAGTCACCATGTGGCAGGTCATCGGTCGCCTCGTGCGCGGTGGGGTGCCCGCCAGGGTCGTGTTCGTCGATGCGGCCTTCGCACCCCGGCTCGCGAGGTCCCTCGCCCCGGCGGCTTCGGGCGCGGCCGTCCCGGCGGCCGACGGTCTGCTGCGGGCGCTGCGGGCGGTTCTGTCGCCGTACTTCGCCGCCGACGCCGATCCGGACGCTTTTCCTGACCCGGCCGACCCGGCGCTGGCCCGGCTGCTCTACCAGCCCTTTCACGACGCCCTGCTGACCCTCGGCCATCACCGCGCTGTCCGCTGATGCGGGTTACCGAGGCCCGCCCGTCACGCCGCATCCCTCCGGAGGAAGCTCCACCATGCCCGTGAACTACCGTACTGTCCGCACCGCCGCCTGGGTCCCCGTCAACCCCTCGACCACCGTTACCGGGTGCTACCGTGCCCTGCCCTTTCCTGAACAGTGGCGGGACGCGATCCTAGCCCTGTGCAACGCCGGCCGTGACCCGCAGGCGGAGCCGTACCGGACCGTACCCACCCGCCGCCTGGAACAGGTTCTGCAGGCGTTCGCCCCGGACGTCCTCGCCATGCCCCGCCCGCCCTTCCATGAGCGAGGAACGGAACCGGAGGGCTGGCTGTACGTCTCGGCGGACGCCCCCGACCCGCTGCCCCCGCACGTCCTTACCCCGCTGCTCAACCGCTGGCTGGGTGATCTGCGACCCGAACCGGAGCACCGGCCCCTGCTCAAGGACGTCCGTGCCCAGCTCGCCGAACACCCGCCCGAGTGGGAACCCGTCGAACGCGAACTGCTGGCCTGCGGCCGTAGCCGGGGCGGCACCGCCGCGCCCGCCTCCCACCAGTTCACGCTCACCACGGACTGGCTGGCCCGCCGTGTCCTGGCGCTGGGACCGTACCCGTACGAGGGCGGCCGACTTCACTTCCGCGCCATGCCGCGCGGCCCCAGGGACCAAGGCGCGGAGCTGGTTTCACAGCCACTGCCGTATGAGCCGTCGCCCGGCAAGGGGACCTGGTGGTTCTCCGTCGTCCTCAACATCACCCTGCACACCGTGCCGTTCGACGCCCTGCCCCGTTTCCACCTTCACTGGTCCGTCCGCCGCTGGGCGACCCGCACGTCGCCCGCGACGGGACGGGTGCGACTGCCCTACGGCAGCCGGACCACGGTGCTGCTGCGTCCCCGGGTGCCGGTACTGCCCGGTGTGCCCCTCAGTGAGCGGTATGCCGTCGCCCAGCTGGAACGCCGTTGGGACAACGAGCGCGGCGAGTTCGCCGACGGCTGGGCCTTCGGCGGCCCGGCCCGGCTGCTGCAGGACGTTTCCCTCGGCGAACCGTTCCCCGACGCCGACGCCATCCTGACGGAGCCGGAGGACTGGCTGCGGCGCGACGCACGGGCCGGGATCGTGTACCGCACCGCGATGGGAAGCCACGAGGTCAGGGCCGGTCTGATGCCGAACCAGTGCTCGGAGCTGTCGGCCTGGGCGGAGGGGGCTCTGCCCGCCGAGCTGCGCAGGGCACCGGACCTCACGCACACCGCGCTCGCCGGGGCCAAACCGCTCAATGCTCCGCCCGCCAGCGTTCCCAAGGCAGAGCGGGAAGAGCAGGAGAACCGTCGCAGTGCCGAACGGCGGGCGGCGGTGGCGTTTGCCGTCCGGGAACTCGGTGCCGCACGGACCGGTGACGGCCGGCCGGTGCTGGAGGCGCGGCTGCTGTGGCAGTCGGCCGCGATGCGGGACGCGGCCCTCGCCGCGCTCGCCACACGGCTCGGCCTCAGGGGCGACGGCGGATCCTTCACCGAGCAGGAGTACGACGCCGGCGGCCCGGGCCACCCGGTGATGCACGAGTGGCAGGCGCCGGAACTCACCGTCCGCGTGCGGTGCCTGCGGCCCGTCGTGCGCCATGGCGACGGCACCGGTCGCGCACTGACCGCGGGTCTCGACCTCCCGGAGGGCGTGCGCCGTACCCGGGACGCGGTCACCGCGGCAGTGGCGGAACGCCGAGCAGAGACGGCGGAGTGGCTGGCCGGGGACCGCACCGGCGACGCCCCCGCGCTGGCCCTGGTCGAGATCGACCGTCCCGCCGATTTCGCGTCGCGCGACCACGATCCCAAGTTCGCCCTGCGGCTCGGCTGCGCCGACGCCGGCTTCGTCACCCAGTTCGTGGCGCTGCCCAAGAAGACCAAGGGATACAACTCCCTGGGCAACATGGATCACCGGGCCCTCATGGCCTGGGACGACGGACTGCGGCAGCTGGGGGCCCGGGTCCATCCCGAGCACGGAATCGAGCGCGGTGTTCCGCAGGGGATGCGCTACGCCGCGGTCTGGATGGTCCGCAAGAACCACACCGCACGCAACCGCTGGGCCGCCGATGCCCCGGTCGCCGTCCTGGTCACCCCGCAGGCACCTGGCAGCGGTCTGGCCCGGGTACAGGGCTGGGACCCGGATGCCGACGACGGCGCCGGGGCGTGGGTTCCGTACCCGGTCATGCTGCTCAGGCTCACCCGTCTCGCCGAGGTGCGGTCGCCTGTGCCGGCTCCGCGCGCGGAGGGCGAGGCGGTGCCCGCCGGGTGCCGCCGCGGCTGGCGGGCCGACCGCGAGGAGCAGCGGCGCGTCGCAGAGGAGTGGTTGCAGAAGGTACGTGCGTCGCTGCGCCGCCGGCCCACGATGCTGCTGGTCGATGCGCAGAACGCCCGGTCGCACTGGACCTGGCTCCAGGACGGCCGTACGGAGCCGGATCGCATCCGCGACGGCCACGCCGAGGCTCGGCGGCTCGCTCCTGACCTGCGACTGGTGCGCGTGCGTACGGGCAAGGGCCGGGAGACCGCCCAGTGGTGGGGGGTGAACCCCAAGGACGGCCCCAACGGCATCGCAGCGCACCTGTGGATTCCGGAAGGGGACGGAACGGGGCGGGTCTTCTACAGCACCACCCCCAAACCGGTTCAGTTCAGTACCTCGGCGGTGGAGGCGGACAAACTGGCGCCACGCCCCATCCGAATGGGCAGGCGCAAGGGAGAGCCGACCATTGACACGGGGGTGGTGGGCTGGATGCCGGCCCTGGTCGAACTGGCCGTCCTCGGCTGCCACACCGAAGACGGCGACGACCCGCAGGCCCTTGCCCTCGCCGCCCACCTGCTGCGCCAGCCCCCCGACTACCCCCAGGCGCTCGCTCTGCCGCTGCCCCTGCACCTGGCGGGCCTGGGGCAGCAATACGTCTTGCCCACGCGGCCCGAAGAAGGAGCCGACTCGGTGGACGGAGTGGAAGCCCTGGCGGACGGCGCACAGGTTCCGGCCGTTCCGCCGGAGGAGGAGAACTCGGACGCCGTGGCGGATCCCGATCCGGCCACGACCGCGTCAGCGGGTCTCACGCTCGAACCGGAGCTGCCCGAATCCGTCGACGGCGAGGAGCAATTGGCGCTGTTCGGTTTCTGACCGGACGCCGTCGGCGAGAGTGCGCGGTCCGGCCGGCCTTCGCGCACAGTCAGCGTGCCGGCCCGCGCCTTGCTCGGCCGACCGCCCGCGCCCAGGCCCGCACCGGCCGCGCGTCCGGACCCATCGGGTGGGTGAAGGGCCGCAGCGGGTCCACCTCCGCCCACGGCACCAGCGCTTCTTCGGGCGCGCGACGCGCCGGTAACCACGCGGCGAGGCGCCGCCACACCTCGCCCGCGTGGACGGGCCGTTCGTCGGGTTCCTTGGCCAGCAACTGAAGCACGAGTGTCTCAAGCGCGGTGGGAATCCCGCCGCGCAGCTCCCGGAGCGGCACGGGCGGCTTCTCCAGGATCATGCCGGGCAGCATCAGTTCCGACTCGTGGGCGAAGACCGGCTCGCCCGTCAGCATCGCGTAGAGCAGGCAGCCGAGTGCGTACAGGTCCGTACGCGCGTCTACCGGCTGGCCCCTGATCTGCTCCGGCGCCATGCACTCCAGGCTTCCGGGGCGTTCACCGGTCGTTGTGAGAGATGTCGAGTCCGGATCGAGGAAGGCGGCGACACCGAAGTCCAGGACCTTCACCACCCCGTCCGTGCGGATGACAACGTTGCTGCCCTTGAGGTCCCGGTGTACGACGTCGCGGGCATGCACGGAGCCGAGGACGGAGGCGATCTGCACGCCGATCGAGGCGGTCTCCTCGACGGAGAGAGAGCCTTCTTCGGCGATGCGGTCGTCCAGCGCCGGCCCGAGCACGTACTGCATCACGAGAAAACGGGCGCCGTTCTCCTCGCCGAGGTCGTAGACGGTCGCCAACCCGGGGTGGTCGAGCCGGGCGACGGCCTGGGCCTCGCGGCGGAACCGCTCGGCGTCCCGGGCCCGTTGCTCGTCGGTGAGGGCCGGATCGACGTTCATGGTCTTCAGCGCCACGTCGCGGCCGAGGTTCTCGTCATGCGCGAGCCAGACGACGCCCATGCCGCCCCGGCCGATGAGGTTCTTGATCCGGTATCTGCCGGCGATCAGCGATCCCGTGTTCATGCGCGGTGCGGCCCCGTCCCCTCCGGCGCCCTGAGGCCCTTTACCCCGGGCGGTCGTCGAGGGGAAGTGTGGCATGAGAGCGTCTGCCGCGCATCGACCGAGAATGCTGCATACGTTGACTGTGTTCACACTCAACTGATTCAATGCAATTGAGGGAGGGGTGGGCCCGCTCATGCCTTCACCCGTTACGGTGACGTGTGGATCGCGTCGGGAAAAAGTGAGGAACATGTGGACGTCTTCGGGGTGCACCGCCGACTTATCCAGGACTACAAGGAGTACACGTCCGGGTCGGTAGTGATCGACGATCCGCGCATCGGTGAGAAGGTCTCCAAGTCCCTCGCCGACGGCGATCAGTGGCCCGATCCCTGGCTCTCCCTGAACCCGAGCTTCGAGCGGGGCGGCACCGTCGACCGCCTCGCCGACGACCTGGGCCTGCTGCACCCCGAGTGCAAGCGCATCTTCCGCGTCGGCAAGGACAAGCCGGACGCGACCGTCCGCCCCATCACCTTCCACCGCCACCAATACGACGCCATCGAGGCCGCCGCCTCCCGGCAGTCCTACGTCCTGACCACCGGCACCGGCTCCGGCAAGAGCCTTGGCTACATCGTGCCCATCGTCGACCGCGTCCTGCGCGATAAGGACGCCGGAGCGCCCCCCGGTGTCAAGGCAATCATCGTCTACCCGATGAACGCCCTGGCCAACAGTCAGATGGGCGAGCTGAAGAAGTTCCTCACCGCCGGCTACGGCGAAGGTGAGGAGCCGGTGACGTACGCCCGTTACACCGGCCAGGAGAAGCAGGCCGACAAGGACGCGGTGCTCGACAACCCGCCGGACATCCTGCTCACCAACTACGTGATGCTGGAACTGATGCTCACCCGGCCCGAGGAGCGCAAGCGCCTCATCAGCCGGGCCAAGGGCCTGCGCTTCCTCGTCCTCGACGAGTTGCACACTTACCGCGGTCGGCAGGGTGCTGATGTCGCCGTGCTGGTGCGGCGCGTGCGTGAGGCGTGCGAGTCGCCCGACCTCCAGTGCGTCGGCACGTCTGCCACCATGGCCACCGACGGCACCCCGGCCGCCCGCCGCCGTGCCGTCGCCGATGTCGCCTCCACGTTGTTCGACACGGAGATCCTCCCGGAGCGGGTGGTGGGCGAGACGCTGGTCCGGGCGACCGGCGACGCCACTCCCACCTCCGCCGAACTCGCCGCGCGTGTAAGGGAGAACAACCCACCACAGGAGTACGCGGCACTCGCCGCCGACCCGCTGGCCCGCTGGATCGAGACCACGTTCGGACTTACCAAGGTCACCGACGAAGACGGCACGGAACTGCTCGTCCGGGCCGATCCCGTCACCGTGGAACTCGCCGCCCGCGCCCTGCGCGAAAAGGCCTTCGACATCCCGAAGAAGGCGCCCGACGACGAGCCGTACACGGCCTGCATGAATGCCATCCGCGCCACCCTGCAGGCCGGCTCGCAGGCCCGTGACCCTGAGACCGACCGGCCCCTGTTCGCCTTCCGGCTGCACCAGTTCCTCTCCAAGGGCGGCTCGGCGTACGTGTCCCTGGAGCCGGCCGAGAGCCGCTACATCACCCGCACCTACCAGCAGCGGGTGCCCGGGCAACCGGAGAAGCTGCTCCTCCCGCTGTCCTTCTGCCGCGAATGCGGCCAGGAATACCTGACCGTTGCCCGGGACCAACGCGACGACGGCACGGTGGCCTTCCGCACTCGCGAAGACGAGGACGACGACCAGGGATACCTCTACGTCTCCGCCACCAACCCCTGGCCCGAGCATCTGGGCGACGCCGTCGAGCAGCGCCGCTTCCCCGACAGCTGGCTCACCCTCGACCCGAAGAAAGCAACGACTGTCCTCAACGCGAGCCGCAGAAAGCGCGCGCCCCAGCCGGTGTGGGTGCGGCCCGACGGCGAAACCGTGGACAAGGGCCACAAGGACGGCCTGTACGCGGCCTATCTGCCCGCCCCGTTCCTGTTCTGCCTGGAGTGCGGGGTCAGCTACGAGGAGGTGCGGGAGCGTGACTTCGCCAAGCTGATGACGCTCGACCAGGAGGGCCGCTCCACGGCCACGTCCGTCGTCAGCGCCTCCATCGTGCGTCACCTCAAGGGGCTTCCCGAGAAAGAACTCGGCAAGGATGCGCGCAAGTTGCTCACCTTCGTCGACAACCGGCAGGACGCCAGCCTGCAGTCCGGGCACTTCAACGACTTCGTGATGGTCACCCAGCTGCGTGGTGCGCTGTACCGCGCCATGCAGGAGGCGGGGAAGAAGGGGCTGCGCTGGAAGCGGCTCGGCGAGGAGGTCGTGGAGGCCATGGGACTGGCCTCGCACGAGTACGCCAACAACCCCACCGAGGTGACGGCGCTCGCCGAGGAAACCCGGGACGCGCTGGCCCAGATCGCCGAGTACCGGCTCTTCCTGGACCTGGAGCGCGGCTGGCGGGTCACCATGCCCAACCTGGAGCAGACCGGCCTCCTCGGCCTGGAGTACGCCGGTCTCGACGAGATCGCCGAGGATGAGGAGCGCTGGCAGCGGGCCGCGGGCCCGCTGCGCACCGCCACCCCCGCCACCCGCCTTGACCTCGCCCGGGTCCTCATGGACGAGCTGCGCCGCCAGCGGGCCGTCGACACGCCGTACTTCACCGAGGCCAAGTTCAACGAGCTGCGCAAGGAGTCGGCGAAGCTCAACGACGCCTGGGGGATCGCTGACACCGAGGCCGCTCCCCCCGCTCCGACCATCGCCCTGCCGCGTGCGGGGCGGCCGGGCCGCAGCCGCAGCGAGAAGAACCTCACCGGCCGGGGTGCCTTCGGCCGCTTCGTGCGCAAGCCGGGGACCTTCCCCGACTGGCGGCACGACCTCTCCCTCGCCGACGCCCAGGACGTCATCACCGACCTGCTCGACGTCCTCGCCGACGGCGGTGTCCTCACCCGCGTCACGCAGGGCCGGAACGAGGAGCCCGGTTACCGGATCAACCACACGGTGATCCGCTGGCACGCCCGCGACGACGACCACGGCACGGTGGACCGGCTCCGCCGCACCTACCGCACCGGACGGGGACCCCGCGTCAACGCCTTCTTCAAGGGCCTCTACAAGGACGTCGCCAGTACCTTCGCCGGCCTGCACGCGGCCGAACACACCGCCCAGGTCCACCCCGACATCCGCGAGGAGCGGGAACGCCTGTTCAGCAAGGGAGCCCCGCTGCCCGTGCTGTACTGCTCGCCGACGATGGAACTGGGCGTCGACATCGCCAGCCTCAACTCGGTCAACCTGCGCAACGTACCGCCGACCCCTGCCAACTACGCCCAGCGTTCGGGCCGTGCCGGCCGCTCCGGTCAGCCTGCGCTGGTCACCACGTATTGCGCCACCGGCAACAGCCACGACCAGTACTACTTCACCCGCTCCGACCAGATGGTCGCCGGCACCGTCGCCCCGCCGCGCCTGGACCTGGCCAACGAGGACCTGCTCGCCTCGCACGTGCACGCCATCTGGCTCGCCGAGACCGGCCTGGAACTGGGTCGCTCCATGACGAAGATCATCGACGCGGACGGGAAGACCCCCTCCCTGGCCCTGCTGCCCGAGGTGCGCGAGCAGATCGCCAACAAGAGGGCGCAAGCACGAGCCCTGGGCCGTGCCCGTACCGTCCTTGCCGGCTGCGCCGACACACTGCGGGACACCTCGTGGTGGCACGAGCGGTGGCTGGAGGACACCGTCAGTGGCGCTCCGGGCGCCTTCGACCGCGCCTGCGGCCGCTGGCGCACCCTGTACCAGAAGGCGCTGGAGGAGCGTGAGCTCCAGCACGACAACATCCGCAACCGTACGGCGACCGGCCGCTCCCAGCAGCAGGCCGTACGCCGCCGCGCCCAGGCGGAGAACCAGATCGCGCTCCTGGAGAACCGCCAGGGCGGCGAGCGCACGGTACTGTCCGACTTCTACCCGTACCGCTACTTCGCCTCCGAGGGCTTCCTGCCCGGCTACTCCTTCCCCAGGCTGCCGCTGGCCGCGTACATCCCCGGCACCGGGCGCACCAGCCGTGGCTACGACGGTGACTACCTCCAGCGGTCCCGTTTCATCGCGATCCGCGAATTCGGCCCCGGCGCACTGATCTACCACGAGGGCAGCCGCTTCAAGGTGAATCGGGTCCAGCTGCCCCCGGACAGCTCCGGCGAGCTGACCACCGACAGCGCCAAGGTGTGCCAGAGCTGTGGCTACCTGTCGCCGGAGGACCAGCGCGAGGACACCTGCCCCGGCTGCCGGGGCACGCTCGGCGACTCCCGCACCGGTCTCCTGCAGCTGCACACGGTGTTCACCCAGCGCCGCGACCGGATCTCCTCCGACGAGGAGGAGCGCCAGCGCACCGGCTACGCCGTGGAGATCTCCTACCGGTTCAAGAAGCACGAGGACGGCCGCGACGGCTCCCTGCGGGCCGAAGCCAAGACCGCGGCCGGCCGGCTTCTCGCCCACCTCGCCTACGGCGACAGCGCCACGGTCCGGCTCACCAACCTCGGCTACCGCCGCTCGGTCGCCAAGGGCGAGATCGGCTTCTGGATCGACCCGGTCACGGGGGAGTGGCTGGCCGGCTCCACCGGCGCCAAGGACACGGGCACAGCCGGCCGGGAGACCCCGGAGGAGCAGGAGGGCCTGGCCGACGCCGACAAGGTGCAGCGCAAGATCCCCGTCATCCCCTACGTCCAGGACACCCGCAACATCCTCGTGCTCCAGCTCGCCGCCCCTGTCGACCGGGACACCGCGATCACCCTCCAGTACGCGCTGGAGCGGGGCATCGAGGCCGAGTTCCAGCTGGAGGACTCCGAGCTGGACACCTGGGAGCTGCCGCCGCACGACGGCCCCCGCGAGCGGCTGCTGTTCATCGAGAGCGCCGAGGGCGGCGCGGGCGTCCTGCGCCGGCTGCAGGCCGAGCCCGACGCGCTGGCCCGCGCCGCCCGCCGAGCCCTGGAGATCGCGCACTACGACCAGGAGGGCCGCGACCGGGGTGCCGAGAAGTCCAACGGTGACCCCTGCGAGAAGGGCTGCTACCACTGCCTGCTCTCCTTCGGCAACCAGCGCCACCACCGGGCGATCAACCGCCGTCTGGTCCGCGACCTGCTGATGGAACTCAAGGGCGGTTCGGTCGGCGGCGGCCACGTCGGCCGCACCCGCGACGAGCACGCCGACGCGCTCATCGAGGGCGCCGACTCCTCCCTGGAGGAGCGGTTCATCGCCTACCTGCGCACCCACGGCCACCATCTGCCGCAGCACCAGCAGATGAAGGTGAGCACGGCCCTGTCCAAGCCGGACTTCGTCTACGACACCGGCTACGGGCCGGTCGCGGTGTTCGTCGACGGTCCGCACCACGACCACGCAGAGACGACGCTGCGCGACGAGGAAGCCGCCGAGCGGCTGAAGGAGATCGGCTGGGAGGTCATCCGCATCCGGTACGACGACGACTGGGCCAAGGCCGTCGCCGAGTACCCTTCTGTGTTCGGCGAGGCTCGCCGCTGACCTGCGGTGGGGCGGATCCGTACCCGGTCCGCCCCACCGGGGTCCGCGCGGACCTCACCTGCCGTGCATCAGGGCGGCACAGCACGCGCCGCCCTGTCCGGCCTCCGCCTGCCCGATCCCGTCGAACCGCCCCGCCCGTCACCTCTTCTCCCGCCGTCCGCCGGCCCGACCGCAGCCCGCCCGCCCCGACCCCGGAAGGCACCCATGACCACCGCCGCCCAGCCGACCCAGCAGCAGTACGCGGTCGGCTCCCTTGTCCACGCCCGGGGCCGTGAGTGGGTCGTACTGCCGGACTCCACGCCGGACCTCCTCGTCCTGCGCCCCCTCGGCGGCGCCGACGACGACATCGCGGGTGTCCTGCCCGGCCTGGAGCGGGTGGTCCCCGCCACCTTCGCCCCGCCCACCCCGTCCGACCTGGGCGACCAGCAGGCCGCCGGGCTGCTGCGCACCGCCCTGCGCATCGGTTTCCGCTCCGGCGCGGGCCCCTTCCGCTCGCTCGCCTCGGTCTCCGTGGACCCCCGCCCGTACCAGCTGGTGCCGCTGCTGATGGCGCTGCGCCAGGACACCGTCCGGCTGCTGATCGCCGACGACGTCGGTATCGGCAAGACGGTGGAGGCCGGGCTGGTCGCCGCCGAGCTGCTGGCCCAAGGCGACGCCCGCGGCCTGGTCGTGCTGTGCTCGCCGGCCCTGGCCGAGCAGTGGCGGGCCGAGCTGCACAGCAAGTTCGGCGTGGACGCCCGGCTCGTGTTGCCGTCCACGATCGGCAGGCTGCTGCGCGAGACGCCGTACGGACATTCGGTGTTCCGCCCCGAAGGCGCCTACGTCGTCTCCACCGACTTCATCAAGTCGCCCCGCCACCGCGAGGACTTCCTGAACAACTGCCCCGACCTGGTGATCGTCGACGAGGCGCACTCCTGCGTCGCCGAGACCGCAATCGGTGCCTCCGCCCGCACCTCCCAGCAGCGGTACTCCCTGCTGCGTGCCCTCGCCGACCGACCGGACCGCCACCTGCTGCTGGTCACCGCCACCCCGCACAGCGGCAAGGAGGAGCCCTTCCGCCGCCTGCTCGGTCTGCTCGACGAGCGCCTCGCCACGGTCAGCCTGGACACGGAGGCGGGCCGCCGGCTGCTCGCGGAGTTCTTCGTGCAGCGCCGCCGCGCCGACATCCGCGAGGACTTCGGCGACGGCGCGCACTTCCCCTCCTCCCGCGACACCGCCGAGTGCCCGTACACCCTGCACCACGACTACAAGAAGCTCCTCGACGAGGTGCTTGCGTACGCCCGCGAGACCGTCCGCGCCGCCGACGGAGCCCTCCAGCAGCGTCAGCGCTGGTGGTCAACCCTCGCCTTGCTGCGCACCCTGTCCTCCTCCCCGGCCGCCGCCGTGCAGTCCCTGAACACCCGGGCCGGTGTCGAGGAGGCCGCCTCACCGGAGGAGGCCGACCGCACCGGTGAGCGCACCGTCTCCGACCCGGCCGACAGCGAGGGCGCGGAGTCGGCCGACGCGGTGCCCGGCACCCGGCTGCCCGCCGCGGCGGAGACGGCCGAGGGTCCCGGTCCCGACGACGCCTCCGGCACCACGGAGGGCGACGAGGAGAAGGCCCGTCTGATCACCATGGCCGAGGCGGCCAGGCGTCTTGAGGGCCCCACCCGCGACACCAAGCTCAAGAAGCTGATCGCCACCGTCACCGACCTGCTCGACGAGGGCTACCGGCCCATCGTCTTCTGCCGCTACATCGCGACCGCCGACTACATCGCTAAGCACCTCGCCAAGACTCTCAACAAGAAGGGCGCCGAGCACCCGGTCGCCGTGGCATCCGTCACCGGCGAACTCTCGCCCGACCAGCGGGTCGCCCGCATCGCCGAGCTGACCGGCGCCGACGAGGACGGCAACCCGCCGGCTGAGCGCCGTGTCCTGGTCGCCACCGACTGCCTGTCCGAGGGCGTCAACCTCCAGGAGTCCTTCGACGCCGTCGTCCACTACGACCTCGCCTGGAACCCCACCCGGCACGAGCAGCGCGAGGGCCGCGTCGACCGCTTCGGCCAGCGCACCGACGTCGTGAAAGCGCTCACCCTGTACGGCGCCGACAACCCGGTCGACGGCATCGTCCTGAACGTCCTGCTGCGCAAGCACGAACGCATCCGCCGCGTCACCGGCATCTCGGTGCCCGTGCCGCAGGAGTCCGAGAGCGCCATGCAGGCCGTCTTCGAGGGTCTGATCCTGCGTGGCGAGAAGCCGGCCTACGAGCAGGAGGGCCTGTTCCCGCAGGAGGAGGCCGCCGCCGCCGAGCAGCTCGAGATCGCCTGGCAGTCCTCCGCCGAGCGTGAGAAACGCAACCGCTCTCGCTATGCGCAGCACCGCATCAGGAAGGACGAGGTGGCGGCCGAGGTCGCCGAGATCCGTGCCGCGCTCGGCACCGGCGAGGAGGTGCGCGACTTCACGCGCCGCGCCCTGGCGGCCCTGCGCGGCATGCCCGCCCCGACGAAGCAGGGCGGCTTCACCGTCCACACCGATGCCCTCCCGCGCGGCCTGCGCGACGCCATCTCCGCCGCGCTCGGCCCCCGCCACCCCCGCCCGATCGTCTTCCACGACGCCCCGAGCGCCCCGCGAGGCGAGGCCGCCCTCACCCGCACCGACCCGGTGGTCACCGCCACCGCCCGGTTCGTGCTCGACGCGGCCCTCGACGACGCCGACAAGGTTCCGCAGGAGCAGCGTCCGGCCCGCCGCTGCGGTGTCGTCCGCACCAAGGCGGTCGCCCGTCCCACCACCCTCCTGCTGGTCCGCCACCGCTTCCAGCTAAATCTGCCGACGCGCAAGGGCGGGACGGTCGAGCGGCTCGCCGAGGACGCCCGGGTGGTCGCTTTCCAGGGCAGCGCCACCGCCCCCGAATGGCTGCCCGAAGACGAGGCACTGGCCCTCCTGGACGCTCGTGCCGCCGGGAACACCGACCCCAAGTTCGCCGTCAGGCACATCGAGGAGATCCTCGCCGCCCTCCACACCGTCCTGATGCCCGCACTACGGCTGCGGTCGGCCGAACTGGGCAAGCGGCTGGAGGACTCCCACCACCGGGTCCGCACCGCTTCCCAGGCCCGCCGACAGGGACTGAAGGTCCTTCCGCAGGGCGACCCCGACGTCCTCGGTGTCTACCACTACCGCCCGGTCGCATCGATCATTCAGGGAGCGGACGCATGAGCCTCGCCAGGACCCTCGTCACCGACACCGTCGCCACCGTCGGCGGCCTGCTCCCGTACGACCTCCTGGTACGGATCAAGGAGGGCAAGGAGCAGACTGGCTCCAAGCCCGCCGACTACCGCCTCTACGCCAAGGGCGACTCGGTTCGGGACGCCGCCGAACGCTCCTGGGGCTACCTGCGCGGCGTGTGGACCGCCTACCAGGACGCCCTGGCCCGCGACGGCGCTGACGCCGACCCCGGCGCCCACGCGGTCGGTCTGACCACCGAACGCTGGCTGCTGCCCCTCTTCGAACAGCTCGGCTTCGGCGCACTCGCCCCCGTGCCCGCCCCCGGACTGCGCTCCCGCGACGGTGAGAAGGACTTCGACGTCAGCCACCACTGGGCGCACGTGCCCGTGCACCTCACCGGCTGGAACGTCCCCCTCGATCAGCGCACCCCGGAACTGGCCAAGCAGATCCCGCAGTCGATGGTCCAGGAGTACCTCAACCGCTCCGCGGACTCCACCCTGTGGGGCGTGCTCTCCAACGGCCGACAGCTGCGCCTGCTGCGCGAGTCCGCCTCCCTCACCGGCGCCGCCTTCATCGAGTTCGACCTCCAGGCGATCTTCGAGGGCGACCGCTCCGACGACTTCGTGCTGCTGTGGCGGCTGCTGCACCGCACCCGCTTCGAGCCCCGCGCCGAGGGTGAGCCGGCCGCGACCTGCCCGTTGGAGAAGTGGCGCACCGAGGCCATCGACAGCGGCACCCGCGCCCTGAAGGAACTCCGCAAGGGCGTCGAGAAGGCCCTCGTCGCCATCGGCAACGGTCTCATCGCCCACCCCGACAACACGGCCTTGCGTGACGCCTTGCGCACCCGCGAGAAGAACGTCCGCGACCACCTCCACCCGGCGCTGCTCCGCCTCGCGTACCGTCTGCTGTTCCTCTTCGTCACCGAGGACCGCGACCTGCTGCTGCACCCCGAGGCGACGACCACTGCCCGGGACACCTATGAGAAGTACTTCTCCACGGCCCGCCTGCGCCGCCTCGCCCGCCGCACCGGCACCCTCCACGGCGACCAGTGGTGCGCCCTGAACCTGGTCGTCAAGGGCCTCGGCACCCCCGGGGGCCGTCCCGAACTGGGTCTACCCGCCCTCGGTGGCCTCTTCGAGCCGACGGAGACGGACGAGATCCTGGAGGGTCTCAGCCTCTCCAACCAGGCCCTGTACGAGGCCGTACGGGCCTTGTCCGTGGTCAACGACGTCAAGCTGGGCCGACCTCGCAAGGTCGACTACCGCCACCTCGGCGCGGACGAACTCGGCTCGGTCTACGAGTCGCTGCTGGAGCTGGAACCGCGTGTGGACGACGCCGGGAAGTACGTCCTCGCCAAGCTCGACGGCAACGACCGCAAGACCTCCGGCTCCTACTACACCCCGTCCCCGCTCATCGACTGCCTCCTCGACTCCACGCTCGACCCGCTCATCGACCAGGCCGTCCGCTCCGGCACGACGCCGAAGGAGCGCGAGGACGCCCTGCTCGCCCTCACGGTCTGCGACCCCGCCTGCGGTTCGGGGCACTTCCTGGTCGCCGCCGCCCGCCGTATCGCCCGCCGCCTCGCCGAGATCCGCAAGGACGACCCCGAGCCCAGCGCCGAGGACGTACGACACGCCCTGCGCGACGTCGTCTCCCGCTGCGTCTACGGCGTCGACCTCAACCGCATGGCCGTCGAACTGGCCAAGGTCTCCCTGTGGATCGAGGCCATGGAGCCGGGCCGGCCCCTCACCTTCCTCGACGCCCACATCAAGCACGGCAACGGCCTGCTCGGCACGACGCCGAAGCTGCTGGCCGGCGGCCTGCCCGACGACGCGTTCAAGCCGCTGGAGGGCGACGACGGCAAGCACGTCCGCGACCTGAGGAAGCGGAACGCCTCGGAGCGTGCCGCCTGGCAGATGGCTCTGAAGATGGGCGCGAGGCAGGGTGAGCTGTTCTCGAAGGAAGGGCTTGTTCTCGACTCCAACACGGAGTTCGGCCAGAAGCTGTCGGCGATCACCGGCACCGAGTCGCTGGAACTGGAGGACGTCCAGGACCAGGCCCGCGAGTACCGCGCGCTGACCACCTCCCGCGACTACATCCGGGCCCTGGAACTGGCGGACGCGTGGTGCGCGGCGTTCGTCTGGAAGAAGACCAAGACTGCGACGCCGCCCGCGCTGACCACGAAGTCCCTCCTCACCCTCCACTCCGAGGACGGCGGCGCGAGCCTCCCGGACGGCACGCTGGAGGAGCTGGCGCGGCTGCGGGAGGAGTACCGCTTCTTCCACTGGCACCTGGAGTTCCCCGAGGTCTTCCGTGTCCCGGCGGACCCGGACGCGCCGGGCGTGGACGAGCGCACGGGGTGGCATGGCGGGTTCAGATGCGTGCTGGGGAATCCGCCGTGGGAGCGGGTCAAGCTGCAGGAGCAGGAGTTCTTCGCCACCCGGGACGAGGAGATCGCGAACGCCGCGAACAAGGCGGCCCGTGAGCGCATGATCGACGCGTTGGCGGACAGCGAGGAGGAGACGGACCGCGCGCTGCACGCCGAGTTCATCGCCGCCCGCCGCCTCTCCGAGGGCATCAGCCATGTGCTGCGCGACTCGGGCCGTTTCCCGCTGGCCGGGCGGGGTGACGTCAACACCTACGCGGTGTTCGCGGAGGCTGCCTCCTTGGGAATCGCCCCGACCGGGCGCCTGGGTCTGGTCCTGCCCACCGGTATCGCGACCGACGCCACGACGGCGCCGTTCTTCTCCGACCTGGTGCGTACGGCACGGATCGCCTCGTTCCTGGACTTCGAGAACGAGTCGTTCATCCTGAGCCGGGACGTGGACCATCGAGTGCGTTTCTCCCTGCTCACCGCCACCGGCGTGGGCACCCAGGTCGACAAGGCGTCTTTTGCCTTCGGCACCCGGTACATAGAGGACCTGGACAGCCGGCGGTTCGCCATGCCCCCGGAGGAGATCCTGCTGGTCAACCCGAACACGGGCACGCTCCCGGTGTTCCGTACCCGTCGGGACGCCGAGATCACCCTGGGCATCTACCGCCGGGTTCCGGTACTCATGCGGGAACCGGGCGAGGACGGCTGGGGCGGCACCAACCCGTGGGGCCTGACGTTCATGACCATGTTCCACATGTCCAACGACTCCCACCTCTTCCGGGTCCGGGAGGAGCTGGAGGACGAGGGCTGGCGGCTGACCGGTAACGTGTTCGTCCGCCCGGAGGCGGAGGACACGCGGCGGTACCTCCCTCTGTACGAGGCGAAGATGCTCCACCACTTCGACCACCGCCTGGGAACCTATGAGGGCCAGACCCAGGCCCAGGCCAACATGGGCACCCTCCCACGGGTGACCCCGGAACAGCACGACGACCCGGACTTCGCCCCGCTGCCCCGTTACTGGGTGCCTGAATTCGATGTGGACTCGGGTAAGCGGGACAAGAAGGGCAACCGGATCATGTGGGCGGGGGTTCAGACGCGGCTGGCGGATCGGGAGTGGTGGAACGGGTGGTTGATGGGGTGGCGGGATGTGGCCCGTTCCACCGATACGCGAACCATGATTGGGACGCCGCTCCCGGCCTACGGGGTCGGCCACAAGTTCCCGTTGATGTTCGTGGAAGCGGATGCTGCTGCCCTCAGCGGGGTGCTGGCGTCGTACGCCTTTGACTACGTCGTGCGGCAGAAGGTCGCCGGTACCTCGATGACCTACGGGTACCTCATGCAGTTTCCGGTTCCCCTGCCGGATGCCGAGTTGCCGTTCAGCGCCACGGAGGGGGTATCCCTTGCGGCTTGGCTAAGGCCTCGCGTGTTGGAACTGACTTATACATCGCGCGACATGGCTTCCTTCGCCAACGATCACGGGGTCGAAGGTGCGCCCTTTCGATGGAACGACGAGCGCCGTGAACTCGTCCGCGCGGAGTTGGACGCGGCCCTCTTCCATGTCTACGGGCTTAGCCGCGCAGACGTCGAGTACGTGATGGACACGTTCCCCACGGTTCGGAAGCGGGAGGAGGCCCTGTGCGGTACCTATCGCACCAAGGACCTCATCCTCGACGTCTACGACCGCATGGCGGAAGTCCGGGCAGCTGGCGGCGAGTACCAGACCGTACTCGACCCGCCGGCGGGGGAGGGCCCCCGCCACAAGGCCTGAGTGCCGTGACCTCGGGCGGGCCCGTCAGATCCGATCCCGCCCGAGGTCTACGACAAACCCGGTCCATGCACTCGGCGTGAACGAGATCTGGGGTCCGCCAAGTTCCTTGGAGTCCCGTACACGGATGGCGGTCCCATCGGTCGCGACCTCGACGCATTCGCCGCCGTCCCCGCCGCTGTGCGTGCTCTTGAACCAGGTGAGCCCGTTGGGCTGTTGGTTGTACATCAGTCTCCCAGCAGCTTCTCGATCAGGGCCGAGGACTCAGCCGGGTTGAGTGCCTGCCCTCGGATGCTTCCATAGCGTGCGGCCAGCATACGGACCTCCTCGGGATCTGTGATCAGCCGGTTGACGCTTTGGAACTCTCCGTACCCGACTTGCGCCTTCCCTCTTGGAGTGAGCAGGATGAACGGCCCTTCCATGCCTGCGTGTCCCTGACACTTCAAAGGGAGCACTTGGATCTCCACATTGCGCAACTGTCCCATCTCCAGCAGGTGCCGCAACTGCTCCCGCTGTACTGCCCGGCCACCGATCTCGCGGAGCAGTACCGACTCCTCGATGAGGGCTGTGACCATGGGCGGAGGCCAGCAGGTCAGGATCTGTTGGCGGTCCAGTCGCGCGGTTACCCGCTGCTCGATGGTCTCCTCGTCCAGGAACGGGCGCCGTGCCGTGAAAACCGTCTGTGCGTATCCTCTTGTCTGCAGGAGCCCAGGCATCGTCAGCGTGCTGTAGAAGCAGATCTCGACCGCCTCCGCCTCCAGCCGCGCATAATCCCGGAACCACTCCGGATGCCGCACCCGCCTCCGTGCCTTCGCCCGCTCCACATCCTCCCCGGCAGCGGCCAGCAGCCCCCCGCACTCCAGCAACCTGTCCACCGCGACCAGCAACTCAGGCTGGGGCGTCCGCCGTCCTCGCTCGACCGAGGAGATCGTCTCCTCCCCGTACCCGATCCGGTCACCCAGTTCCTTCTGACTCAGTCCGGCCCGCTCCCGGGCGACCTTGATCTGCCGGCCGAGGGCCCGGAACAGATCCGCTACCTCGTCCGTGCCGTGGGCCTCGCCGCTCGTGGGAACCCCCGTACCCGGCTGCGCTGTCATGCCGCACCACCACCCCGTTCTGCACTCCGAGGACGAACCGGCGAACCTTCGTCCGCGTCACGGCCCTACGCCCGTACACCACACCGTCAGCACCGGGACAGTCACCCTGCGTACCGACCGGAGTACTCCACACGGTAAGACGCCCCCGTCACCCTCGGTGATGTGAATCAGGAAACCGTCACCGCGCCCGGTGAACCGACCGTCGCCAGCGGCCTCTTCCGCACGCTGTTCCCCACGACCCCGCACGGTGCGCACACCGCACGCCATGCCGCCGAGCGCTGGCTCGCCGCACAGCAGGGACGGCCGGAGACCGTCGCCCTCGACGAGGACAGCGCGGACACGGCCGCCCTCCTCATCGCGGAACTGACGGCGAACGCCGCCCGGCACGGCCGGGTACGGGGAAGGGAGGCGCGTCTGACCCTCACCCTGACACCCGCCACCCTCCGGATCGAGGTCACCGACGCGCGGGGCGACCGTCTGCCCGCACCGCCTCCGGACACCCACACGGACGGCGAGTCCGGCCGCGGCCTGCTCCTCGTCGCGGCTCTCGCGGATGCGTGGGGCTGCGAGCCCCATCACCCGGGCGGCAAGACGGTCTGGGCGGAGTGCACCCGGCGTGAACCCGCGCTCAAAGGGGGCGCGTGAACTCAACCGTGCTCCCACACAAGCGACTTGGGGATTGACGGTGATTGTGAACGGCCTTCACGCTGGAGGGGGTCAAACGTGAAGGCCGTTCACGGGGAGGTGTCATGGAAGGCACGCCCGAGGCGGAGGACCAACTCGTCGGACTGTTCGAAGTGGCGGAGATGGCGGGGGTCGGCCGGACGGTCGTAGCGAATTGGCGCGCCCGTGACAAGCGCTTCCCCGCTCCCGTCGCGGACCTGCGGAGCGGTCCGGTTTTCCGGGCGAGTCAGATTCAGCGCTACTTCAGACGGAGGAAGAAACACATGGCTCCCAAGGCTCATGTCATCTCGACCATCAATCTGAAGGGCGGGGTCGGGAAGACCACGACCACCGCCGGACTCGCGGAGTTCCTCTCCGCGGAGTTCGGCAAGCGGGTCCTGGTCGTCGACCTCGACCCGCAGACCAACCTGACCACGGTCCTGATCGGGGAGAAGAGGTGGGAGGAACTCAACGACGAGGGGCACACCCTGGCGACCCTGTTCACGGATGCCCTCCGGCCCGAAGGTGAACCGGCTCAGTTCTCCCTGGAGAAGACGCTCCAGCGCAACGTCTCGTCGGTGGACGCGGTGACGCAGGTGGACCTTCTGCCTTCGTCCCTGGACCTCATCGACGTCCAGGACCGCCTGGCGTCCATGCCGAGCGGCCGCTTCTACTCCAACAACCCCACCGATCTCCTGCGCAAGGCCGTCCGCAAGATCATTGATGACTACGACTATGTGCTCGTCGACTGCCCTCCCAACCTCGGCATCGTGACGCTGAACGGTCTGCGTATCTCCGAGGGCTACATCATCCCGACCATTCCCGACGTGCTGTCCACCTACGGCATCCCGCAGATCCAGCGGCGGGTCCGGGCCTTCGCGGACAGTCTGGGGGAGAGCATCAACGAGATCGGCATCGTCATCACGAAGTACAAGGCGAACTCGACGGTCCACTGGAACACCGTCAGGGAACTTCAGAAGGACAAGAAGCTCCCTGTCGTGCTGTCGACCTTCATCCCCGAGAAGAACGACATCGCCGGTTCGGCTGAGTTCGTCGGTCGCGGTACCCTGCGGCAGAAGTACGGGTACCAGGGCGGATTCGACGCTTTCCGTGCCATGACGCAGGAGTTCATCGAACTGGTCGAGGAGAACGCGTGACCGAGCAGAGCGACAGCCGGCCCGACGACAGCAGCCCCCTGGAAGCCCAGGTGCGGGAGGCCGAGGAAGCCCTGGCGAAGCTCGGCGCGTCGGACCCGCACCTCGCGGCGACGCTCGCCCGCGTCCTCGCGGTGGTGGCGTCCGAAGCCGCACGCACGTCACGCTTCGCCCGAGCGCTGGGCAAGGCGCTGACGCCTCCCGCCGATCCGCGCACCGCACCCCGTCCGGCCGAACGCCCGAGGCGCAGCCGGCGGGCCCCGGGGGTGATCGACCCCTTCGCGGTGTTCGCCGAGACCGGCGAGACGGGACTCCGCTCGCGCCTGGGTGAGCTCGACCTCGAACAACTGCGGGACATCATCTCCGAACACGGCATGGACCACGACCGGCTCGCGATGAAGTGGAAGGACCCACACCGGGTCATCGACCGCATTGTGGAACGCGTCGAGTCGCGGACCGCCAAGGGAGCCGCTTTCCGGGGACGGCCGGAGCAGCCCGCGCCGCGGCACGAAGAAGCCGCCGGCCCGACGGTTGACGAGCCGGCGGTGTAACGCGAGACGGCCCCCGGCTCACCGCCTCAGCGCTCGTCCAAGCAGGCGCACCACAGGGCATAGGCGCGGTCCATCTCGTCCAGCGCGGCACGGGTGAACCGGGTGTCGCTGAAGGAGCGGTCGACGATCTCGTCCGCGAGGGAGACGAGGTGCGCGGCGACGCGCTGCACTCGTTGCCGGAGCACCCGGTGACGGACCGGAGACAACTGCTCCTCGCGCTCCCACAGGTCGGCGAGGCTGTTGCCCGGTTTCTCCCCGTCGTCGTAGACGGACGGGACCCCGGGCAGCAGATCAGCGGTGAGTACAGGAACGGGGGCGACGCCGCCCTCAGTTCCGTCTCCGCCGTCGTTACCGAGGATGCGGTTGGCGATCGTGCGCACCGCTTCGGACTGTTCGACGCGCGCCGCTTGGGCACGCAACGCACCGAGCAGCGCCGGAATCTCCTGTCGGGCCCGGCGGTTCAAGCTGTCTTCCAGTCCGCCCACGATGTCCGCGCCGAGCTCGGCCGCATCGTCGAGTACGGTGTTGGCCCTGTCGATCTCCTCGAACGCGCGCTGGGCGGTGCGAGCGGCCATGGTGAGCAGAGCGAGGTCCCCCGCACCCGGTGCCGCTCCTGCGCGAAGCCGGGACAGCGCCTCGTCCAGCGGATCGCCGGATGCAGCGAAGAGATCGGCCGACAGTTCCAGAGTCATGCTCCACCCTCATCCTCATGGTGCTCACTTGTCATGCGGCAGCGCAGGAAGCGATCATGACGGACCTCTGTAAACTCAGTCAACGGTCGTGCCGTAGACCGGCGCCAAGAAGGTGGGGAGCATGCCGCAGATCGCGATCACCAACACGTTCTGGGAGGGCGTCGACCGGCTGGACCGGCCGGCCCGCGCCCGCGTCCACAAGGCGATGGCCAAGTTCCAGCAGCTGACGGTGCCGCAGCTGCACGCGGACAAGGGGCTGCACCTGGAGTCGGTGGTCAGCTCCCGCGACCCCCGGATGCGCACGATACGCGTCGACGACGCACTGCGGATCGTGCTGCTGGCGCCCGACGACGGCAGCGACCTCTTCGTGTTCGTGCACGTCGTCCCGCACGACAAGGCCTACTCCTGGGCCAAGCGGCGGCTCTACACGGTCAACACCGTCACCCGCTGCCTGGAGGTGCGTGACCTGACCGCCATGGAGCAGATCACCCCGCTGTTCGCGCAGGAAGCCGCGACCGCGCCGCAACTGCTGTTCGCCCCCTGGTCGGACACCGTGTTGCGGCACCTCGGCATCGACGACGTCACCCTGCGCGCCGCCCGTACCGTCACCAGCAAGGCCCAGCTGGAGGCGTTCGGTTCGCTGATGCCGGAGGACCAGTTCGAGGCGCTGTGGCTGCTTGCCGACGGCCTCGACCCGAACGACATCTACCGCGAGCTGGTCGCCGTACGGCAGAAGGAACCGGCGACCGCGGACGGCCCCGCCAAGGACGACCTGGCCGCCGTCGTCACCCGCACCAGGAGCCGGATAGCGCTCGTCACCGGAGCCGATGAACTCGCCGACATCCTGGCCAAGCCCTTCGCCGCGTGGCGGATCTTTCTCCACCCCACCCAGCGGCGCATCGCCTACCGGCCCGCCTACGCCGGCCCGGCCCAGATCACCGGCGGACCGGGCACCGGCAAGACGGTCGTCGCCCTGCACCGCGTGAAGCACTTGCTGGGCCAGGCCCCGGACACCCGCGTCCTCCTCACCACCTACACCGGCGCCCTGGCTCGCTCCCTGCACAGCAGCCTCGCGCTGCTCCTCGACCACGACGAGGCATTGCTCGCCCGCGTCGACGTCACCACCGTGGACGCCGTCGCCCACCGCGCCGTACGGCAGCTGCGGGGCAATCCCGGCAGCGCACTCGGCGACAAGGAGGAACGGACTCGCTGGCAGCGTTTGGTCCGCCGCCTCGACCTGCCCTGGAACGAGGCATTCCTGTCGCAGGAGTACCGGCATGTCGTCCTCGCTCAGGACGTGCGCCACGAGGAGGAGTACCTCGCGTGCGAGCGGCGCGGACGCGGCAGCGCGCTCGGGCGGGCCCAACGGAGGAGGATCTGGCAGGCCGTCACCCTGTTCGAGGAGGAGCTGGCGCGCACCCGGTCGCACACCTGGCTGCAGGTCTGCGCAGAGGCAGCCCGGCTGCTTCGGGACGAGTCCGGCGCGGGGCCGTCGTACGACCACGTCGTCATCGACGAGGCACAGGACCTGCACCCGGCACAGTGGCGGCTGCTGCGCGCACTGGTCCCGGAGGGCCCCGACGACCTGTTCGTCACCGGCGACCCGCACCAGCGGATCTACGACGCCCGGGTCTCCCTGCGCTCTCTCGGCATCGCCGTCGCGGGCCGCAGCGGACGGCTGCGCGTCAACTACCGCTCGACCGAGGAGATCCTGCGCTGGGCCCGCTCCCTGCTCGACAGCGAACCCGTCGCCGACCTGACCGGCGACGGGTACGACACCCTCACCGGCTACCGCTCTCTTCTGCACGGCGCTCACCCGGTGTGCGAGGGCCACGCGTCGGAGAACGAGGAGGCCGACGCCCTCGTCCGGCAGGTGCGTGGCTGGACGGACGCCGGAGTCGCCCCCTCCGACATCGCGGTCTGTGCCCGCTTCAACACCCTGACGGGCAAGCTCGCCGACCGGCTCACCGCGGCCGGCGTCCCTGTGGTCCGGGTGCGCGACGGCGAACCGGACAGCGCGGTCGGGGTGCGGGTGTCGACCCTGCACAGCATGAAGGGACTGGAGTACCGGTGCGTCGCCGTCGCCGGGGTGAACGCGAGTGCTTTCCCGTTCCCTCCGGCCGTCACCCCACCCGGCGTGGACGCCATCCAGCACGCCACCGACCTCGCAGCCGAACGCTGCCTCCTCTTCGTCGCGTGCACCAGGGCCCGCGAGGCGCTCTACGTGTCGTACAGCGGGCGGGCCAGCGAGTTCCTGCCGGGGTGATGCGGCGACGTGGCTCACTCGTTGATGCCGTAGATCTGGTAAGACCCCGTGAGGTGACGCCGGGGAGCGGCCGCGATCTGATGTCCCTTGTCGACGACCCGGAACCAGTCGTCCTCGATCAGGACGGTGACTGTCTTCCTGCACCACTGTGCGTTGACGGGGATCGTCTGGTGGCCTACCACGATGATCCCGGGTGGATACACTTTCCTGCGTGCACGCAGGACAGCAGACGGCGGCGCTTCGACCGGACGGTTGGCGCGGATCTGGTTCTCGTGAATCTGTCCGCGCAGCTTCGCCAAAGCCTTGGACTCGATCTGACGTACCCGTTCCCGGGTTACGCTCAGGTGCCATCCGATGGCGTCAAGGGTCAACTCAGTCCCGCCGTCGAGTCCGTGCCGAAGAGTCATCACCTGCTGTTCCCGTTGGGTGAGGCAGTTGAGCAGGGTATGCACCTCGTCTGGGGGCATGTCCCGGTAGTACGCCTCGGGTTCGCAGTGCGGCCCGCGGATGCTCCGGTCGGCCTCCTCGTGCAGCGCGTCGTCACCGATGGCGTCGGCCAAGTCCTCCAGCGGAAGCGTCCGGCGCACACGGGACAGCAAGGTCTGCGCCTCGGGCAAAGGGACACCCGCCTGGGCGGCCACTGCCGGAAGGGCGTCCTGCGGGACGGTATGTCCCAAGGTCCGTGCCGCCTTGCTCAAAGCGGCCACCGTATCGTGGGCGTGCACCGGCAGTCGGACGGTGCGGCTCTGGTCGGCCACCGCCCGCTGGATCGCCTGGCGGATCCAGGGCACGGCGTAGGTGGAGAACTTGAAGCCCTTGCGGTGGTCGAACTTGTCTATCGCGTGCAGCAGGCCGATGTTGCCCTCCTGGATCAGATCCAAGAGGTCCAGCCCGCGTCCGGTGTACCAGGTGGCGACGCTCACGACCAGCCGCAGGTTCGCCTGGGTGAAGTCGGTGAAGGCCTGCTCCCCGATCCGCACCAGTTGTTCGAACTCGCGCCGCAGCTTGGGGGCGATCTTGCGGCCGCTCTCGTCCAGTTTCTCCCGCGCCAGCAGCCCTGCCTCGACCGCCTGGGCCAGTTCCGCTTCCTGCTGCCGGGAGAGCAGCGGGAACCCGCCGATCAGCTTGCGGTAGTACTTCAGCGAGTTGAACATGGGTCGGCCGACGGGGGAGTCCTCGAAAGCCTCGTCAGAGGCACGAGAGGCACGGTCTGCCGGCGGCTTCGGTGCCGGTTCGGACGGCACGGGGTCCGGTCGCAGGGTGCGTATTGTCAGCGCGGCCAGATCGAGTCTGCTGTCCGGACCCAGCGCCAGGGTGAACCGCGGCCCCGGGGCCTTCTGCGTCGGTATGGCGGGGAGCCCGGAAGCGAGGTGAGCCGCGTCGGGTGTTCGTGCGGGTGCGGAGCGGTCCGACCCGGACGGCACCTGACCTCCGACCGGTACCCCGAACTGGGCTGCCACAACGGGAGGGACCGTGACCCCCTCCCGTACGACCCGGCTCAGCACCTCGGCGAGCGTGGCCTTGTCCACGCCGACCAGCAGGCACCGCAGGGCAACCAGCGTGAGGACACGTTCCGGACCGGCCGCCGCCAGAAGTCCGGCGTGCAGCGCGGACGGCGTTCCTGCCTCGACATCCGTGGTCATCGACGTGCCCCTCGTGTGCTGAACAGCAGTGGAACAAGCTCTCTGCCATTGGACCATTCGGCACTGACAGCGCGTACAGACGAAGCCGCACTGCGGACCCAGTGTGTCTAAGGCGTGAAGAAATGGTAAAAGTGTAAGCGCCAACTGGCTTGGACTGCAACGAGTACAGTTCGGTCGGGGAGGAAACATGCTGGTGGATCCCGCGCAGTTGCTGGACGACTGCGAACGGGCGTGGCGCGAGGCGGGGGAGCCGTCGCGCCTTGGTGGGACGGACTCCGTCACTCGTCGAACCACTCTCGTCCTGGACGCGCTCGTGGCCTACGTACTGCTCGCGGAGCGGTCCGGTGTGGCGCGCGACGCCGTGTTCACACGCTGGCCCGCGTGCACCGTTCACGGTGTGGCGCTCGGCTCGCAGGGGGACGCCCCCGGCCTCGCGCACCTGCTGTCCGAGGCGCGGGCACGTGTGGTCACGTCCCGGCCCGAACTCGGCCGCCGCAGCGCCGCCCGGAGTCCGTCGACGACCCACGCGGATTGGATCACTGCGGCCCAGGAGGCGGCCCGCTCACTGGGCTGGACCTGGACCCCGCCGACCACCGCGGATCCCGCGAGCATCCCTCCGCCCGAGTCCGCCGCCCAAGGCGCCATGAGCCCTCCGGAACTCCGTCTCGGCCCCGGCGCCGGCAGCGTACTGCTGAGCCTGCCCAGTGCTCCGGATGCAGGCGCATGGCAACTGGCCGCCGACGGCGAGTCGTTCACCACGTCGCCGCCGCACTGGGTCCTGCCCGGCCCCGTGCGCCGCGTCGAGGCCACCGATCCGGTTGGCACCACCCACACCTTGCCCGTGGTGGACCCGGACACGGTTCTGCTGGCTTTCGCCGCCGACGGCCAGTGGATCCCCCTGGACGAGCCGCTGCCCGCCACCCAAGTCTTCCTGCTGCACGTGGGCACTCTGGAGACGGAGGGCCCTCAGGCTGTGGTGGTCGAACTGCCCACCCCCTACGGCTGGAGCGGCTGGACTCTCAGCGAGGTCTCGCTGGCCGGCGTGACCCGGCTCCGTACCTCCGAAGCGGCCCCGGACGAGTGGCGGGAGGTGGCCGTCGGACGGTCGTTCGGCTGGGAAGCGGGCGCGACGCTGCCCTGGCTGACCGGCGAGGACGGAGCGCCGATATGGCACCGACCGCCCGCTCTCCGGCTCCGGCGGAGCCCTGGCGAGTCGGAGGCACGACACTGGCAGGTGGAGGTGCGCCGCCCCGGTCACCAGGAACCGCTGGCCTGCCTCACCGGTGCACCCGGTGCCCTCCTCGACCCCTGGAAGAACGTCCCCGGCCCGCTGCTCGGGCCGTACGAGATCCTTGTCCACCGCACTGACCGTCGGTGGGGCCGGCGGCGTCTCACCGTCTTCCTGGCCGAGGGCGTCGACGCCACGCCCTCGGCCGAGTGGCGCCTGCTCGCCCCGCACGGCGGACTGGCGCCGGCGCGACTGAACCTGCGTACCGGCGGACCGGTCACCGCCTCCCAGAACGTGGTGCCGTTCGCTCCGTACGAGATCAGCAAGGAACTGGTGTTGTACGCCGGGGAACGTGCGTTCCCCGTCCAGGCCCTCGTCCCGCACTCCGAGGTCCGCCTTGAGCTCGACGGCAACCCCCTACCCTGGTCGGTCCGGCCGCTCGACATCGACGCGGCCGACCTGGCCCGGGACAGTGCCCTGACCGTGCGGCTGCCCGAACAGGCGGTGGCCGTCACGCCCAAACTCGCGCTCGTCGTCGAGGGCACGACCCTGATGAGCCTGCGGCCGGAACGCCGTACCCGGACCCGTAAGGGCGACCTGCGCTACTCCCTGGCCGCCCTGACGGACACCGTCCGCGACTGCGCCAAGGCCGAGCTGCGGCTGCTGGTCGCGGGGCAGGACGTCCACGTCGGTACCGTCCGTACCCAGTCCATCGCCGAGGACGTCGTACCGGACGGCACCGGACTGCTGTTGCGCGGACTACGCCACCCTGGTGAGCTGACCGCCCTGCTCTACAGGGTCCTCGCCCCATGGGAACAGCCGCTGAGCGTGCCGGTCGACGGCAGCGGCCGTATCCCGCTCCCCGCCGCCTGGCGGTCGGCCGGTCCGCTCATCATCAGCCTGTGCACCGGGCCGCACACGGCCGAATACGCGCCCTCCTGGCCCCGCCTGCGCGACCGCGATACCCTGGTGCTGCGCCGTTCCCCCCGGACAAACTCGGTCACCGACCGTACCCCCGCAACCCGAACCACGGAGTACCTGGGCGGACGGGGAACGCTGCCGCGCGGCACCGATGCCATCCCGTACCAGTGGATCGTGGCCGCACGCGGGAAAGACCTGCAGGCCTGCGGGGCGAAGGAGACCGCACCGGCCGAGTGTCTGCAGGCGCTCGGCGACGCCGGACCGGACGCCCTCCTGAGGGCGGTCGACGGCTCCCTGCGCTCCGGCGAACTGGCCGCCGTACTGGTGGGCAGCGGCCTGGCCGCCCTGCGCATCCGGGAGGTGACGGATCCCGCCGCCGTACGTCCCGCCTGGCGGCGGGCGCCCCTGTGCGCGCTGCTGCTCACGGCGCCGCTGCTGCCGTACCTGTCCGGGAAGCCTGTCTACGACACAGACGAGTTGTATCCGGCGGAAGTGGAACTCCTGGACGAGGTGGATCAGTTCCTGGGCAGTGCTGGCACGGCGATCCTGGCCGGGCACGAAGATCCCAGCCGCACGGTCGGCCGGTTCGACGCCCACGTCCGCGTTCTGGACGAACTCCCCGAAATCCAGCAGCAGGCCATGTGGCGCACGGCTGGTGTCGTGCCGCGCGGACTCCTCGATACCGACACCCGTGCCGCAGCCGCCTGGCAGGCGTTCCGTGACCGGCGCACCCTGCAGTACTACGCCGTGCGCGGTGAGTGCGAGGACTGGCTGGAGGCCGTGGAGAACTTCCTCGACGACGGACACGACTGTCTGGCACGGGCGTTCCGCGACCGGGCGCCTGGTCCGCTGCGTGGTCCGGGGGAGGCTTGGATGCGGGTGCCACACTTCTCGCTGGGCTGTGCGCTGATCGCCCGGCTTGCCGCAGCGGGAGATCTGCGGGCCGTCAAACTGGAGCGGGGACTGCGGCCGTTGTGGACCTCTGTGGCCGCCCACGCGCCCGACCTCACCGCCGTCGACCTCGCACTCGCGGAATGCCTGGTCACTTCCGAGACCGTGCGGGCCACCGGCTGAGCACGGCCGGACACGGCCGATCCGTCCCGCCCGGACGAGAGCCGTCCTGGCTTTCGGCTCTCGTTCCCCGCCCGAACACCGTCCCGCCCGCCGCCGACCCGGAGTCAGCCCGTGCACAGCCTCGACCCGCTCGCCACGTCCACACTGATCAGCGAAACCTACCGCCGCTACCTGCGTTCCCTGCTGCCCCTGCGCGAACCACGCCTGGCCGAGGCCCTTGCCCACGTCATCGACACCAGCCCGCTGCTCACCAAGGGACCTCTGCTGGAGGCCACCCCTGCCTACGCGCCGGGCGCCACCCTCGCCGAGCTCGTCGACGAGGGCGTACTGGATCCCGCGTTCCGGCAGCTGACGGGGCCCGCTCTGCCCGCCGACCGGCCCCTGTACCGGCACCAGGAGCAAGCACTGCGCAAGGCCGTGGCCGGACGCAACCTGGTCGTCGCCACCGGCACGGGTTCCGGCAAGACCGAAAGCTTCCTGCTGCCCATCCTCAACGCGCTCGCCGCCGAACACGCCCGCGGCACTCTCGGCCCCGGTGTCCGGGCCCTGCTGCTGTACCCGATGAACGCGCTGGCCAACGACCAGATGAAGCGTCTGCGCCGACTGCTCGCCAAATCCCCCCACATCACCTTCGGCCGCTACACCGGCGACACCAAGGACGACCCCCGCCGAGCCTCCGACACCTTCGAACAGCTCAACCCCGGTGAGCCGCGCCTGCCCAACGAACTCCTCAGCCGCCGCGAAATGCGCGCCGCGCCGCCCCACATCCTGCTCACCAACTACGCCATGCTGGAGTACCTGCTGCTCCGCCCCCAGGACATGGACCTCTTCGAGGGGGAGCACGCGGGTGGCTGGAAGTTCATCGTCGTCGACGAGGCCCACGTCTACGACGGAGCACGCGGCGCCGAACTGGCCATGCTGCTGCGCCGACTGAAAGACCGGGTGGGCCAGGGCCGCGCCGACGTCCAGGCCATCGCCACCAGCGCCACCGTCGGGGCCGAGGAGAACCCCGCCGCCGTCACCGCCTTCGCCCAGGCACTCTTCGACGTCCCCTTCCACTGGGACGCCGACGACCCAGCCGCACAGGACCTCGTCACCGCCACCCGGGTGCCCGCACCCCCCGGCCCTCACTGGGGGCCGCTGCCGGCCACCGAGTACCTGCGCCTCGCCGCCGCGGCCGACCCCGGCCCCGAGATCGTGTCGGCCGCACGCATGCACGGACTGCCCGCCACCACCACCCCGGCCGCGGCCCTCGCCGCCGAAGCCGGCACCGCCGCCCTGCGCCGAGCCCTCGCCGAAGGGCCCCGGCCCGTGCGCGACATCGCCCGCACCGTCTTCCCGGGCGACCCGGTTGGACCCGCCGCAGTCACCGCGCTCATCCAGCTCGCGAGTCACGTGACCGACACCGACGGCGCTCCGGTGCTCTCGGCCCGCTACCACCTCTTCGCACGCGCCACCGAAGGCGCCTTCACCTGCCTCGCCCCGGCAGGGCCCCATCTCGATCTGGCCCGCCACGAGGTCTGCCCGCACTGCGCACGACCCTCCTTCGAGCTGGGCGCCTGCCGCCGCTGCGGTGCCGTCCACCTGCACGGCACCCTCGACGGCCCCGGTGCCAAGTCCCGCCTCGTACACCGCAAGTCCCCAGAGAAACCCCACACCTGGCTCCTCCTGGACGGGGACGACTCCGGTGCCGGCGTCGACGAGGACGACGAGACCCTCGGCGAGAGCGCCACGGGCGGACTCAGCGAACGCACACTGTGCACCCGCTGCGCCACCGTGCACCCCGCCGGGACCGTCACCTGCACAGCGGACGACTGTCAGGGAACCGAGCTGCGCCGTGTCCATCGCCTCGACACTCACGAGGGGTCGCCGGCCTCCTGCCTCTCCTGCGGCGCCCGCGGCCACGGCATGATCCGGCTCTTCGAGACGGGCAACGAAGCCGCCGCCTCCGTCCTCGGCACCGCCCTCTACCAGGCGCTGCCCCCGGCGACCGACGGGCCCGCCGCAGCGCTGCCGGGACGAGGCCGCAAGCTTCTGTTCTTCAGCGACAGCCGCCAAGCCGCCGCCTACTTCGCCCCCTACCTGGAGGACTCCTACGGCCGCATCCAGCACCGGCGCCTGATGGCCGAGGCCGCCCAGAAGGGCTGTACCGACCCCGACGAGCCGCTGCACATCGACGACCTCGTCGCCCACACCATCCGCGCCGCCGACCGCGCCGGGGTCTTCCGCCGCAACCACTCGCGCCAGGCCAAGCAGCGCGAGGTCGCACTGTGGGTCATGCAGGAAGTGCTCAGCATCGACGACCGCCAGTCACTCGAAGGCCTCGGGCTGCTCCGGGTCGACCTCGACCGCGAACCGTTCTGGCAGCCGCCCACCGTCCTCAGCGCCCTCGGCCTGACCGACGACGAGACGTGGTGGCTGATGCAGGAACTCCTGCGCAGCGTACGCAACCAGGGCGCCCTGACCATGCCCGAGGATGTCGACGCCGGCGACGAGGCCTTCGCCCCGCGCCGGGGACCCGTCTGGGTCCGCTCCAAGGGATCCGACGCCAAGCGCAAGGTGATCAGCTGGCTGCCCAGTGCGGCGGGCGTCTCCAACCGGCGCGTCGACTACCTGGAACGCGTGCTCGGCGCCCTCGGGTACCAGGGCGACCGGCGCGGGGCCGCACTGGAGATCCTGGGCCGGCTGTGGACCGACCTGACCACGGGGCCCCTTGCCGACTGGCTGCCGGGGGAGAACCAGGCGGGCATCGGAGCCGTCCGCCGACTCGACCACGCCTGGCTGCGCCTGCGGCCCGTCACCGAGGACAGCGAGCCGCTCCACGCCTGCGACCGTTGCCGCCGCGTGGTCGCCGTGTCCGTACGGGGGGTCTGCCCGACGCTGCGCTGCACCGGCCGCCTCGAAGAGTACAAGCCTGCCACCGAGACGGACGGCCACCTCCGCCACCTCTACCGCACCTTCGACCCCGTTCCACTGCGCGCCCAGGAACACACGGCACAGTGGACCGGCGAGAAGGCCGCCGAGATCCAGGGTGAGTTCGTCCGTGGACAGGTCAACGCCTTGTCATGCTCAACCACTTTCGAACTCGGCGTCGACGTGGGCGAGCTGCAGGCCGTCGTTCTGCGCAACATGCCGCCTTCCACGGCCAACTACGTCCAGCGGGCCGGCCGCGCCGGCCGTCGCGCGGACGCCGCCGCGCTCGTCCTCACCTACGCCCAGCGACGCCCCCACGACCTCGCACAGTTCGCGGAACCCCAGCGGATGATCGCTGGAGAGGTCCGGGCGCCGATCGTGCCCGTGGACAACGTCCGGATCGACCGTCGCCATGCCCACTCGATCGCCCTCGCCGCGTTCTTCCGCGCCATGAAGGAGGAGCGGGGTCGCATTTGGCGTACGGCGGGGGAGTTCTTCCTCTCGGACGACACCACCGGCGAGACCGCGGCACACCTGGTGCACGACTGGCTCACGCCTGTCCCCGAGAGCGTGGCGGCCTCGATGCGCCGGGTGCTTCCTGCGAGCGTCCAGACTGAGATCGATGTGGAGTCGGGCTCCTGGGTCGGCGAACTGGACCGATTGCTGCGGGCCGCGGCCCAGATCCTCGCCCAGGACGTCACCGCGTACAGCGAACGACGTGACCAGGCGGTGAACGCCCGCAAGTACGGGCTGGCGGAGACATACCAGAGGGTCATCCGCAACCTGACGCAGCGGGAGCTTCTCGGAGTCCTGGCCAATCGCAACGTCCTGCCCAAGTACGGCTTCCCGGTGGATACCGTCGAACTGCGCATCCCACAGGACAGCGGCGGCGTGTCAGGCCAGCTCGAACTCACCCGCGACCTCAGCGCCGCCGTCCACGAGTACGCGCCAGGAGCCGAGATCGTGGCGGGCGGCCGACTGTGGGAATCCGCTGGCGTCTACCGCCTGCCCGACCGGGAACTGGTCAGCCGCCATTACACCGTGTGCGGCACCTGCGGCCGCTACCGTGAGGCAACCGAGCCCGTCGCCCCCACCTGTAACGCCTGCGGCACGCTCTCCACGTCCGCGCCGCGCCGGTACGTCGAGCCGGTCTACGGCTTCGTCGCCGCACGCAGGCCCCAGCGCCGCCCCGGGCAGACACCGCCGCGCCGCTCCTGGTATGGCGACGTCCATATGTCCACCGACACCGCGGACGTCCACGAAGGGACCACCGTCTTCAGCTCCGGTCACACCGCGGACTGGTCGGCGGGAGCGCGTGGCGAGATGGTCGTCGTGTCGGAGGGGCCGGGCGGCGCCGGGTACGAGATCTGCGACTGGTGCGGCTGGGGCCGTCCCCACGTACGAACGGCGTCCCGACGGGCGGAACACCCTCATTTGCTGAAGGAAGCGCAGTGCACCGGCCCGCTCCGGGTCGTCTCCCTCGCACACCGGTACCAGACGGACTTCCTCCAGATCCATCTCGATCTGTACACAGCCCTCAACGCCCCGCCGCAAAGCCTGCGTTCCGGCCTCTACGCGCTGCTAGAAGGCGCGGCCACCCACCTGGAGATCAGCCGGGACGACATCGACGGCACGGTCCACACGGGAACCGACGGGATGCCGTCACTGCTCCTCTTCGACACCACACCAGGCGGCGCAGGCAATACGATCCGTATCGGCGAGCATCTCGAAGCGGTTGTCGAGGCCGCACTCGCACGGGTAGGCGCATGCGAGTGCGGCCTGGAGAGCAGCTGCTACGCATGCCTACGGACCTTCCGCAACGAGCGCTTCCATGAGCTGTTGAGCCGCAGTGCGGCCGTCGCGCTACTCAATTCCTTGGCTGGCAGAAGCACAAGCTGATGGTAGGCAGAGCTATACCTCCCGCACCCACGGCAGCCTGTGCCCCGACGTCCGGAGGAGGTCGAGCGGCACTGCCGATTGGCCGCCGCCGCCCTTCGCACGGTGGTGGCGCGCCCTGGCCTGGCGATGCCGAGGTCGCGGCGCTCGTCACCTGGCTGCGGGAGGGCGAGCGGGAAGTCGCCGCGATGTCGAACCGCCGCGAGGTGGCCGTTCGATGGCAGAGCGGTTGCGAGTGTGGCATCCGGGGACCGGGTTGATCGACTTCGATTACGAAGTACCTCTCAGCCCGGCCGACGACCAGCGGCTGCTGATCTTTGCGCCCGGCACGCCCAGCGCAGTGGCCCTCGACCTGCTACGTGTCGTCGGGCCCGAGACAGCACACCGCCGTCGCCGATGATCAGGACCTGAGGGCCCGCCCAGGGGTCTCACATATGAAGAGCATAACGACGGTGTGCGCCACGACCGCCCTCGAAGGTCAAGTCCCGAGTGGACGTCCCCAGGCCGCCGCGCGAGCCAGGTCTCCTGCAGTGCAGTGGTACGGCGTCGACGTAGGCATACACAGAGCCAGGCATTCAACGTCGACTCGAATGCAAGGCGCGCGGAAACCCCGGGCGCGCAGGCGCAAGCGACTGGCGCGCGGTCACAAAAGTCAGCAAACGGTCAGCGTGAGTCTTCAAACATCCGGCGACAGCTGACCACACATTCGAAACGTTGTAGCCTCCGAGCATCGCCCTTGACCTGCAAAACGCAGGCAGGGAGCAGACGAATCGGGAGTTTCCTCGTGCTTCGAACCATGTTCAAGTCCAAGATCCACCGCGCCACCGTCACCCAGGCCGACCTGCACTACGTGGGATCGGTGACCATCGACGCGGATCTCCTCGACGCCGCCGATCTGCTGCCGGGCGAGCTCGTGCACATCGTCGACGTCACCAACGGCGCCCGGCTGGAGACGTACGTCATCGAGGGCGAACGCGGGTCCGGGGTGATCGGGATCAACGGGGCCGCCGCCCATCTCGTGCACCCCGGAGACCTGGTGATCATCATCAGCTACGCTCAGGTCACCGACGTCGAGGCACGGCAGTTGCGGCCACGGGTCGTACACGTCGACGGTGACAACCGGATCGTGTCCCTCGGCGCGGACCCGTCCGAGCCGGTGCCCGGTTCCGACCAGCAGCGCAGCCCGCAGGCCGTCAGGGCCTGACCGGCGGACCAGGAGCGTGCGTGCCGTGAGCGAGACGGAAATCCGCGACAACCGGGCGGCGGGCCGTCTGGAGGCCGTCGACGCGGGCGAAGTCGTCGGCCGTATCGAGTACTTCGTGCTGGAGTCGCCCGCGCGCGCCCTGGTCCCGGTGCACACGATCGTGGAGCCGGCCCACGAGGGCAGGGGCATCGCGGGCTCCCTGGCCCGTGAGCTGTACGCGATCGCCGAGCGCGAGGGCGTCCCGGTGGCCCCGCTCTGTCCCTACGTCGTCGCATGGGCCGAACGCCACCCCGACGTGGCCCCGCCGGCAGACCCCGAGCTGCTCGCTGCCGCCGAGGACTGGCTCCGCGCCCACCCCGACCGGTTCTGACCGGCCGTGGCCCACCCCGACAGCTTCTGACCGGGCGCGGGGGAGTGCCGAGGGGGCTCCTGCGCGCGGCGCGCGGCCGGCGAGGGCAGGTGCGGGGCCCGTAGGCGCGGCCACCGGCCGCAGGGAAGACGCGGGCGTACGGACGCTACGGCCCGCCGCCGAGGTCCGGCGCGGTGACTTGCCGGCCCCTGGCCGCCGGTCCGCGTCACCCCGGCCTTTCCCGGTGCCCGCATCACCCGGGTCCTTCCGGATGCCCGTCTCACCCCGGCCCTTCCCGGTGCCGCCGCCGGAAGAGTGCCCGTGCCGCCGTCCGGCGAGTGTCCGGGCGCCCTTCGGGTAGGCGGGGGAGTAGCCCAGAGGTGACGTCCAGCGACCGTCCGGAGGACTCGATGACGAACCCGCAGCCCGACCCTGTGACGCCGGGACCGGGGCCGGGACCGACCCCGCCGGATCCCTATCCCAGCCCGGTGCCGCCGCCGCAGCCTGGTCCCGAACCCAATCCGCCCGGCCCCGGCCCGCAGCCGGTGCCGCCCGTGCCCGGCCCCGATCCGACCCCGCCGCCGACGCCCCCGGCCCCGGGCCCACCGGAGCCCTCGCCCTCTCCGATCCCGCCCGGGCCGGAACCGGTTCCCAGCCCGGAGCCCGGCCCACCGCTCACCTGAGCCGGGCCCGCCCCACACCTGAGCCCGGCCCACCGCTCACGTGGGCCGGGCCCGTCACACACACCTGTGCCCGGCCTACCGCTCACCTGAGTCCACCGGAGGCGACGGAGGGGGCTCACGGCCCTTCCACCGCCGTCGGCCCCCTTCCACCGCGCCTCGGCCGCCCGGCTCTCAGCCGCCCGGCCCCCTTCCAGCGCCCCTCGGCCACCAGGGCCCCTTGCCCACCGCCCCCGCACGCGACCCCCGAAGGCAAACCCCTACGCGGGGCCCTCCGACCGGTCGCTGCGGCTCCCGAAGGCAACGTCCTACGCCGGGACCTCCGACCGTTCGCCGGGGCTTCCGCACCCCCCTACGCCGGGACCTCCGACCGGTCGCCGCCCCACAGCGTGTGGAACGAGCCGTCGCGGTCGACCCGCCGGTACGTGTGCGCCCCGAAGAAGTCCCGCTGCCCCTGAGTCAGCGCCGCGGGCAGTCGCTCCGCGCGCAGCGCGTCGTAGTACGCCAGTGCCGCGGCGAAGCCCGGGGTCGGCACGCCCTGACGGGTGGCCGCGACCAGTACCTCGCGCCAGTCGTCCTGGGCCGCCGCGATCTCCTGGGCGAACGTCTCGTCCGACAGCAGGCTCGGCAGGTCGGGGCGGGCGTCGTACGCGGCGCGGATGCGGTCGAGGAACGCCGCACGGATGATGCAGCCGCCGCGCCAGATCGCGGCGACGGCACCGAGGTCGATGCCCCAGCCGTACTCCTCGCTGCCCGCCGCGAGCTCGTGGAAGCCCTGCGTGTACGACACGATCTTGGACGCGTACAGCGCCTGCTCCACCCGGTCCGCGAAGGCCGCCGCCTCCGACTCGCTCAGCGCGGCCGGCTTCGGCCCGGCCAGCCCTCGCGAGGCCTCGCGCAGCGCCGCGTGCCCGGACAGGGAGCGCGCGAAGACCGCCTCCGCGATACCGGACACCGGAACGCCCAGGTCCAGGGCGATCTGCACCGTCCAGCGGCCGGTGCCCTTCTGCTCGGCCTGGTCGACCACGACGTCCACGAACGGCTTGCTCGTCGCCGCGTCCACATGGGACAGCACCTCGGCGGTGATCTCGATCAGGTAGGAATCCAGCCGCCCGGTGTTCCAGGTGCGGAAGATGTCCGCGATCTGCGCGGGGGAGTACCCGGCGACATCGCGCAGCAGCTGGTACGCCTCGCCGATCAGCTGCATGTCGGCGTACTCGATGCCGTTGTGCACCATCTTCACGAAGTGCCCGGCGCCGTCGGGACCGCAGTGCGTGACGCAGGGGGCGCCGTCCGCCGCTTTCGCGGAGATCTTCTCCAGCATGGGGCCGAGGGACTCGTACGACTCCTTCGAACCGCCCGGCATGATGCTCGGCCCGTGCAGCGCGCCCTCCTCACCGCCCGAGATGCCCGTGCCGACGAAGTGGATGCCCCGCTCGCGCAGGTCGCGCTCCCGGCGCCGGGTGTCGGCGAAGTGCGCGTTGCCCCCGTCGATGATCATGTCCCCGGGCTCCAGCAGCGGCGCGAACTCCTCGATCACCGCGTCCGTCGGATCGCCGGCCTTGACCATGATGACCAGGCGGCGCGGACGTTCCAGCGCCGCCACGAAGTCCTCGGCCGTCTCGGCCGCGATGAAGTCCCCCTCCTGCCCGAACTCCTCCACCAGCGCCTTCGTCCGCGAGACCGTACGGTTGTGCACGGCGACCGTGTAGCCGTTGCGGGCGAAGTTGCGGGCGAGGTTGCGGCCCATGACCGCGAGTCCGGTGACGCCGATCTGCGCTGAAGTGCTCATACCGCCTGCTCCCTAGCTGCCTCGTGACTACGGCTCCGTCAGTAGGTACCCTCGCCCATCCTGACGTGCCGCTACGGCGAGCGCACATCCGACCCGCCACGCTTGTTTACGCGGCAACGGTGCCCTGAGCCTCAGTCTTCGGGGATCTGATGCAAGGAGCGGCCGTTCCCGGCCACTTGGCCGCGGAGCGAGGCCGGTTTCCTGTCTTGTCATGGCCGGTTCGCCGCGCTTACTTTTGCCCCTCCTGCCGCATGCCGAGGGGACTTCGGACATGGCCGTACGCGGCCGGCACCGCCGGTACCAGCCGAACAGGATCAACCGCGCCTCACTCACCGTCACGGCGGGCGGTGCGGGTCTCGCCATCCCGCTGGTCGCCGCCGGCACGGCCGGCGCCGCCGACGCCGCCACCTGGAACAAGGTCGCCGCCTGCGAATCCAGCGGCAACTGGGACATCAACACGGGCAACGGCTATTACGGCGGGCTGCAGTTCACCCTGTCCACCTGGGAGGCGTACGGCGGCCCGCGCTACGCGCCACGCGCCGATCTGGCGACCAGGGACCAGCAGATCGCCGTCGCCGAGAAGGTGCTCGACGGGCAGGGACCGGGTGCCTGGCCGGCGTGCTCGGTGCGGGCCGGACTGACGCGGGGCGATGCCGCGCCCGGTCCGCACCCGGACGACTCCGCCGTGCGACCGGCCAGGAGCGGTTCGACGACCCGCGCCGCGAAGGCCGGCCCGGCGCAGGACGTGCGGCCGCAGACCACCCCGCAGTCCCGCGCGGGCCGGGCCGAGATGTACACGGTGGTGCACGGCGACACGCTCTCCGGCATCGCCGGCGACCACGACGTCCGGGGCGGCTGGCGCGGGCTGTACGCGGGCAACCGCGCCACGATCGGCGCCGATCCCGACCTGATCCTGCCGGGGCAGCGGCTCAGCCTGCACCCCACGGGTACGGCGCCCGACGCCCACACCACGGCCAAGCCGCCGAAACGCAAGACCGCTCCGGCGAAGAAGTCCCCGGCGGAGAAGAGGAGAACCGCGCAGGAGCGGAAGTCCCCTCCCGTGCACGCCTCTCCGGGCGGTCACTCGCTCGTGGCGCCGGTGGCCGCGCCGATCGGCACGGGCTACCGGGTGGGCGGCTCGCACTGGTCGAAGGGCTACCACACGGGCGTCGACTTCCTCGTGCCCACCGGCACTTCGGTGCGGGCCGCGGAGACCGGGGAGGTGGTCGCGGCGGGGTGGGGCGGCTCCTACGGCTACCAGGTGGTGCTCCGGCACGCCGACGGGCGCTACACCCAGTACGCGCACCTGTCGGCCATCTCCGTGCGTGCGGGCCAGGGCGTCACCGTGGGCCAGCGCCTCGGCCGCTCCGGTGCCACCGGGAACGTCACGGGCCCGCACCTGCACTTCGAGGTGCGGACCGGGCCCGGTTTCGGCACGGACATCGACCCGCTCGCCTATCTGCGGGCCGGCGGCGTCAGGATCTGACCCGCGCCCGCGTACGCCGCTGCCGGTCGGGGACCGGCAGCGGTACGTAGATGCCCAGCGCCGCGCACGACACGGGCAGCTCGTGATCGGCCGGCTCCGCGAGGCCCGGCTCCGGCAAGCCCGGTTCGGGGAAGCCCGGCTCCGACAGGCCCCGTTCGGGGAAGCCCGGCTCCGGCAGGCCCCGTTCGGGGAAGCCCGGCTCCGGCAGGCCCCGTTCGGGCAAGCCCGGCTCCGACAGGCCCGGCTCCGGGAGGGCTGGATCGGGAAGGGCCGGTCCCTGCCGGGGCGCCGCCTTCGCCTTCGCCTCGGCCTCCGTCGCCGGTCGCTGCCGCGGCACGGCGGCGCACGCGGACTGCGCCGTCGCCGGCTCGGGGACGGCCGGAACGGACTCCGCCGACGCGAGTCGCTCCGCGCCCGCAGTCGTCTTCCGGTCGTCCGCGGCCGTCTTCCGGTCGTCCGCGGCCGTCTTCCGGTCGTCCGCGGCCGGTTCCGTGTCCTCCATCCGCTCCGTCGTCAGCATGATCAGGCCGCCCGCCGCCACCACCCCGCAGCTCAGGGCGAGTACGGTGCCCGTCGTGCCGTAGCGGAACGTCTCGCCGAACATCAGGATGCCGACCGCGGCGGCCAGTACCGGGTTGACCACCGTCAGGGTGGCCAGCGGGGCGGCGAGTCCGCCTCCCCGGTACGACGCCTGGGACAGCAGCACGCCCGCGGCGGCGAACACGCAGATCACCGCGAGGGACGGCAGGTCGCCCAGGCCGATGCCCCGGGTCCAGTCGACGGCGACGGTCTTGGTGAACACCGACGACATCCCGAAGGCTATGCCGGAGGCGGTCGCGAGGAGCACGCTGCGCACCGCCGGATGCCGGTGTGCGGCCAGGCCCGCGCACATCAGCGCCACGACCACGGCGCCGGTGACGAGCGCGACCGCCACCCGCTGGGTGCCGCCCAGGGAGTGCGTGTCGGGGGAGCCGACCAGGGACAGCAGACCGGCGAGGCCCACCGTGGCCATCAGGGCGCCGCGCCAGGCGGTGGCGCCGGCCTTGCGGCCGACGAACAGCGCCGCCATGGGCAGCGCGAAGACGATGGTCAGCGCGCCGAGCGGCTGGACGAGACTGAGCGGTCCGTAGGCCAGCGCCACCACGTGCAGCACTCCGCCGAGGCCGTTGAGCGCCAGCGCCCCCCACCAACCGGGCCGGCGCAGCGGCAGATAGCCGCCGTCGGGGAAGGACACCGCGACCTGCTCCTGCACGATCGCTCCGCCCGCGTAGGCGAGGGCGGAGACGAACGACAGGAGCACGGACACCGCGAGGGCGCTCATCGGCGTCTCCTGCGGGTGAGGCGGGGGCCCCGGCCCTGCGGGGTGCGGGGGTCCGGGGCCCGGCGCTGCGGACTGTCGGCTTCCATGGTCGACACTCTGCCCGTCCGCCGGCTTCCCGTCGTCGTACCTGAGCACGCAATGCGTCCTACTGCCGATGGAGTACACCAGCGGTGCGATCATCCTCGAGACGGGTGCCGTCCGGAACGGGCCCCGTGTCCCGGCCGCGGACCGGGCCTGGTACCAGTACCTGTCGTGGACCTCGACCGTGATCTCGCCGCGCTCCGCCCGCTGGGCGGCTTCTTCGTCCTGCGCACGGCACCGCCGACGGCCCGAGCCGGCGACGAGGTCGCGGCCCGGGCCGGCGCCCGGGCCGGGGCCCGCGCCGCCGCCCCGGACACGCCCCCGGCCGGAGCACACGTACCCGCAACCGCCCCCGCAACCGCACCGGCCCCCGCCCTCGCACCGACACCCCCAACCGCGCCCGCACCCGTGCCCACGGGGCCGGTGACGCTCGCGGAGGCCTACGCGGGAGCGGTGCCGGACGGGCGGCGCGACGCGCTGAGGCTGCGCGTCGACACCGTCGGGGGCCGGCTCGGCGCCCCGGAGCCGCGCGTCGCCGCCTCCGTCGCGCAGCTGGGGCTGGCCGCCCGGCTGTGGTCGGTGGCCCTCGGCTGCGCCGTCCTGTACGGCAGGCTGCCGGACCTCGACGCACGCCTGCTGTGCTGGGATCCGCTCGCCTCGGCCCCCGACGACCTGTGGCTCACCGAGTGGCGCCCGCTGCCGGGGGACGCGGACGCGGCCGCTCTCGCCGGCACCGTGCTGCACGGGCACCTGGAGCCCCTGCAGGCCGCCTTGCGGGCGCGCTACGGCATCGCGGCGGGCCTGCTGCGGGGCAACTCCGGGTCGGCGCTGGCCGGTGCGGCCCGTGAGCTGGACCGCCGGGCACGCGCGGGCGGCCGTACCGACCTGGCGGACCGGGCCCGTGCCCTGGCCGACGGCCTCTTCGCCCACCCCCTCCTGCGCACCACCGGAACCCGCGCCGGCACCGGCTTCCGCCGCCGCAGCTGCTGCCTGTACTACCGCGTCCCGGGCGGCGGAGTCTGCGGCGACTGCTGCTTCACCCGGCCGCCGCGCTCTTCCCCGCGCGGCGCATCTGGGTGACCATGAAAGGAACGTGCCGCCGGAACAAAGGGGTTGTCGGGTGCGAGTGGGACTGCTGACCCGGGAGTACCCCCCGGACGTGTACGGCGGCGCCGGTGTCCATGTGGAGTTCCTCGCCCGGGAGCTGAGCGCTCTCGTGGACCTGGAGGTGCACTGCTGGGGCGAGGGCCGCGGCGTCGGCGTGGTACGGCACCGCCCCTGGCCCGTCCTCGACGGCTCCAACGACGCGCTGCGCACCTTCTCCGTGGACCTGTCCATCGCCGCCGCCCTCGAAGGCCGCGAACTCGTCCACTCCCACACCTGGTACGCCAACCTCGCCGGGCACTTCGCCAAACTGCTGTACGGCGTCCCGCACGTGGTGACCGCGCACTCGCTGGAGCCGCTGCGCCCCTGGAAGGCCGAGCAGCTCGGCGGCGGATACGCGCTGTCGGGGTGGGCCGAGCGCACCGCGATCGAGGCGGCCGACGCCGTGATCGCCGTCTCCGGAGCCATGCGCGGGGACATCCTGTCCTGCTACCCGGCGCTGGACCCGGCCCGGGTCCACGTGGTCCACAACGGCATCGACACCCGCCTGTACCGGCCCGACCACGGCACCGACGCCCTCACCCGGCACGGCATCGATCCCGGCCGTCCCTACGTGCTGTTCGTCGGCCGGATCACCCGGCAGAAGGGCGTGCCCCATCTGCTGCGCGCGGTACGGGGGATCGACCCGGCCGCGCAGGTGGTGCTGTGCGCGGGCGCGCCGGACACCCCCGAGATCGACCGCGAGTTCCGCGAGCTGTACGAGGAGCTGAGCCGGGGCCGCGAGGGCGTGTTCTGGATCCCGCAGATGCTGCCGCGCCCCGAGGTGATCCAACTCCTCACACGCGCGGCGGTGTTCGTCTGCCCGTCGGTGTACGAGCCGCTCGGCATCGTCAACCTGGAGGCGATGGCCTGCGGCACCGCGGTCGTCGCGTCCCGCGTGGGCGGCATCCCGGAGGTCGTGGACGACGGCCGCACCGGTCTCCTGGTCGACGTGGACGGTGATTTCGAGACGCGCCTCGCCCAGGCGCTGGACGCCGTCCTCGGCGACCCGGACGGGGCGCGGCGGATGGGGGAGGCCGGCCGGCGGCGCGCCGTCGGGGAGTTCGGCTGGGACGCGGTGGCCCGGCGTACGGCGGCACTGTACGAGGAGATCCTCAAGCAGGCTTAGTCCGGCCCGCGCGGGGCATTCATGGTTCAACCAGGGTGAGGGGAGCGGCCAATGCGTCGTGGAGGGCCTTCGGTTCTCGGGATCGTGCTGGCGGGCGGGGAGGGCAAGCGGCTGATGCCGCTCACCGCGGACCGCGCCAAACCCGCGGTCACCTTCGGCGGGACCTACCGCCTGGTCGACTTCGTCCTGTCCAACCTCGTCAACGCCGACATCCTGCAGATCTGTGTGCTGACCCAGTACAAGTCGCACTCGCTGGACCGGCACATCACCACGACCTGGCGGATGTCCAGCCTGCTCGGCAACTACGTCACCCCGGTACCGGCCCAGCAGCGGCTCGGCCCGCGCTGGTACCTGGGCAGCGCCGACGCGATCCTGCAGTCGCTGAACCTGGTGTACGACGAACAGCCCGAGTACGTGGCGGTGTTCGGCGCCGACCACGTCTACCGCATGGACCCGCGCCAGATGCTCCGGCAGCACATCGACGGCGGCGCGGGCGTCACGGTGGCCGGGATCCGGGTGCCGCGCGCGCAGTCCTCCTCGTTCGGGGTGATCACGCCCGGCTCGGACGGGCGCACCGTCCGGCGTTTCCTGGAGAAGCCGGCCGATCCGCCGGGTCTCGCCGACGACCCCGACCGCGTGTTCGCCTCGATGGGCAACTACGTCTTCACCACCAAGGCGCTCATTGAGGCGCTGCAACGGGACGCCGAGGACGGGCAGTCCGTGCACGACATGGGGGGTTCGATCCTGCCCCAGCTCACCGCACGCGGTGAGGCCCAGCTGTACGACTTCAACGACAACCACGTGCCCGGGGAGACCACCCGGGACCAGGGGTACTGGCGGGACGTGGGCACCCTGGACGCCTACTACGAGGCGCACATGGACCTGATCGCCGAGCGCCCCGCCTTCAACCTCTACAACCGCCAGTGGCCCATCTACACGCACTCGGGCCAGCTCTCCCCGGCCCGCTTCAGCGCGGGCGGCATGGCGAGCGAGTCCATCATCAGCGCGGGCTGTCTGATCCGCGGCCAGGTCACCCGGTCCGTGCTGTCCCCGGGCGTACGCGTCGATCCCGGTGCGGTCGTGCAGGGTTCGGTGCTGCACGACAACGTGCACATCGGCCGGGGCGCGGTCGTGCGCGGTGCCGTCCTGGACAAGAACGTCGAGGTACCGCCCGGCGCGACGGTCGGCGTCAACCCGGACCGCGACGCGGAGCTGTACACCGTCTCCCGGGGCGGAGTGATCGCCCTGGGCAAGGGCAGCCAGGTCTCCTGAGGGCGCGACGGCTCGCCCGGCGGACGGCCCGTCAGAGGGCTCTTCTCCGCGACGCGTTTCACACCTCCCTGCTGTAATGCCCGGATTCGCGCCGTTCGCCCGCCACGATGCAGGCAACGATGTCGAACCTCCGGAGGTCATCCGAGATGAGAGGGACCCGGCGTACGCGGCTGTGCCTGGCCGGGGTGATGGCAGCGTCCGCGCTGATCGCCACCCCCGCCGCACGTGCCGCCGAGCGGACCGACGGCCACCTCACCGACCTGGTCAACCCCTTCATCGGGAGCCAGAACGAGGGCAACACCTTCCCCGGCGCGGCCGTGCCCTTCGGCATGGTGCAGCTCTCCCCGGACACCGGGCACAGCACGGGCTACGACTACACCCAGAACCGCATCCGCGGCTTCTCCCTGGTCCACCTCTCGGGCGTCGGCTGCCGCATCGGCGGCGACCTGCCCGTGCTGCCCACCACCGGCGACGTCACGCAGACGGACTACTCCCGGTACGCGGCCGCCTTCTCGCACGAGGACGAGGAGGCGAGCCCCGGCTACTACCGGGTCGGTCTGGCCTCCGGCATCCGTGCCGAACTGACCGCGAGCGCGCGCACGGGCGTGCAGCGCTACACCTTCCCGGCCACCGGCAAGGCCAACGTCCTGCTGAACGCCGCCCAGTCGCTGCACAAGGCGGCCGGCAGCGCCGTGGAGATCCTCGACGACCGCACCGTGCGCACCGAGATCACCGGCCACGGATTCTGCCGGGACACCGGCCCGTACACGGTGTACACGATCACCCGCTTCAACCGGCCCTTCACCGCCTACGGCACCTGGGACGGCTCCACCGTCACCCCGGGTTCCCGCAGCGGACGCGGGGGTGCGTACGTCCGCTTCGACACCACCGGGGACCGCACGGTGGAGGCGACCACCGCCCTGTCGTACGTCGACGCCCGCGGCGCCGCCGGCAACCTGCGCGCGGAGGGCGGCCGGTCCTTCGACGCCGTACGCCACCGGGCGCGCGAGGAGTGGGAGCGCCGGCTCGCCGACGTCCGGGTCCAGGGCGGCACGGCCACCCTCCGCCGCACCTTCTACTCCTCGCTGTACCGGTCGTTCCTCGCGCCCAACGTCGGCAGCGACGCCGACGGCCGCTACACCGGCTGGGACCGCCGTACCCACCGCGCGGACGGGTTCACGTACTACCAGAACTGGTCCCTGTGGGACACCTATCGCACCCAGATCCAGCTCCTGGGCCTGCTCGCGCCGCGCGAGGCGCGGGACATGGCCCGGTCGGTGCTCGCCGTCGACGAGGACGGCGGCTGGCTGCCCAAGTGGGGCTACGGCCCGGTCGAGACGAACGTCATGAGCGGCGACCCCGTCACCCCGTTCCTCACCACCGCCTACCACCTGGGCCTGCTGCGGGGGTTCGAGGAGCGGGCCTACCGCGCGCTGCGCAAGAACGCCGACGGCGTGCCGCCCGCCGACTACCCGGGCGTCGGCCGGGAGGCCAACTCCGAGTACGTCGCCCAGGGCTTCGCCCCGTACGTCAAGGGCCGGCCGTACGCCAAGATGGGCGACTCCGACTACCACCACGGCGCCTCCGTCACCCTGGAGTACGCGCTCGCCGACGCCATGCTCGCCCAGATGGCCCGTGGCCTCGGCCACCAGGACGACGCCGCCCGCTACGCCGCCCGGTCGCGCAACTACCGGAACATCTTCGACCCGGCCACCGGCTTCTTCCGGGCCCGCGACGCCTCCGGCGCCTTCACCGGGCCGCCCGACCCGGCCCGCGGCACCGGCTTCCACGAGGGCACCGCCTGGCAGTACCAGTGGCTGGTCCCGCAGGACGTGCCCGGCATGGTCGGCCTGATCGGCGGCACGCGCGCGGCCAACGACCGGCTGGACTCCTTCTTCGCCTACGACCGGCTGCTCGCCGACCCCGAGCGGACCGCCCGCGAGGTGTGGGTGCACGGCGACCCGTACGCCTACTACAACGCCGACAAGTACAACCCGCAGAACGAGCCCGACCTGATCGCGCCGTACACCTACCTGGCCACCGGCCAGCCCTGGAAGACCACGGACGTGGTGCACGCTGCGCTGACCCTGTTCACCGACACCCCGACCGGCATGACCGGCAACGACGACCTCGGCACCATGTCCGCCTGGAACGTGCTGTCGTCCGTCGGGCTGTTCCCGATCCAGCCCGGCTACGACACCTGGGGGCTGTCCACCCCGGTCTTCGACCGCGTCCACCTCACCCTCGACCGCCGCTACTGGCCGAGTGGCGAACTCACGGTCACCGCGCCCGGTACCTCCGCCGCCGACCGGTACATCCAGGCCGTCCGCACCGACGGGCGCAGGCACGGGCGGACCTATCTGACGACCGGTGGGCTGCGCTCCCTGCGCTCGCTCGCGTTCACGGTCGGCCCGCGCCCGTCTGAGTGGGGTACGTCACCCGGTGCGGCACAGCCGGTACTGAGGTGACCTCGCCTGTCACCTGGGCCCCGCCCCTCTCCCCCGGGGCGGGACTTAATCTGATGTTAACTGTGCGTAGCCTGATCGTACTTGACCGTAATCGCCGGGCAGAGATTGACTGCAGATCCACCCGTCGTCGACGTGCGAGGCAAGCCCTTGACTTCCCACCTGCTCGCTCCCCTCGACCTGGCCTTCTGGAACATGGAGTCCGACCGGCATCCGATGCACCTCGGAGCGCTCGGCGTCTTCGGCGCGCACTCGCCCACGGCCGGGGCCCACGCGGCCGACCTCCTCGCCGCCCGGGCCGCCGCCGTACCAGGTCTGCGCATGCGCATCCGCGACGTCTGGCAGCCGCTCGCCTTCGGCGGCGCGGCCCGCGAGCCGGTCCCGGACTTCGACCCGCTCGACCACGTACGGCTGCACGCCCCGGCCGCCGACTTCCACGCGGCCGCCGGCCGGCTGATGGAACGCCCGCTGGAGCGCGGCCGGCCGCCGTGGGAGGCGCATGTGCTGCCCGGGGAGGACGGGGTCTCCTTCGCCGTGCTGTTCAAGTTCCACCACGCGCTCGCCGACGGACTGCGCGCGCTCAAGCTGGCCGCGGGCCTCCTGGACCCGGTGGACCTGCCCGAGCGCGCCCCCCGCCCGCTCGAGCCGCCCCGGGGCCTGCTGTCGGACGTGCGCGAACTGCCCGCCCGCGTACCCGAACTCCTCAAGGGCGCGCTGTCCGACGTGGGCCGCGCTCTGGACATCGGCGCCTCGCTCGCCCGGTCCACGCTCGGCATGCGCCCGTCGTCCGCGCTGACCTCCGCGCCCAGCGGCACCCGCCGCACCGCCGGGGTCGTCCTCGACATCGACGACGTGCACCGGGTGCGCAAGAGCGTGGGCGGGACCGTCAACGACGTCCTCATCGCCGTCGTCGCCGGCGCCCTGCGCCGCTGGCTCGAGGAACGCGGTGACGGCAGCGAGGGGGTGGCGCCCCGCGCCCTCATCCCGGTCTCCCGGCGCCGCCCGCGCACCGCCCACCCGCAGGGCAACCGGCTCTCCGGGTACCTGACACCGCTTCCCGTCCACGACCCCGACCCGCTCGGCCGGCTCGCGTCCGTACGCACCGCGATGGTCCGCAACAAGGACGCCGGACCCAACCGGGGCGCCGGTGCCGTCGCGCTGCTGGCCGACCACGTCCCGGCGCTCGGCCACCGGCTCGGCGGGCCGCTCGTCGGACAGGCGGCCCGGCTGTGGTTCGACATCCTGGTCACCAGCGTGCCGCTGCCCGGCACGGGCCTGCGGCTCGGCGGCCACGAGCTGACCGAGGTCTATCCACTGGCCCCGCTGGCTCCCGGGCAGTCGCTGGCGGTCGCGATCTCGACGTACCGCGGCCGCGTCCACTACGGGCTGGTGGCCGACGCGCAGGCGGTGCCGGACCTGGACGTCTTCGCCCGGGCGGTGTCCGACGAGGTGGAGACGCTGCTGACCGTCTGCGACGCCTGAGCGCGAGGCCCCCGGGCCGGCCGGATCCCCGGGCCGGGGGCCGCCTGGGGCCAGTGGGGCCGAAGGGTCCGGAGGGGCGCCGCCGGCTCGGCGGCACCGGGCGCGGCCGGGCGGCCGGTCCGGGCGGGTTTGGCCGTACGGCCCGCCGCTCCGTAAAATCCCCCGTTCGAGGGCGGGCGCGAGTCGGAGCGCTGCGCGGGTGATCAGGGAAGCGGCAGCGCGATGACGGTGACAGAGGACGGGTCTGCGTCCATGGAGGTCCCCATGGACGTCCCCACGGACGCCTCCATGGACGAGGTGGTCCACGGACCCGGTATCGACCCGGAGCGCCTGGCCGTCTGCCTCAGCGTGCTCGAGGAACTGGACCGGATCGACGTCGACCACCCCGACGCGATCAAGGTGCGCCGGGCCACCTCGCACATCTACCGCACGGTCAAGCAGCGCCGCCGCCAGGAGCGCCGGGCCGCCAAGACCGCGCACGACCGCGCCGTCACCGAGGCCACGGCCACCGGCTCCGCCGAGCGCATCGACGACGAGACCGAGGGCATCCTGCCCTCCTCCAAGATCGAGACCGGCAGGATCGCGGGCATACTCCAGCGCCCGCGCTCCTGCTACACCTGCAAGGGCCGGTACGTCGAAGTCGACTACTTCTACCACCAGCTCTGTCCCGACTGCGCCGGCGTCAACCGGGCCAAGCGCGACGCCCGCGCCGACCTCACGGGCAAGCGCGCGCTGCTCACCGGCGGCCGGGCGAAGATCGGCATGTACATCGCACTGCGGCTGCTGCGCGACGGGGCGCACACGACGATCACCACCCGGTTCCCCAAGGACGCCATCCGCCGCTTCAAGGCGATGGAGGACTCGGCGGACTGGCTGCACCGTCTGGAGGTCGTCGGCACCGACCTGCGCGACCCCGCCCAGGTCGTCGCGCTGGCCGACCGGCTCGCCGAGGCCGGCCCGCTGGACATCCTGATCAACAACGCCACGCAGACCGTGCGCCGCCTGCCCTCCGCCTACGCGGCCCTGGTCGAGGGCGAGAGCGCCCCGCTGCCCGCCGGGGAGCTCCCCGCCCACCATGTCATCGGCGCCTTCAACTCCGGCGCCGTCGACGCGCTGGCCGCGCTGCCCGTCGGCGGCAGCGGCCTCGACGCGCAGAAGGTCGCCGACCTCGCCCTGGTCGCGGGCAACGCCAGTGTCGCCCGGCACCTGGACGGCACCGCCATCGACGCGGGCGGCCTGCTGCCCGACGTCGTCGAGAGCAACACCTGGGTGCAGACGATCGAGCAGATCTCCCCGGTGGAGCTCCTCGAGACCCAGCTGTGCAACTACACCGCGCCGTTCATCCTCATCAGCAAGCTCCGTCCGGCCATGGCGGACGCCGCCGGGAAGGCGACGAGCGGACGGGCGTACGTCGTGAACGTCTCCGCCATGGAAGGCGTCTTCGGCCGCGGCTACAAGGGCGCCGGCCACCCGAACACCAATGCCGCCAAGGCCGCGATGAACATGGTGACGCGGACCAGCGGCGAGGAGATGTTCCAGTCCGACGGCATCCTCATGACCTCGGTCGACACCGGCTGGATCACCGACGAGCGCCCGCACTACGACAAGCTGCGCCTCGCCGAGGCGGGCTTCCACGCCCCGCTCGACCTGGTCGACGGCGCCGCCCGCGTCTACGACCCGATCGTGCGCGGTGAGGCGGGCGAGGACCTGTACGGCGTCTTCCTGAAGGACTACGCGCCCGGCAAGTGGTGACGGCCGGGCCCCTCGGCGGGCCCGCCGCGTCGCCGCGCCGGACTCGGGCACTCGGTCCGCCGCACCCAGCCGGGACTCGCGGGCCCCACCGGTTCCAGGACCGTACGCCGGCACTCGGTCCACCGTGCCCAGCCGGGAGTTGCGGGCCGCCACCGGTTCCAGGACCGTACGCCGGCACTCGGGCCACCGTGCCCGACCGGGACTTGCGGGCCCCACCGGTTCCAGGACCGTACGCCGGTCCTCCAGCACGCCCGCGCCGAGGGCGCCCGTCCGGCTCTCCGGCTGCGCCGCGCCCGCGTGGGCTCACGCGAGGGCCGCCCGGCGGTCTCCACGGGATCGAAGAGGTGTTCGCCGCCGTAGGCCGAGCGGGTGATTCGCTCCGTCCGGTGGGTGATGCGGTTTGTTGCAAATAGCCGCATCTTGCGGTGCATTGGGAGGGCGGATGACACGCATAAGTTACAGCTTGTTTGCACTCCCTATCGAGCGGACCCCCGCTCATTTGGTTAACCTGGAGCGGACGGGCAACAGTACGGGGTCCCACCCACACCCATCGTCCGTCCTGGGGCGAGCCGATCACCACGGCCTGCTCTGACGAGAGACCGGCGCCACCGCGTCCGAACTGGCCTTCCATCCAGACCCGAGCGGGCGACAAGTGCCGGAGCGCAGACTGTCCGGTATGCCCCGAGGGTGACCCGACACATAAGGAGTGCGCGGTGACACCGGAGAAGACGAATCGCGACGACCGCCCCAAGGAACGCACGGAGCGCGCGGGCCGGCGGCCCGGAGAGCTCGGCAGCCTCGACGTGTGGGCCCGTTCCGCCCCCATCCGCCTCGCGGGCTACGAGGAAGACCTCGCCGAGCCCCACATCCTGCCCAGCGTGGACTGACCCGCGACCCGGAACCGTCGCGATCGCCGACCGGCAGGGGCGTGACGGGCTCACGCCCCTGCCGATCAGGAAAGCCACCGGCGTCGGGACGCCGACGCCGCACTCCACGGTGATGTGACCGTCACTACCCGTTCCCGTCTTGCGTCGGCGCCGTCCGCCGCCACGGCTGCAGGCGCTCCAGCTCCTCCGCCAGGTCCAGCAGGGCCTCCTCCGTGCCGGGGCGGCCGGCCAGCTGCACGGCACAGGGGGCGCCCGAGGGAAGGGTGCCGAACGGCACGGACATCGCGGGCCAGCCCGTCAGGTTCCACGGCGGGGTGAACGGCGAGTAGGCGGTGTTGACCAGAACGTTGCGCAGCCAGCCGCGCTCGTGCCACGGGCCCGCGGCGGGGGAGCGCCGCGCCAGGGCCGGGGTGAGCAGGACGTCGTGCTCGGCGAAGAAGGGCTCCAGCCTCGCGCGCAGGCTCTCGCGGCTGCCGCCGGCGCGGACCGAGCGCACGAAACGCCGGCCCACCGCCGCGTGCACCCGGGTCCGCCGGGCCAGCCGAGCCGGGTCCAGGCCCTCGGCGTCCACGGCCGTTCCCGCCGTCCAGTGCCGCAACGCGGTCAGGCCCAGCGAGAGCGGGTAGGGCGGCTCGGCCCGCTGCACGCGGTGCCCGGCCCGGGCCAGCAGTCCGGCCGCCTGCCGGACCGCGGTCGCATACGGTTCGCTCACGCCGACCCCGGCCAGCGGGCTGCGCACGGCGGCGGCGATCCGCCGGCGGGGCGGCTCCTGCGCCGGCGCCGGTCCGGTGCCCGCGAGGACGCCGTACATCAGCCGCAGATCCTCGACCGTCGTGGCCAGCGGACCGTTCTCCGACATGCCGAACCAGTCGCCGTTGCCGATCCCCGCCGGCACCACCCCGTGCCCCGGCTTCAGGGTGACCAGCCCGCAGTTCGCCGCCGGGATGCGCAGGGAGCCCATGCCGTCGTTGCCGAGCGCGATCGGCACGAGTCCCGCGGCCACCGCGGCCGCGCTGCCGCCGGAGGAGCCGCCCGCGGTCCGGGAGGGATCCCACGGATTGCGGGCGGTGCCGTACACGCCCTCCGTGGTGCCGAAGACACACAGCTCCGGCACGTTCGTCAGGCCCACGACCACCGCACCGGCCGCCCGCAGCCGGGCCACCGTGACATGGTCCTCGGCCGCCGGCGCGTCCGGTGTGGCGAGCGTGCCGTCGCGGTGGGCCTCGCCGCGCACCGCGAGGTTGTCCTTCACGGCCACCGGCACGCCCGCGAGCGGCAGCCCGGCCAGCTCGGCACGCGAGGCCACCTCGTCGGCCTCGGCCAGCGCGGCCTGTGCGCGGACCTTCCGGAACGACTCGATCCGTCCGTCGAGCCGCTCGATCCGGGCGAGGTGCTCGGCCACCACCTCGCGCGGTGTGACCTCCTTGGCGCGTACGGCGGCGGCGATGTCGGACGCGGTCCGGCCGGCCCAGCTGTTCAAAGGCACTCCTCGGCTAGTCATCTGCTGTGCTCGGGCGACGGCTCCGGCCGGCCGACGGTTCCGCCCGGGCGACGGTCCCGTGGGTTCCGCCCGGGCGACGGCCGGTCGGCCGCCCGGCTCTGCCGGGCCGGTCGCCGGCTCCGCTCGGCCGGCCGCCGGTCCGGCGCCGGGTCGTCGGCCCAGCCCCCGTCGGCGAACCGGATGCCCGTCGGCGGGAGTTCAAGACGCGCACGGAGCCGCGCATCGAGAGGCGTAGGAGAATCCTGCACGGCCGAGCCGGGTACGTCGAGAGGCTGTTTCCCGGACACGGCCGCCGTACGCGCCGATCCGCCGTGTCTCAACCGGAGCGCGCGGGCCCCGTGCTGTCGCGCTCGATCAGGCGGGGGACCGGCACCCGTACGGCCCGGGCCGGTCCGCCGTCCAGCAGCGCGAGCAGCTCCCTGGCCGCCGTCACCCCGAACTTGACGCTGTCCCGCGACAGAGCGGACAGCCACGGCTTGACGATGCGGCACAGCGCCGAGTCCTCCCAGGCCACCACCGACAGGTCGGCCGGCACACCAAAGCCCAGCTCGGCCGCGGCCGCCACGCCGGCGACCGCCATCACGTCGTTGTCGTACACGAGGGCCGTCGGGGGAGTGGGGCCGTGCAGCACCCGGCGGGTGACGGCGGCCGCCGCCACGTCGGAGTAGTCGGTGGTCACCGACTCCACCTCGGACAGGCCGCGCCGCCGGGCCTCGGCGCGCAGGGTGCGGATGCGACGCTGGGTGTGCGCGAGGTCGGGCAGGCCGGCGATGTGCACGATCCGGCGGTGGCCCAGGGCGGTCAGCTCGTCCACGACCGCGGCCATCGCGCCCGCGTCGTCCGCCCACACGGTGGACAGCCCCGGGTGGCGTTCGTCCGGTGCGCCGCCGATCACCACGGCGGGCAGCCCGAGTTCGTCCAGCAGATCGGGGCGCGGGTCCGTCGCCCGCGGGTCGGCCACCAGGACGCCGTCCACCCGGTGCTCCGCCCACCAGCGCCGGTACACGCCGCACTCGTCGGCCACGTCCCGCGCCACCTGGAAGAGCAGGCCGAGATGGCGCTCGGCGAGCACCTCCTGGATCCCGGAGACGAGCTGCAGGAAGAACGAGTCGACCCCCAGCGTGTCCGCGGGGCGGGCGAGGACGAAACCGACCGTGGCGGCGCCCTCGCCGGACAGGGCGCGGGCCGCCGTGCTCGGGCGCCAGCCCAGTTGCTCGGCCACCCGGTGGACCCGGGCGCGGGTGGTCTCGGAGACCCCGGGGCGGCCGTTGAGGGCGAACGACACCGCGCTCTCGGAGACTCCGGCGCGGCGCGCAATGTCCTTCATGGTCGGCCGGCGCGCGGGTGATCGCCTCTCCGCCACCGCGGTGCCCCCCTTTCTCCGGGTGTGGTGCGCGCCAACTGCTAATGCGCTTCAGTAGCCGCACTCTAAAGCGCATTAGCGATCGCTGGCAATGGTCTTCACGAACCGTGCTGAGCAGGGGTTTTGAGTCACTAATGTCTTTAGCGGAGTCGAATCCATTGACGCGTGCGGGAATCGGCGTGCAAGGTCTGGCCCGGCACCTTCGGCCACATCCCCTGCAAAGGAGCCCAGTCGCCGTGCGTATCTCCCGCAGAACCTTCGCCGCCGCTGCCGTCGCCCTCCTCCTGCCGCTGAGCGCCTGCGGCTCCGGCGGTGACGACGGCGGATCGACCGACGCCTCGGGCAAGGTCGAGGGCGACATCAGCTTCCAGACCTGGAACCTGCGCGCCAACTTCAAGCCGTACTTCGAGGGCGTGATCGCGGACTTCGAGAAGAAGTACCCCGGCACCCACGTGAAGTGGATCGACCAGCCCGCCGAGGGCTACGCCGACAAGATCAGCGCCGACGCCGCCGGCGGCACCCTGCCCGACGTCGTCAACGTCTCCCCCGACCTGGTCGCCCCGCTCGCCCGGGCCGGGCTCGCCATGGACCTCGGCAAGGCCGCCGCGAAGTACCGGACCGAGTACCTCGACGGGGCCTGGAAGAGCCACCAGGTGCCGGGCATGAACGGCACGTACGCCTTCCCCTGGTACCTGAACACCGGCCCCCTCTTCTACAACAAGTCCCTGTTTGAGAAGGCCGGGCTGGATCCCGGCAAGCCGCCGGCGACCTACGACGACCTCTTCGCGGACGCCCTGCGGATCGCCCGGAAGACCGGCGGGAAGGTCGCCACGCTCGCCAACGTGCCCACCATCGAGGACTTCGGGCGCTACGGCGTGCGGCTGATGAACAAGGAGGGGACCGGGTTCGCCTTCGACGACGCCAAGGGGGCCGAACTCCTCGGCAAGTACAAGGAGTTGTACGACGCCGGAGCGCTCGATCCGCAGGCGCTGACCGCGACCCCGGAGTCGTCCGGGAAGAAGTTCCTCACCGGGGCCGTCGCCATGAACCCCGGCAGCGCCCTGGACCTCGGCAACTTCAAGAAGCAGGCGCCCGAGCTGTACAGGAACATCGGGATCACCGACCAGATCACCAGCACCGGTCACGTCAACATGTACGTGATGGGCGTCATGGTCAACTCCCGTACCAGGCACACCCCGGCCGCGGTCGCCTTCGCGCACTTCGTCACCGACGCGCGCAACCAGATGTCCTTCGCCAAGAAGGTCGCCATCTTCCCGAGCACCGCCGGTTCCCTCGACGACCCGTACTTCACCGAGCAGGACGGCACCGACGAGACCCGGGTACGCGTCGCCGCGGCGAAGTCGCTGAAGAGCGCCGTCAATTACACACCCGTGCTGTTCAGCGAGCAGATGAAGACCGCGCTGCGCAACGAGGTGGCCAAGGCCCTGCAGGGCAAGGAGAGCCCCGCGGCGGCCCTGGACAACGCTGTCAAGGCCTGCGACCGGCTCCTGAAGCAGCAGGGCTGACCCGTATGGCCACCCCCACCGCACCGACCCGGGTCCGGCGGCAACTGCCCACCAGCCCCTGGCTGTTCGCCGCCCCCGCACTGCTGGTCACCGGCGCCTTCGTGCTGTACCCGTTCGTGGCGACCGTGGTGAACTCCTTCACCGACCGCCGCACCCTGATCCCGGGCCGCTTCGTCGGGCTCGCCAACTACCGCGAGCTGCTCCACGACGACATGTTCTGGACGGGCCTGCGCAACAGCGCGCTGTACATCGCCGGTGTCGTGCCGGCCCTGGTGGTCCTGCCGCTGCTGCTCGCGCTGCTGGTGCGGAAGAACATCCCCGGCATCACCTTCTTCCGCTCCGCCTTCTACACCCCGGTCGTCGCCTCCATCGTGGTCGTCGGGCTGATCTGGGTGTGGCTGCTGGACGAGCGCGGTCTGGTCAACTCCCTGCTGGAGGCCGTGGGCGTGGGGCGGGTCGGGTTCCTCAGCGACCAGTGGCTGCTCCTGCTGAGCGCCATGGCGGTGACGGTGTGGAAGGGCCTCGGCTACTACATGATCATTTACCTGGCGGCGCTCGCGAACGTACCGCGCGAACTGCACGAGGCGGCCGCCGTGGACGGCGCGGGCGCGATCCGCCGCTTCCTCACCGTGACGGTGCCCGCCGTGCGCTCCACCATGGTGCTGGTCGCGGCGCTCTCCTCGGTCGCCGCCTTCAAGGTCTTCTCCGAGGTCTACCTGATGGCCGGCCCGAACGGCGGCCCGGCAGGGGAGGACACCACCCTCGTCATGCTCGTGCAGCGCACCGGCACCGGCCTCACCGGCCGCGTCGGCTACGCCTCCGCCCTGTCCGTGGTCGTGTTCGCGGTCACCGTCGCGCTGATGCTGCTCGTCCTGCGAGCCGACCGGAGGGAGGAGCCGTGAGCGTCCTCGACAAGGTCCGCCCCGCACGGCCCGGAACCCCGGCCGCCGCCCGGGAGCCCCGGGTCACCGACGAGCACGGGCGACGCGTCCGCCCCCTCGAACTGACCCTGCGCTACCTGCTGCTGCTCGCCGTCCTGGCGCTCACCGCGGGCCCGTTCCTCTGGCAGGTGTCCACGTCCCTCAAGGGGCCCACCGAGGACATCTTCAGCTCGCCGCCGACGTTCCTGCCCCGCCATCCGACCCTGCACAACTACGAGCGGGTCGCGCAGACCATCCCCGTCTGGGACTACGCCCTCAACTCCCTGCGGGTGGCGGCCGCGAGCGTCGTGACCAACTGCGTGGGCTCGGCACTCGCCGGGTACGCGCTGGCCCGGCTGCGCTACCGCGGCCGGAGCGTGGCCACGCTCGTCTTCGTCCTGGCGATGCTCGTGCCGGTCGAGGGCATCATCATCGCCCAGTTCACGACCATGCGGGAACTCGGCCTGAACAACACGCTGATCGGCGTCGTGCTGCCCGGCGCGGTCGGCGCGATGAACGTGCTGCTCATGCGCAACGCGTTCCGCAATCTGCCTTACGAGATCGAGGAAGCCGCCTACGTGGACGGCGCCGACGTCTGGCAGCGGTTCTGGCGCATCGCCCTGCCGTCGGTGCGGGGCACCCTCGCCGTCGTCGCGATCTTCGCCTTCATGGGCGCCTGGGACGACTTCCTCTGGCCGCTGATCGTGCTCAGCGACCCGTCCAGGTTCACCCTGACCATCGGCCTCAACTACCTGCACGGCACCTTCGCGAACGACGAACGTCTCGTCGCCGCCGGCACCGTGATCGCCGTGGCGCCGCTCATCGCCCTCTTCGCCTGCCTGCAGCGCTACTTCTTCCGCGGCGTCGGCGAGGGCGCCGTCAAGGGCTGATCCCCGCAACCGAGGAGCAAGGACACCCATGTCCCCTGCCGTGCGCTTCGGCGTCAACTACACCCCCAGCGAGGGGTGGTTCCACCACTGGCTCGACTTCGACCTCGACTCCGTGCGCGCCGACCTCGACGCGATCGCAGCGCTCGGCCTCGACCACGTCCGGGTCTTCCCGCTGTGGCCGTACTTCCAGCCCAACCGCACCCTGATCCGCCCTCGTGCCGTCGACCGGCTCGTCGCCCTCGCCGACGCGGCCGCCGAACGCGGACTCGACGTCAACGTCGACGGCCTGCAAGGGCACTTGAGCAGCTTCGACTTCCTGCCCGCCTGGACCCGCACCTGGCACCGGCGCAACCTCTTCACCGACCCCGACGTCGTCGACGGGCAGGCCGCCTATCTGCGCACCCTCGCCGCCGCCCTGGCCGACCGGCCGAACTTCATCGGCATGACCGTCGGCAACGAGGTCAACCAGTTCGCCGCCGGACCCCATCCGGACCCCGACCGGATCACCGCCGAGGACGCCGGGCGGTGGCTGACGCGCATGCTGGACGCCTGTGCCGAGGGCGCCCCGGGACGGCTCCACCTGCACGCCTCCTACGACGCCGCCTGGTACCAGGACGACCAGCCCTTCACCCCCGGCCACTCCGCCCGCCTCGGTGCCGTCACCGCCGTGCACTCCTGGGTCTTCAACGGCACCGCCCAGCGGTACGGCCGTACCTCCGTGCAGAGCGAGCACCACGCCGCCTACCTCGTCGAACTGAGCAGGGCCTGGGCCGAGGCGCCGGACCGGCCCGTGTGGCTCCAGGAGGTCGGCGCGCCCGCCCCCCTCGTGCCCGCCGAGCACGCGGCCGCCTTCACCGAGGCCACCGTCACCAACGCCCTCGACTGCCCCGGACTGTGGGGCGTCACCTGGTGGTGCTCCCACGACGTCTCCCGCGACCTCGCCGACTTCCCCGAACTCGAGTACTCCCTCGGCCTGCTGACCAACGACCGGCGGCCCAAGGACATCGCCCGGGTGCTCGCCGCGGCCGCCCGGGAACCGCACCGTACGCCCCCGGCACGCAGCACCGCCCTCGTCGTGCCCGCCGACCCGGCCCACCGCTCCCGCTGCGCCCCCGGCGGCCCCGTCTTCGAGGCGTTCTTCCGGCTCGTCGCCGACGGCGCCCGTCCCACCACCGTGCTGGACACGCGCGCCGACGACAAGGAACACCTCGCCGCCCGCGGCATCACCGAGGCCGTCACTCCCGACCAGGTACTCCCCACCCCGCAAGGAGGCACCCGCTCGTGAACCCCACCAGACGCACCGTCCTGATCGCCGGCACCGCGGCGGCCCTGCTCCCGGCCGCCCCCGCCGTGGCCGCGGCCCGCCCGAAGGCCGGCGCCGTCCCGCCGTACGCCTCCTACTGGTACCCGGACTCCCTCCCGCCGGGCAGCCCGGGCGCCGGCGTCACCTGGCGCAGCCTGAAGACCTGGCGCGCGGCCGACGACGCCGACCTCGCCTTCAACGCGGCGTCCGTGCCGCTCGCCACCCGTTTCACACCGGTCCCGGCCAACACCACCGCACGCTCGGGCCAGGCCCGCGTCCAGGCACTGGTCTCCTTCGGGCCCACCTCCTCCAACCCCGCCCAGGGCTCGGCCACCGCCGACTACTACGCCCTCACCCACTGGGCGTACCTCGACGAACTGGTCTTCTGGGGCGGCTCGTCCGGGGAGGGGCTGATCCTGGCGCCGAACGCGCCGATCGTGGACGCGGCCCACCGGCACGGCGTCCCCGTCCTCGGCAACATCTTCCTGCCGCCCACCGCCTACGGGGGCCGGCTGGAGTGGACCCGGGACCTCGTGCAGCAGGACGCCGCGGGGCACCACCCGCTCGCCGCCCAGCTCGTGGCGGTCGCCGCGGCCCACGGCTTCGACGGCTGGTTCCTGAACGCCGAGACGGGCGGCGGCAACACCGCGCTGGGCACGGCCATGCTCGGTTTCGTCAAGGAGCTCAATGCGCTGGCGGCGGCCGCGGGACAGCGGGTGACCTGGTACGACGCGATGACCGTGAACGGCACGGTCAGCTGGCAGGGCGCCCTGAACAGCCAGAACCAGGCCTTCTTCCAGACCGCCGACGACATGTTCGTGGACTTCCGGTGGAGCGCGAACACCCTGGCCGCCTCCGCGACCCGGGCCGAACAACTGGGCCGCGACCGCTACGCGTTGTGGGCCGGCGTCGACGTCGAGTCGAACGGCTCGGACACACCGGTCTCCTGGGACGCCATCGTGCCGGTGACCAAGCCGCACACCACCTCGATCGGCTTCTACCGGCCGGAGTGGACCCGAAACCACCTGCCCGCCGACCGGCGCGCCCCCGAGGACTTCCACGAGGCCGACGACCGGTTCTGGAGCGGGCGGTCGCTCGATCCGTCCCGGCCCGACGGAGCCGACCCGTGGCGGGCCCCGGCGGTGTCGGTGGCCGATCGCTCGACGGTGACCGCGGTGCCGTTCGCGAGCGTCTTCAACACCGGTCACGGACTGCGCTGGTACGAGGAGGGGGCCGTCGCCTCGGACACGCCCTGGAACCACCTCGGACTGCAGGACCGGCTGCCGTCCCGGCGGTGGGTGGTGCGCACGGCGGGGGAGCGGCCGGCGGTCTCCTTCGACTTCGCCGACGCCTGGCGGGGCGGCAGCAGCGTGCTGGTGGCCGGCGAACTCGATCAGCCGGCTGTGCTGGACCTGTACGCGACCCGGCTGCCGATCCGTGCGAGCACGGTTGTCGAGCTGACGTATCGGACCGAGGCTGGGAGCGTGGACGTCGAGCTCGCCGTGGCGACGGCGGAACCGGGCGACGCCGGCGCGGCCCCGCCGTACCGGTATCTGCCGGTCGGCCGGCGCGTACGGGCGCGGTCGGTGAGCGGCTGGCGCACGGCTGTCCTGCCGCTCACCGGCCTGGCCGGGACCGCCCACGCCCTCGGCGTCCGGCTCACCGCCACCGAGGGCCCGGTGCGCTGGCGACTGGGCGCGCTCGCGGTCCGGGACGCGGTCACCGCACCGGCCGCCCCCTCCGGCGCCCGCGTCACCGCGGCGAACGGCGGCGACCTGCGCCTCGCCTGGAACGCCGCCCCCGGCACCGTCCGCCACTACACCCTCCACCGCGTCCTGACCGACGGCACCCGCCGCTTCCTCGCCGCCACCGGCCAGCGCGCCCTCTTCCTCGGCGGCCTGCGGGCCGAACAGGGGGAGAGGGCCGCACGGTTCGAACTGCGCGCGGTGGGGGAGCTCTACAACGCCTCGACCCCCGTGACCGTCACCCACCCCTGGTAATCACCCGGAACCCCGCAGGGAGCACCCCGCATGCATGACGACCGCACTCTGGTGGAAGCCCGCCTCAGGCGCGTCCTCGACGAACGCATCCGCCCCGCCGTGTACCCCGAGTCCGTGCCGCTGCGGGTCGCGGTCTGGCACGCGCCCGGCGAACCCGTGCCGGTCGCGGAGGGCCTCGCCGCCGAGCCGGAGCCGATCGAGGTGGGCGCCCGGTGGGGTGCCCCGTGGGGCACCAGCTGGTTCCGGGTGACCGGGACCGTGCCCGAGGCGTGGGCCGGGCGCACCGTCGAGGCCCTGCTCGACCTCGGCTTCGACGAGAACATGCCCGGCTTCCAGTGCGAGGGACTGGTCTACCGGCCCGACGGCTCCCCGGTGAAGGGCCTCAACCCGCGCAACCAGTGGGTGCGCGTCGGCGCGCCGGCCGAGGGCGGCGAGGAGGTGTGCCTGCACATCGAGGCCGCCTCCAACCCGGTCATCCTCGATTACCACCCCTTCCGGCCCACCCCGCTCGGCGACAAGGACACCGCCGGGCACGAACCGCAGTACACCCTCACCCGCATGGACCTCGCCGTCTTCGACGAGACCGTGTGGCAGCTGGTGCTGGACCTGGAGGTGCTCGGCGAGCTGATGTCCGAACTGCCCGTGGACTCCGCGCGCCGCTGGGAGATCCTGCGCGCGGTCGAACGGGCCCTGGACGCCGTCGACCTGCAGGACGTGGGCGGCACCGCGGACCGGGCGCGAGCCCGGCTGGCCGGGGTGCTGGCCGCTCCCGCCGTGCCGTCCGCGCACCGGATCAGCGCCGTGGGGCACGCGCACATCGACTCGGCATGGCTGTGGCCGCTGCGCGAGACCGTGCGCAAGGTGGCCCGTACGACGTCCAACATGACCGCCCTCATCGAGGACGAACCGGAGTTCGTCTTCGCCATGTCCCAGGCCCAGCAGTGGGCCTGGGTGAAGGAGCACCGGCCCGAGGTGTGGGCGCGGGTGAAGAAGGCCGTGGCGGAGGGCCGGTTCGTGCCGGCCGGCGGCATGTGGGTGGAGTCGGACACCAACATGCCCGGCTCGGAGGCGATGGCCCGTCAGTTCGTGCACGGCAAGCGGTTCTTCCTCGACGAGTTCGGCGTCGAGAACGAGGAGGCCTGGCTGCCCGACACCTTCGGCTTCGCCGCGGGCCTGCCGCAGATCATCAAGGCGGCCGGTTCCAAGTGGCTGCTGACCCAGAAGATCTCCTGGTCGCAGACGAACAGGTTCCCCCACCACACCTTCCAGTGGGAGGGCATCGACGGCACCCGGATCTTCACGCACTTCCCGCCCGTCGACACCTACAACTGCTCCATGAAGGGCTCCGAGATCGCCCACGCGGCGCGGAACTTCAAGGACAAGGGCCGGGCCAGGCACTCGCTCGCGCCCACCGGCTGGGGCGACGGGGGCGGCGGCACGACCCGCGAGATGGTCGCCAAGGCGGCCCGGCTGCGCGACCTCGAAGGCTCGGCGACCGTCGTCTGGGAGACACCGCGCGCGTTCTTCGAGAAGGCCGAGGCCGAGTACCCCGAGCCGCCCGTCTGGGTCGGCGAGCTGTACCTCGAACTGCACCGCGCGACCCTGACCAGCCAGGCCAGGACCAAGCAGGGCAACCGGCGCAGCGAACACCTGCTGCGCGAGGCCGAGTTGTGGGCGGCCACGGCCGCCGTACGCACCGGGTTCCGCTATCCGTACGAGGAGCTGGACCGCATCTGGAAGACGGTCCTGCTGCACCAGTTCCACGACATCCTGCCCGGCTCGTCCATCGCCTGGGTGCACCGGGAGGCCCGGGCGACGTACGAGCGGATCGCCGGTGAGCTGACCGCCGTCGTCGAGGCCGCCCAGCGGGCGCTGGCCGGCCAGGGCACCACCCCGCTGCTCTTCAACGCGGCCCCGCACCCCCGCCACGGCGTCCCCGCCGGCGGCGCCGCCCCCTGGCGGACGCCCGGCCGGACGACCCTCGCGCCCGGCCAGGACGGCGGCCACGTCCTGGACAACGGCCTGCTGCGGATCACCGTGGACGGCCGGGGCCTGGTCGTCTCCGCGTACGATCCCGCCGCCGGCCGCGAGTCGATCGCACCCGGCACGGCCGCCAACCTGCTCCAGCTCCACCCGGACTTCCCGAACATGTGGGACGCCTGGGACGTGGACTCCTTCTACCGCAACACCGTCACCGACCTGACGGACGCCGACTCGGTCACGGCCGGCGAGGACGGCGCCTCGGTGCGGATCGTCCGCTCCTTCGGCGACTCCCGGGTCACCCAGGTGCTGTCGCTGCCGCCGGGGGAACGGCGGCTGCTCATCGACACCGAGGTGGACTGGCACGAGACGGAGAAGTTCCTGAAGCTGGCCTTCCCGCTCGACCTGCACGCCGAACGGTACGCGTCCGAGACCCAGTTCGGGCACGTCTTCCGCCCCACCCACACCAACACCTCCTGGGAGGCGGCCAAGTTCGAGGCCTGCAACCACCGCTTCCTCCATCTGGAGGAGCCCGGCTGGGGCGTCGCGGTGGTCAACGACTCGACGTACGGGCACGACGTGACCCGGACCGTGCGGGGCGGCGGCGACCGCGGTACGACCACCACGGTCCGGGTGTCCCTGCTGCGCGCCCCGCGCTTCCCCGACCCGGAGACGGACCAGGGTGTGCACCGTTTCCGGCACGCCCTGGTCCCCGGCGCCTCGATCGCCGACGCGGTGCGCGAGGGCTGGCGGATCAACCTGCCGGAACGGCGGACCACCGGAGCCGGGGAGGTGGCCCCGCTGGTCACCGTCGACGACGAGGCGGTGGTGATCACGGCGGTGAAGCTCGCCGACGACGGCAGCGGCGACGTGGTGGTCCGCTTCCACGAGGCTCAGGGCGGCCGGGCCCGGGCCACCCTCACCGCCGGTTTCGAGGTCGCGGACGTCACCGTGACCGACCTCCTGGAACGGCCGGGCGGCGACGGGGAGCCACCGGCACGCGACGGCGCCCGGATCACCGTACGGCTGCGCCCGTTCGAGCTGATGACCCTCCGGCTGCGCCGGGCCTGACCGCCGCCGGGCCTGACCGCCGCCGGGGCGGGGCCGGCGGCGGCTCGTGCGGGCGAGGCGGCACACCACCGCGCCCTCCACCGCACCCGGCCCCGGCCCTCCACCGCACGCGGCCCCCGGCCCGCCCCGCACCCGGAGTCCGCCTCGCGGCCCCCGCACCCGGAGTGGCGCGGGAGCCGCGGGCCACCGGGCCGCTGCCCCGCGACGGGGCACCGTCATGAGGGCCGCCCTGCACACCCCGCCGAGGCCCGGCGGCCGGCAGACGTCCCGGCCGGCCGGTTGGGCGCGGACAGTCACGTCGGCCGGCCGGGTGGGCGCGGGCACTCACACCCCGCCGAGCCGGGCGGGCGGCAGGCGCCCCGGTCGGCCGGGTGGGCGCGGGCACTCACACCGCGGCCAGCCGGGTGGGCGGCAGATACTCGCGCACATACGTCCGCTCCCAGTACGCGCCCGTCTCCCGCTTCTCCTGCCGGGTGGTGTAGCGGTAGCGGAAGAGGCGGGCCCGGACGTGCCGGGGCGGGGTGTCCGGCGGGAACGGGGAGCGGCGCAGCAGTCTCAGCGTGTCGCGGTCGTTCTCCAGCAGCCGTTCCACCAGGCCGCCGAACCAGTCACCGGCGTACGCGGGCGACAGCGCGGCGAACCACATCAGCCAGTCCAGGCGCAGGTGGTAGGGCGCGTACTGGCGCGGACGCCGGCGCGGATCGCCGGGTTTGCCCTTGAACTCGTACTCCCGCCAGTCCGAGTCCTCGCCCGGGGTGTCGTCCAGCGTCCCCTCGACCACCACCTCGTAGCGCACCCGGCTGACGCTGCCGAAGGCACCGTAGGTGTTCACCAGGTGCAGCGGGTCGAAGGAGCGGTTCATGATCTGGCGCCGGGAGATCATGTTGCGCACCGGCTGGTAGCTCAGGACGAGCAGCAGGGCGCCGACCGCCAGGACGACGACCTCGTACCACAGCGGTGCCGGCGGCACGGACGGCGCGGTCCCGGGCAGCCGGAGCGCGGACAGGGCCAGCACGATGGTGATCCAGTTCAGCCACGCGAAGTTGCCCGAGAGCACCAGCCACAGCTGGGTGACGATCATCAGGGCGGCCGCGGCCGAGGCGACCGGCTGCGGCGTGAACAGGAGCACCGGCACGACCAGCTGGGTGAGATGGTTGGCGGCCACCTCGGCCCGGTGCACCGGCTTCGGCAGATGGTGGAAGAACCGGCTCAGCGGGCCCGGCATGGGCTGCGTCTCGTGGTGGTAGTACAGGCAGGTCAGCTCGCGCCAGCAGGTGTCGCCGCGGAGCTTGATCAGCCCGGCGCCGAACTCGACGCGGAACAGGATCCAGCGCAGCAGGAACAGCACGACGACGGGCGGCGCCACCTCGTCGTTGCCGAGGAAGGCCGCGAGGAAGCCGGTCTCCAGCAGCAGCGACTCCCAGCCGAACGCGTACCACGTCTGCCCCACGTTGACGATCGACAGGTACAGCGCCCAGGGCACCAGCCACAGCAGGATCGAGCCCCACAGCGGCACTTCGGAGTCCGCGCCGGCCAGCAGGGCCGCCGACACCGCGCAGCCCGCCCAGGCGCAGGCCGCGAAGAACCGGTCCGAGTAGTGGGCGTGGAACAGGCTCGGCGCCCGCTTGAAGGGCACCCGCGCCAGGAAGCGGGGGACCGGCAGCATGCCGCGCTCCCCGAGCAGCGCCCGGAACTGCAGGGCCGCCGTCAGGAACGCGACGAGATACACGGCGGCCAGGGCCCGCTGGAGAACCAGCCGGCTCAGCCAGTAGTCGGGTGCGGTGAACCAGTCCACGGCGGTGCGCGCCCTTCGTAGCGGCCAGACGGTCCCCGAGTTGCCCCTCGGGCCACCGCGATGCGGACGATACCGGGAAATCACTGGGAGTGATGGGGTGCATGCGCCGCGCGTGGGTGCAAACTCGAAGAATCGGGCAAATGCTGGCAAGGTGGCCCCATGGCTGATCGGGCAGCGAGCGCCCTGTCACTCCCGGAGGACTGGCCCGCCCATCCGGACCCGATCCTGGCGCTCAACGGCATGGGCAGCTTCGACTGGGACCTGGAGACCGGTCTCCTCCACATGGACGTCCAGGCCCACGAGGTGTTCGACCTGCTTCCCGAGGAGTTCGACGGCCGCCCCGAGTCCCTCTGCGTCCGGGTGCCGTCGCCGGAGGCGGCCCGGCTCGACGCGGTGGTCTCCCGGGCCATCAAGGACGGCAGCGAGAACTACGGCGCCTACTTCCGGATCCGCTGCCGCGACGGCTCCCCGCGCTGGACGCACACCCAGGGCTACATCCGGCGCGACGCGTCCGGCCGCCCCCGCCGCGTCGTCGGCATCGTCCGCGACGCCACCCAGGAACTCGCCGACAGCACGACCCGCAGCCTGCGGGCCGCCCAGGACGAGGCCCTGCGCCAGCAGACCAACGTCGTCCAGACCGTCTCCGCCGCCCTCGCCCACGCGCGCAGCGTGCAGGACGTCATCGACGTGCTCAAGGACACCCACGGCGTCCGCCATCTCGGCGCGGCCAGCCTGGTCATGGGCCTGGTGGAGGCCGGCCGCATCCGGCTCGTCGCCGAGGCGCCCCCGGGCAGCTTCATCCCGGTCTCCACCCAGGTGCACCGCATCGACGAGCCGTACCCGATGAGCGAGGTCGTCCGCACGCTCCAGCCGCTGTTCATCGAGTCCCCGGAGGAGTTCGCCGAGGGCTACCCGATCCTCTGGCCGCACCTGACCGATCTGCACATCACCTCGGCCGCCTACCTGCCGCTGATCGCCCAGGGCCGGCCGATCGGGGCCATGGGCCTGCTCTACGACGACCGGCGCGGCTTCTCCACCGAGGAGCGTGCCGTGCTGGTCGCGCTCGGCAGCAGCATCGCGCAGAGCCTCATGCGCGCCATGCTCTACGAGCAGGACAAGGACCTCGCCCAGGGCCTCCAGCAGGCCATGCTGCCCCGCACCATCCCCAGCGTCCGCGGCGCCGACGTCGCCGTCCGCTACCGTTCGGCGGCGCTCGGCCGGGACATCGGCGGCGACTGGTACGACGTGATCCCGCTGCCCGGCGGGCGGGTCGGCGCGGTCATCGGCGACGTCCAGGGCCACGACACCCACGCGGCGGCCGTGATGGGCCAGCTGCGGATCGTGCTGCGCGCCTACGCCGCCGAGGGGCACACCCCGGCCACCGTGATGGCCCGCGCCTCCGTCTTCCTGGACGAACTCGACACCGACCGCTTCGCCACCTGCCTGTACGCGCAGGCCGACCTGGCCACCGGGGTCGTGCAGGTGGTCCGGGCCGGCCACATCGACCCGCTGCTGCGGCACGCCGACGGCAGCTGCCACCGGGTCCCCGTCGCGGGCGGACTCCCGCTCGGCCTGTCCGCCGAGTTCGGCCGTCTGGAGTATCCCGTCTCCACCGTCGAACTCGACCCCGGCCACACCCTGCTGCTGTGCACCGACGGACTGGTCGAGCAGCCCGGCACCGATCTCGACGACGGCATGCGCCGGCTGACGGAGCTCGTCGCGGCCGGCCCGGACGACGTCGGTGACCTGGCGGACCGGCTGATCCGGATGGCCGAGGAGCGGGGCGGCGACGACGACGTGGCCCTCCTCCTGCTGCGCCGCCGGGTCCCGGAGTCCCCGCGGCCGGGCGGCCGGCTCCAGCAGCACGTGGGGCCCGGCGATCCGGAGGCCCTCACCCACGCCCGGCACATGATCCGCGCCGCCGTCCAGGCGTGGGGCGCCCGCGACCGCGCCGACGAGATCGAACTGGTCGCCGACGAGCTGATCACCAACGCCCTGATGCACACCGAGGGTTCGTCCGTCGTCTCCCTGCGGTCCCTGGGTGAGGGCCGGCTCCGCATCGAGGTCGCGGACTCCTCCAGCGCCCTGCCGCGCCGCCGCGAGGCGGGCGAGGACGGCGTGTCCGGCCGCGGGCTGCTCCTGGTGGACCGGCTCGCCGACGCCTGGGGCGTCGAGGCGCGCGGCGGCGGCAAGGCGGTGTGGTGCGAATTCCGGGTGCCGTAGGGCCGGCCAGCCGGACCGCCTGGCGCCGCGGGTGCGGTGCCGTAGGGCCGGCCAGCCGGACCGCCTGGCGACGCCGGTGCCGGATGGCACCCTGGACGTATGCCGGAACTGCCCGAAGTCGAAGCGCTGACGGACTTCCTCACCGAGCACCTGGTCGGCCGCCGGGTCGCGCGGGTGATGCCGGTCGCCATCAGCGTCCTGAAGACCTACGACCCGCCGGTCACCGCCTTCGAGGGCGGTGAGGTGACGGCCGTGCGCCGGCACGGCAAGTTCCTCGACCTGGCGGCGGACAGCGGACTGCACCTGGTCACCCACCTGGCGCGGGCGGGCTGGCTGCAGTGGAAGGACCGGCTGCCGGACGGCCCGCCCAGGCCGGGCAAGGGCCCGCTCGCGCTGCGCGTGGCGCTGGAGACCGGCGAGGGCTTCGACCTCACCGAGGCCGGCACCCAGAAGCGCCTCGCGGTGTACGTCGTCCGTGACCCGCGCGAGGTCGAGGGAATCGCCCGGCTCGGCCCGGACCCGCTCGCCGGCGACTTCGACGAGGAGCGCTTCGCCGCCCTCCTGAAGGGCGAGAGACGCCGGCTCAAGGGCGCGCTGCGGGACCAGTCACTGATCGCGGGCGTCGGCAACGCCTACAGCGACGAGATCCTGCACGCCGCGAAGATGTCCCCGTTCAAGCTCGCCGCGTCCCTCACGCCCGAGGAGACCCGTCACCTCTACGAGGCGCTGCGGAGCACGCTCACCGAGGCGATCGAGCGCTCCCGGGGAGTGGCCGCCGGACGGCTGAAGGCCGAGAAGAAGAGCGGCCTGCGGGTCCACGGCCGCACCGGTGAACCCTGCCCGGTGTGCGGCGACACCGTCCGCGAGGTCTCCTTCAGCGACTCCTCGCTGCAGTACTGCCCCGCCTGCCAGACGGGCGGCAAGCCGCTGGCCGACCGCCGGCTGTCCCGGCTGCTGAAGTGAGTCCCGGCCCGGCCTACCGTGCCCTCAGGGTCACCAGCGGCCGGCCGTCCTCGGCGCGGACCTCGTAGCGGTCGATCTCGTCCGGGTGCATCCCGGCCGTGCCGAGCGTCATGGTGGGCCCGGCGTCCCGGCCGGGGTCGGTCCAGCCGGCGACGACCTGCTCCGTGCCGTCACGGCCGATCGCGACGAGCCGGCAGGTGCGCGATCCGGACCCGTCCCTGACCTCCAGCCGCAGGTCGCTGCCCCAGTCCGCGTCCTTCGAGGTGACCTTGGCCCACACCCCGGTGCGCGGGTCGGTGGCCGCGGCCACCCGCGCGGCGGGCTCGGCGTTGCCGGTGAACGCGACGACGCCAGGACCGGCCACGGCCAGCAGGACGGACGCGGCGAGCCCGTACAGCAGACGGCGGCGACGCGCCCGGTGCCGGCTGGCGATCTCGCCGAGCAGCCGGTCCAGCAACCGCGGACCGGGCTTCGCCAGGGCAGGGACGAAGCGTGGCGTGGCCCGCCGGTACAGCATCAACTGCCGTGCCGCAGGGCCGAATTCGGTCACCTCTGCCGCGCACTGAGGGCACTCCATGAGGTGGTCCTCGAAGCGGAAGGCCTCCGCCTCGTCCAACACGCCGAGCGCGTAGGCGCCGACGTCGCGATGCCTCTCCTGGGACCTCATGCCGAATCCTCGTGCCGAAGGGTGGGGGTGGGGTTACTCCTTGCTCCCACCCGTACGCAGCGCACAACCGAATCACTCAAGGCACACACCGAATCGTGACCGAAGAGATTCGGAGCGGTACGGCACGCGGATTGGTGCGAGTTTCGGACGTTCAGAAAAGGTGGATCGCGAGGTGCCCGAGAGGCAGTCCGAGCCGCCAGGCCGGTGTCCACACCTTGGGTCCGTCGTCCTCGCCGAGCACCGCACCGCCGCCCGGTACGGCGTCGAGATCCGGCGCGAGGAGTTCGGTCTCCTCCAGCCAGCGCCAGGCGTCCTCCGCGAGCGCCAGGTCGGGCGAGGGGCCGCCCGTCCCGGTGGCCCCGGCGGTCAGCTCGGCCATGCGCGCGCGCACCCAGTCCCGCCACGGCTGGTCGTAGGCGGTCAGCGACAGCCAGTTCTCCAGCTGGGAGATCACCCGGATGCCGGACAGTTCCCCGTCGGTGTCGGACAGGAAGACGGTCAGCGCGAGCGCGTCCCGGCCGGCCCGGAACTCGAAGGACGTCGGCGGCATCAGATCGCCGGTGCGCAGCAGCTCGTCGGCGATGTACTCGGCGTACAACCAGGCCATCGGGACGGTCAGTTCCCCGCCGCCGGTGCCGTCCCTGCTCTCGTGCCCTCTGTGCAGCATCCCTTCCTGCCCTCCTCCGGTACGTGCGCGTCGCCCTGACCCCCGGACCCTGCCCTCGCCCGGAACGCGGATGAGGACAGCCCATTGCCCGAACGGGGGCCACAGCAAGGCGCTTTACCGAGGTTTGACCAGATTTCCGGTTTCAGTGCGGATCGGCCGCATAACCCGGAAGGACCCGGCGCAGAGCGCGCAGCGCATAGTACGCGCGCGACTTCACGGTACCGGGTGGAATGCCCAGGGTCCGCGCCGCCTCCGCCACACTGGCCCCGCGGAAATACACGAGCACCAGCACGTCACGGTGGGCCGGCGTGAGTGTCTTCACAGCCTCCCGGACGTCCAGCATCGCGGCGGCCCGCTCGGCGTGGTCGCCGGTCACCCGGGCGTCCTCGGCGATCGCGTCGCCGGTCTCGGGCGGCCGGGCCTGCCGGGCCCGCCGGGCGTCGATCGCCAGCCGCCGGGCGACGGTCAGCAGCCAGGGCCGTACGGAATCGAAGTCGCCGGCGTGCAGCGCCTCGGGATGCTGCCAGGCGCGCACCAGGGTCTCCTGCACGAGGTCCTCCGCGCGCTGCCGGTCCCCGTCGCAGAGCCGGAGCAGCAGGGCGAACAGAGGCCGGCCGTGCTCGCGCTGGAGCGCGGCCAGCTCGTGCTCGGCGGTGGTGGTCCCGCGGGTCGCCGCCGCGGTCCCGTGGATCAGTGGGGTTCCGGCCGTCATGGCCGTATGGCAGCGCAGGGTGCGGGCGGGCGACAGGGGGCGCACACGGCTCTGCGGCGGACGGTCGATCGGGGCGGCGAACGGTCGGACGAACGGTCGCAGGACACCGGACGGGTTAATGAGGGTGCCTGGATTGTTTACACAGGGAGCCAGATTCGTACCCATATGCCCGACGCGGCCATGTCGTATATAGGAAAATCCTTGAGGTGAGCTGATGATCGGACGCAGGCAACAGGTGGCCCTGGCCCTCACCGCCGTGCTCGCGGCGGCGGCCGCCTGCCAGAACGCGGAGCGGCAGGAGAACAAGCATCCGGGGGCCGCCGCACCCGCCCACGGCTTCATCCTCGCCGCCTCCGGCGACATCCTGCCGCACGACTCCGTCATCGAACGGGCGGCCTTCGACGCGGGCTCCGGCTTCGACTTCCGGCCCATGCTCGCCGGTGCCGGGCAGGTCGTCTCCAAGGCCGACCTGGCGCTGTGTCACATGGAGACCGTCTACGGCGCCGACGGCGACTACTCCGGCTACCCGAAGTTCAAGTCCCCGCCGCAGATCGCCCAGGCCCTCGCCGCGGCCGGCTACGACGGCTGCTCCACCGCCTCCGACCACTCCCTGGACGACGGCACCGACGGCATCCGGCGCACCCTGGACGCCATGGACCAGGCCGGCCTCAAGCACGCCGGCACGGCCCGCAGCGAGGCCGAGGCACACGCGGTCACCCTCCACCGGGCGGGCTCGGCCAAGGTCGCGCACCTGGCGTACACCTTCGGCACCGACGCCGGCCCGGTGCCGCCGGGACAGCCGTGGGCCGTCAACCTGACCGACCCGGACCGGGTGATCGCCGACGCCCGCGCCGCCCGCCGGGCCGGTGCCGACGTGGTCGTGGTCTCCGTGCACTGGGGCACCGAATGGCAGGACGAGCCGGACCGGCTCCAGCTCGCCCTCGCCCGGCGGCTCACCGCGTCCAGGACGGGCGGCCGCCCGGACATCGACCTGATCCTCGGCACCCACGCCCACGTCCCGCAGCCGTACGAGAAGGTCAACGGCACCTGGGTGGTCTACGGCATGGGCGACCAGATCGCCGGCGAGATGTACAACCGCAGCGGTGTGCAGGACCGGCGCGGCAACGAGTCCACCATCGGCCGCTTCACCTTCGCCCCGCCCGCCCGGCCGGGCGGCCGCTGGCAGGTCGTCAAGGCCGAGTTCGTCCCGCAGGTGTACGACGTCGACGCGGGCCGGGTCCTCGACCTCGGCCAGGCCATCGCCGGCGGCGCCGAACTGGAGGGCGTGCGCCAGCGCATCCACGATGTGGTCCTCAGCCGCGGGGCCGCGGCGGACGGACTGGCCATGGGCGGGTGATCACTCGGCGGACGGGCGCGCGGCGAGCGCCGAGTGGCGGTAGGAGTAGCCGAAGTAGATCACGCAGCCGACCGTGAACCACACCGCGAACCGCACCCAGGTCTGCCACTGCAGGAAGGTGATCAGCCAGACCGAGAAGAGGACACCCAGCGCCGGCACGAACGGCATCCCGGGCGTACGGAAGGTGCGCGGCAGGTCGGGCTGCCGGTACCGCAGCACGATCACCGCCGCGCACACCACGACGAACGCCAGCAGGATGCCGATGTTGGTGAGTTCGGCCGCCTCCCCGATGGGCACGAACCCGGCGATCGCCGCCGACGCGACCCCGACGATCCAGGTGACCCGGGTCGGCACGTGCCGCGTCGGGTGCGTCCTGGCGAACCACAGCGGCAGCAGACCGTCACGGGACATCGAGAACCACACCCGGGTCACGCCCAGCATGAACGTGAACATCACGGTGAGGATGCCGATGATCGCGCCCACCGCGACCAGGTTCGCGAGCGCGCTCAGGCCCACCGAGTCGAACGCCGTGGAGAAGCCGCTCTCCGGATCGATGGCCCGGTAGTTCTGCATGCCCGTCAGCACCAGGCAGGCCGCCACGTACAGCACCATCGAGATCGCCAGCGAGTAGACGACGGCCTTCGGCATGTTGCGCTGCGCGTCCTTCGACTCCTCGGCGGCGGTCGACATGGCGTCGTAGCCGAACACGGCGAAGAACACGGTCGCCGCACCGGTGAACGCACCGCTCACCCCGAACGGGAAGAAGGGGTGGTAGTTCCGGGTGTCGATGTGGAACACACCCACCCCGATCACCACCAGCACCACCAGCACCTTCAGCGCCACCACGGCCGTCTCGAACCGGGCCGCGCTGCGCATCCCCAGGTTGAGCAGCCAGGCGATCACCAGGCACAGCACGGCCGCGAACAGGTCGACCCGGTGACCGGCCCCGGTCCCGGGCGCCCCCTGCAGCCAGTCGGGCAGATTGAGCCCCAGATTCTCGACGAGGAAGCCGAAGTAGCCGGAGATCCCGATCGCGACCACGGCGACGATCGCCGTGTACTCCAGCAGCAGATCCCAGCCGATGAACCAGCCCGCGAACTCACCGAGCACCGCGTAGCCGTACGTGTACGCCGACCCCGCCTTGGGGATCATCCCGGCGAACTCGGCGTACGACAGCGCGGCGCAGGCACTCGCGACGCCGGCGACCAGGAAGGAGACCAGCACCGCCGGCCCGGCGATGCCGTGGGCCACCGTGCCGGCCAGCGTGAAGATTCCCGCGCCGATGATGCCGCCCACGCCGATCGCGGTGAGCTGCCAGAGCCCCAGCGACTTGTCCAGCCCGGTGCCCTCGCCGGCCTCCGTCTCCTCGATGTGCTCGATCGGTTTACGCCGGAGAATCCCCTCACCCGTACGGAGCCTGGCCACGCGCCTCACCTCTTCGCCTCGGGCAAACGGCTGACGGCGGATCATGATGTCCCAGGGCCGCCTTGAGGGGAAGCCGCCACGCACGGCCCAGGCCGGCCGTGGGTCCGCCGGGCGCCCTCACCGGCCCCCGCCACCGCGATCGCCCGCCGGGACCCGCCGCGCGCGGTCCCGGCGCCGTGGCGTCCTACGGAACGACCGTCACCGGCCAGCGTCCCGCCTTCACCAGCCGGACCGCCACCGAGCCGACGATCCGGTGCCCGGCCTGCTCCGAGGCACCCACCACCACGGCGTCCGCCTTCAGTTCGTCGGCCGCCTTCACCAGACCGTTGTAGGGATCGCCGCGGAAGGTGTGGAACTCCCAGCGCACCTCGAATATCCCCCTGACCCGCTCGGCGGCGTCCCGGATCTGCGCGATCAGGTCCTCGGCGATCTCGTCGGTCGTCTCCGCCACCGGCGCCCCGAGCGCCGCCCCGGCGGCGAGCACCGGCTGCACGTACACCACGGCCAGCAGCGCGTGCTGGCGCCGGGCCAGTCCGCCCGCATAGGCGGCGGCACGCAGCGAGGAGTCGGACCCGTCCACGCCGACGACGACGACCTTGGGCCCGTCGGTCCCCCGCTCGAACCGGTGCGAGCGCTCTTCGTGCTGTTCCGTCACGGCCGTGAGGCTATCGGAACCCGCCGTTCCAGCCGAGCCCCGGGGCCGCTCGACGGGCGAGCCGCCCGGCCCCTTCCTACAGTCGGAACCATGACCGCCACCGCGGAGCCCGGCGCACGCGGGCACGCCACGGCACCGCCCCCTGCCGCCGGCCGGCGCCTCGGCTGGGTGCCGGAGGCCTTCGCGACCCTCTTCGGCGCGCTCGGTCTGCTGTGCGCGCTGCTCGCGGTCGTCGCCCCGCTGCGCGGCCCGCTCCGCCCGCTCGCCCACACCCTCGACCTGCTCCTGGTCCCCATCAGCGCCAACCTCGCCTACGCCGTCTTCCTGTTCCTGCTGGCCGGAGCCACCGCCGCCCGCAAGAAGATCGCCTGGTGGCTGGTGGTCGTCTACCTGGGCCTGCTGGTCCTCAGCGATGCCGTCGGCGCCGCGCTCGGCCTGTACGCGCAGTCGCTGCCGTCCCTGGTGCTGTGCGCCCTGCTGCTGCTCCTGCTGGTCGTCGCCCGCAACCAGTTCTACGCCGCCTCCCGCCACGGTGCCGTACGACGGGCGCTCGGCGTGCTGCTGGCCGGTCTCGTCGTCGCCGTCCTGCTCGGCTGGGGCCTGGTGTCGCTGTTCCCGGGCACCCTGCCGCACGGCCAGCACCTGGCCTGGGCGGCCGACCGGGTGTGCGGTGGACTGATCGCCGACAGTTCCTTCGACGGCCGCCCGGCCCGCCAGGTCACCTTCGTCCTCGGGCTGCTCGGCGCCCTCGCACTGCTCAACGCCGTCGTCACGCTGTTCCGCTCCCAGCGCCTCGAGGCCGCCCTGCACGGTGACGAGGAGGCCCGCATCCGCGCGCTGCTGGCCGCCTACGGCGAGCGGGACTCCCTGGGCTACTTCGCCACCCGCCGGGACAAGGCCGTCGTCTTCTCACCCAGCGGCAAAGCCGCCGTCGCCTACCGCGTCGAGGCCGGGGTGTGCCTGGCCGGCGGCGACCCGGTCGGCGACCCGGAGGCCTGGCCGCGCGCCATCGAGGCCTGGCTGGACGTGGCCCGCCGGCACGCCTGGGCACCCGCGGTGATGGGCGCCTCCGAGGACGGCGCCCGCGCCTACGCCCGCGCCGGGCTCGGCGCCCTGCAGCTCGGCGACGAGGCGATCGTGCACGTGGCCTCCTTCGACCTGGGCGGCCGGGACATGCGGGTCACCCGGCAGGCCGTGCACCGGGTCCGCCGCACCGGCGCCACCTGCCGCGTCCGCCGGCACGCCGGCCTCACCGAGCACGAGATGGAGGAGATCGTCACCAAGGCCGACGCCTGGCGGGACACCGAGACCGAGCGCGGCTTCTCCATGGCCCTGGACCGGCTCGGCGACCCCGCCGACGGCGACTGCCTCCTCGTCGAGGCGCTCGGCGACGACGGCCGGCTGCTCGCGCTGCTCTCCTTCGTGCCCTGGGGCCGCGACGGCATCTCCCTGGACCTGATGCGCCGTGACCGGACCGCGCCCAACGGGGTGATGGAGTTCATGGTCGCCGAACTGTGCGCCGCCGCACCCAAGCTGGGCGTACGCCGGATCTCGCTGAACTTCGCCGTCTTCCGGTCCGTCTTCGAGGAGGGCGCCCGCATCGGCGCCGGGCCCGTCCTGCGGCTCTGGCGCCGCCTGCTGCTGTTCTTCTCCCGCTGGTGGCAACTGGAGGCGCTGTACCGCTCCAACGCCAAGTACCGCCCCGAGTGGTACCCGCGCTTCATCTGCTACGGCGACACCGCCTCCCTCGCCCGGATCGGCCTCGCCTCCGGCATCGCCGAAGGCTTCGTGTCCGTACCGTCCCTGCGCAAACTCTGGGGAAAGGGGCACCCGAACACCGGGCAGCGGCCCGCCGGCACCGAGGGGCTGCCGTCCCTGACGGCGCTCGGCCTCGACGGAGGGGACCAGGCCGGGCCCGCAGCCCCGGACGCGGACCTGCCCGACCAGGTCCGCGTCCGGCACCGCAGGCTCGACCGGTTGCGCGCCACCGGCACCGACCCCTACCCCGTCGGCGTCCCCGCCCCCACCCACGCGCTCGCCGACGTCCCCGCCGGCGAGGACGTGACCGTCGCCGGACGCGTCATGCTGGTCCGCGACTTCGGCGGCATCGTCTTCGCCGTACTGCGCGACTGGTCCGGCGACCACCAGATCGCCCTCACCCGCGACGGCTCCGGCACCGCCCTCGACCGCTTCACCCGCGACACCGACATCGGCGACCACATCACCGCCACCGGCCACACCCGCCCGAGCGACAAGGGCGAACCCACGGTCTTCGTCACCTCCTGGCAGCTCACCGGCAAGTGCCTGCGCCCCCTGCCCGACAAACGCCGCGGACTCACCGACCCCGAGGCCAGGGTCCGCCGCCGCCACCTCGACCTCGTGACCGCCCCCGAGGCCCGCGCCGTGCTCCGCACCCGCTCCGCCGCCGTGCAGGCACTCCGCCAGGGCCTGCTGGAGCGCGGCTACCTCGAGGTCGAGACCCCGATGCTCCAGCAGATCCACGGCGGCGCCAACGCCCGGCCCTTCACCACCCACATCAACGCCTACGACCTCGACCTGTACCTGCGGATCGCCCCCGAGCTGTATCTGAAGCGGCTGTGCGTCGGCGGCCTGGAGAAGGTGTTCGAACTGGGCCGCACCTTCCGCAACGAGGGCGTCTCCCACAAGCACAACCCCGAGTTCACCATGCTGGAGGCCTACCAGGCCCACGCCGACTACGACGTCATGCTCGACCTCGCCCGCGAGCTGATCCAGGGCGCCGCGACCGCGGCCTTCGGCTCCCCGGTGGCCCGCAAGGACGGCGAGGAGTACGACATCTCCGGGACCTGGCCGGTGAAGACCGTGCACGGGGCGATCTCCGAGGCCGTGGGAGAGGAGATCGGCCCCGGCACCGAACTGCTCCGGCTGCACCGGCTGTGCGACCGCACGGGCGTGCCGTACACCGCCGACGACGGGCCCGGCGACGTGGTGCTGGAGATGTACGAACGGCTGGTCGAGGAACGCACCGGGCCGCCCACCTTCTACAAGGACTTCCCGACCGACGTCTCCCCGCTCGCCCGGCAGCACCGCACCGATCCCCGGCTCGCCGAACGCTGGGACCTCGTCGCCTTCGGCACCGAACTCGGCACCGCCTACTCCGAGCTGACCGACCCCGTCGAACAGCGCCGGCGCCTCACCGAGCAGTCGCTGCTGGCCGCCGGCGGCGACCCCGAGGCCATGGAACTGGACGAGGAGTTCCTGCAGGCCCTCGAATACGCGATGCCCCCGACCGGCGGGCTCGGTATCGGCGTCGACCGGCTCGTCATGTTCCTCACCGGCCTGACCATCCGGGAGACGCTGCCCTTCCCGCTCGTACGCCGCCGCTGAACCCGCCGTCCACTGCGCCGTCCGGGTGGATCGACGCCGCCGCACCGGTGGCGTTGCGGTGCGCCGGAGTCCGGCGGGGCGACTGATGAGTCATGCAGAAGGATCAGTTGTTCACGCGGCGCCGGTTGCTTCTCGCCGGCGCCGCCGCCGTGGGCGCCGCGGGTACCGCCGGGCTCGTCCTCGCAGGCGGCGACGAGGAGACCGCCCGGACCGCAGCCCCCGTCGCCGGACCGCAGGCCCGCCAGGCGCTCAAGCCCTCCGCCTTCCGGCTCCAGCCGCTCACCGGATACGGACCGCCACGCGAGGCGCCCCGCAAGCTCAAGGTGCGCAAGGAGCCCATCATGGAGATCTCCGGGCGCGGCCGGCGCATGATGCTCACCTTCGACGACGGCCCCAACCCGAACTACACGCCGCACATCCTGGACACCCTGGCCAGGTACCACGTGCGGGCGATGTTCTTCGTGTGCGGCGAGTGCGTCGTCGAGAACCGGGAACTGCTGGCCCGGATGGCCGACGAGGGCCACGTCGTCGGCAACCACACCTGGACGCACCCGCTGCTGACCACCCTGGGCCGCAAGGAGATCCGCTCCGAGATGGAGCGCACCAGCGACGTCATCGAGGACACCTACGGCGAACGCCCGCAGTGGTTCCGCGCGCCCTACGGCGCCTGGAACCGCGCCACCTTCCAGCTGGGCGCCGAGATGGGCATGGAGCCGATGGCCTGGACCGTCGACACCACCGACTGGGAGGTGCCCGGCACCGGCACCATCATCGACCGGGTGGAGAGCGGGGCCGCCCCCGGGGTCGTGGTGCTCTCGCACGACGCCGGGGGCGACCGTTCACAGACCGTCCGGGCGATCCGGGAATGGCTTCCCTATCTGATCGACTCCGGATACCGCCTCACCGTGCCGCCCCGCCGGACCTGACGGCATTCCCCGCCCGCCTGGTGACGCGGCCTCAGGTGACCGCGACCAGGCGGGCGAAGGCGACGACGTTGCCGTCGTAGCCGTTCTGCTTGGAGAAACCGCCACCGCAGGTGATGATGCGCAGTTCCGGAGTCCCCTTGGAGCCGTACACCCGGTCACCGGGGAAGCTGCTCTTGGAGAAGACCTCGACCCCGTAGACCTCGAACACGGCGGTCTTTCCGTCCTGGCGCGTGACGGCGACCTGGTTCCCCTTCTTCAGGGCCCCCAGGCCGTAGAACACGGCCGGGCCCTTCTGGTTGTCGACGTGGCCGACGACGACGGCGGTGCCCTTCTCGCCGGGGGAGACCGCGCCGGTGAACCAGCCGGCCAGGTTCGGATCGTCCGGCGGGGGAGCGGCCACCCAGCCGTTGGCGTCCAGCCCGACCGGCATGACCGGGGCGTCGACCTGGATGGCCGGGATCCGGATCCGGTCGGCGGCGGAGAACGGCAGCGACAGGGGCGCCGCGGCCACGGGGTCCGGCGCGGCGGTGGTACGGGTGTCCGGTGCCGCCGCCGAGGCCGGCTGCGGCGGGCCGACGTCGAACTCTCCCGAACCGTTCCGAATGAGCGCCAGGCCGGTCAGCAGAACAAGCGCTATCACGCCCCAGGGAGCGCGTTTCCTCCGCCGCTCCTCCTCTTCGGCAAGTTCCGCCAACTCGGACGCGTACATTCGTCACCCCTCTCGACGCGGCCGTCGCCGCGTCCGTCGCGCATGGGAAAACGCTAAGTCCCGCGCGCGCGACGGGCGACGGGGCAACGGGCGAACGGGTGGCCCGGCGCATTCCCGGTGCGCCATCCGAGTTGCAGCTTCCAGGAATTTTCTGACGGTCCGTGACCTGCGGCAATGTCTGATTGTGTGGTTTTCGCCCGGCGTGTTGCCTCACCAGGACGGACCATTCTCGAAATGCGGGCGTGTTCCGGGGGTCTGAGGGTCTTTCCGGGAGGTGTTTTCTCGCCGATCGACCGGGGACGGGACCCGGGCGCCTCCCGCGGAGGATCACATGCGAAACCAACGTGCCCTGGCGGCCGCGTGCGCCGCGGTAGCCGCGATCGGGTTCGTCGCCCCCGTGGCCGTCGCGGACGGCATGGGCAACGGGGGCGGCCCGAGCACCACCAACAACAACGGCACGGCCATCGTCCCCGGCACCGGCGTGGGAGGGATCGCCGGCATCGGCGGCGTCGGGGGTGTCGGCGTCATCGGAGGAGTCGGAGGAGTCGGCGGGGTAGGGGGTGTAGGGGGTGTCGGGAACGGCAACGGATTCGGCAACGGCTTCGGGAACGGGAACGGCAACTTCGGCAACGGCAACGGCCACGGGAACTTCGGCAACGGGAACTTCGGGAACGGCAACGGCCGCGGCAACTTCGGGAACGGCAACGGCAACGGCCACGGCAACTTCGGGAACGGCAACGGCAACGGCCACGGCAACTTCGGGAACGGCAACGGCAACGGCCGGGGCGACGATTTCGGCCGCGGTGACGAGTTCGGGGGCGGCGATCTCGGCGGAGACGATTTCGGTCACGGAGACGACGGCTTCGAGGAGGGACTCGGCGTCGGGGACGGACTCGGAGGCGACTTCGGCGGCCGGGGCGGCCCGCGCAACATCGTCGCCCGACCCGGTGTGGTCCCCGCCGGGGGCCGGCTCACCGTCACCGTGGACGGTTGCCGGGGCGGGGCCATGACCTCCCGCGCCTTCCGCACCACGCCGCTGGCCCCGCTGCGCGGCGACGTCTCGCGGGGCGTCGTCTTCGTCGACCGTGGCGCTCGTCCCGGCCGGTACGACATCACCGTCCGCTGCGGCGGCCTCAGGCTGACGCGTCCGAGGGCCTTCGCCGTGCTCGGCGGTGTGCAGGGCGGCCTCGGTGGCAGCAGGACCGTCGGCGCGACGACCGAGGACATGGCCATCGGCAGCGGCCTGGTGGCACTGGCCCTGGTGGGCGGCGGCGCGTTCTGGGTGCGCCGGCGGCACGAGCGGCACGCCTGAGCCCGCCCGCCCGCACCCACGGCACGGCGCACCCGTGCGACAGGCCTGTGCCCCGGTACCTCGCGGGAACCGGGGCCGGGGCCTGCCGTGACGCGCCGGCGGGGCCTGCGGCCCGCGGCCGGTCACGGCATGATGCGGCATGTCAGGGCAGGCCACGCCGTGATGGGGCCGGCTACGCCGTGATGTTCGGGAACAGGTTGAGGAACGGCTCCGCGTTCACCGCGATGCCCCGGCTGTAGGGGGCGTCGAAGTCCCAGATGAGGAACAGCATGAAGGCGATGGTCGCGGAGAAGAGCCCGGCCAGGATCAGTTCCCGGCTGGTCCGCCGGATCTGCAGCGCGAAGACCATGCCGACGGTGATCACCGCGCCCGTGATCAGCCCCCACCACACCACCGGCGGCATGGTGGCCCCGGTGGAGTCGGCGCGCGCGTTGCGGGCCTGGTCCGCTGCGGCCATCTGGTCCAGCACCGGCTGGTAGGCCTGCGCCTCGAAGTCGTTCTTCGGCTGGTAGTCGGTCACGTCCTGCCGGACCTTCTGCAGCAGTTCGGCACCCCGGTCGGTGACCTGCCCGTCGCGCTCCATGGTCTTCCACTCGGTGTGCACCACGTAGCCGGCGTAGGCGTCGACGTCGTTCCGGATGCGGTCGCGGACGTCCGGCGGATACACCCGGACCCGCGCCGAGATCTCGTGCAGCGCCTGGGCCTCGGCCTGCACGTGGTCCTGCGCGGAGTTGCGGGCCTCCCAGACGCCCGCGATGGCCAGGCCCAGGACGATGGCGTACACGACGCCGATCCACATCGTCATGTACTCGATGACGTCGGGGGTCTCACTGGGGTCCTCGTCCTCCGGGGCCCTCTTGTGCCGCACGAAGGTGACGAGCACCACCACGGCACAGACCCCCAGGATCGCGAGGACGAGAACAAGCCAATCCGACAACAGGTGCCTCCTGATGTGAGCCGACCCGCGCGTCAGCGCGGGCGCAGCGCCGCGACCGCGACGATCGCGGGAACGGTGATGAGCAGGACATAGGTGACCGGCGTGGTGTGGCCGGGAGCGGGGTGGCCGGTGGCGTGCGGGTGGTACACCGGGTAGCTCACCGGCGTCACCGACGGCCGCGGTGCCGGTTTCGGTGTCGGTTCGGGCTTGGGCGCGGGCGGGGGAGCCGGCGGGGCGAGAGGCGGGGGCGTCGGCCTGGGCGCCGGCGGAGCAGGGGCCGGCCGGGGCGGCGGCTTCGGCGCGGGAGTGGGCTTCGGCGGCGGCGGTTTCGGTGCCGGCTTCGGCGGCGGTGGGGGAGGGGGTGGCGGGGGTGGCGTCGGGGTCGGCGTGGGCGGGCACGGTGGTGGCGTCGGCTGCGGGCAGGGCGGCGGAGTGGGCCAGTGGTGGTCGTGGTGGCCACCGTGGTGGTGGCCGATACGGTCACCGGCGTAGGCCACCGCCACCGTGCCCTCCGGGCCCGTCGAGGCGGACGCGCAGGCGTCGGCCGAGGCGCTGCCGACCGGGCAGCCCACCAGGGTCCAGGTCAGCGTCAGCAGGGCCAACGCGCGCGTGGTGGGCGCGCAACGGGTCACTTCGGGTCCATGCACGACGAGAGCATGGGTTCCGAAACGCGGTCGTACGCCGTAGGGCGCCGGGATTGCTCCGAAAGGGGTACATGGCGCGAGCGACGGTTTGACCGCCGAAGCGGGACGGCCGCCGGGAGGCGTACGCCCGTACGGGTCGAGGCGGCCGGGCGGCGCGGGGCGCACGGGCCTCGACGGCGGTTCGCGGCACAGCCTCCGGAAAGAAAACTCCGAAGAACTTCCCGTCCCGTTGAACACTCCGGCCCCCGCGCCGCGTACCCATGGCCGTGCGGCGGCACGCAGGGCGCTGCAATATCAGGGTGATGATGGGGAGTTGACCATGAAGACCTCCTGGCGGACCGCCGCACTGGTGGCCACGGCCGCGTCGGTGCTGGCGCTGACGACGGCGTGCGGTCAGGACAACGCCGGCGCCCCCGCGTCGTCGGCCCAGAACGTCGGGGCCACGGCGCCCGCGGGCGGCTACGGCAGCCCGGGCAGCGGGACCACGACCGGCGCGGGCAACGGATACGGCGCGGACGGCAACCAGGGCTCCGCTTCCCCGGCCCAGGCGGCCCCCGCGGGCAAGCTGACCGTGGCAGCCCATCCCGATCTGGGCAAGGTGCTCACCGACGGGTCCGGCCTCACCCTGTACCGGTTCGACAAGGACGTCGCCGATCCGCCCAAGTCGAACTGTGACGGCGACTGCGCCGTCACCTGGCCGCCGGTGCCCGCCGGGGACGCCTCCGCCGGCGCCGGTGTGGACAAGGCGATGCTCGGCGAGGTCACCCGCGCCGACGGCAGCAAGCAGCTCACCATCGGCGGCTGGCCCGCCTACCGCTACGCCAAGGACGTCAACGCGGGCGACGCCAACGGCCAGGGCGTGGGCGGGAAGTGGTTCGCGCTCGCCGCGGACGGCAAGAAGGCGTCCGTGGCCTCGCTGCCCGGCCTGTCCGTCCGCAAGGACGCCAAGCTCGGTGACGTCGTCGTCGACAAGAACGGCATGACGGTCTACCGCTTCATGAAGGACCAGGCCTGGCCCAAGTCCGTGTCCAACTGCACCGGCGCCTGCCTGGGGAAGTGGCCGGCCGTCGAGCCGGTCAGCGCCGACAACACCGAAGGCGTGAAGAAGAAGGGGCTGATGCCCTTCACCCGGTCGGACGGACGGGAGCAGATGACGGTCAACTGCTGGCCGATCTACACCTTCTCCGGTGACAAGGCCCCCGGGGACACCAACGGTCAGGGCGTCGGCGGCACTTGGTACGCCGTCTCGCCCGACGGCAAGCCGGTCGGCATGCCGGGCAAGTAGATCACCTCCCCAGGGTCGATCGCCCCGCCCTACCGGCGTGCCGCCCGAAGGTCCGCCCCCTCCGCACCGCACGGAGGGGGCGGACCGCTGTGCGGGTCACGCGGGTGTGCGTCGCAGGCCGCCGGCCGCGGCCGTCACGCAGCGGGGTCGTACAGGCACTTGCCGCAGGCAGTGACCGGGAACGGATGGTCAATTTCCGTTTCGGGTCGCTCCTTTGGCAGGCGATCAGTAGCCTCAGCTCGAACACCGGATCGCCTCACGCCTGTCGTCCACGCCTTGGAGAGAACATGGAGCGTCCCGCCTGGGCCCCCCGGAGCATCGACATCTCGGTGCCGAGCGTCTCGCGGATCTATGACTACTACCTGGGCGGTTCGCACAACTTCGAGGTCGACCGGGAAGCGGCCCGAAAGGCCATGGAGTTCATGCCGGGCCTGCCGAAGACCATGCAGGCCAACCGGGCTTTCATGCGCCGGGCCGTACGGTTCGCGGCCGAGCGGGGCATCACCCAGTTCCTCGACATCGGCTCCGGCATCCCCACCTACGGCAACGTCCACGAGGTGGCACAGGCGGTCGTGCCCGACGCCCGTGTGGTGTACGTCGACCACGACCCGGTCGCCGTGGCGCACAGCCAGGCCGTCCTGGCCGGCAACGACGGCGTGGACGTGGTCGCGGCGGACCTGTGCAAGCCCCAGGAGATCCTCGCAAGCCCCCAGCGCGAGCGGCTGATCGACCTGAATCGGCCAGTGGCCCTCCTCCTCGTTGCGATACTGCATTTCGTGGAAGACGCGGACGACCCGTACGGTGCGGTGGCCGAGTTGCGCGAGGCCCTCGCGCCCGGCAGCCTGCTGATCCTCACTCATGCCTCGTACGAGGGAGTCCCGGTGCCCGCGGAGCGGGCCGAGGGTGCGGTGGACGTCTACAAGGACATCCGCAACCCGCTGATCATGCGCTCGCGCGAGGACATCGCGCGGTTCTTCGAGGGGTACGACATGGTGGAACCCGGACTGGTGCCGATGCCGCACTGGCGACCGGAGTCTGCGCCGGAGGACGAGGATCCCTACGCCTTCTCCGGATTCGCCGGCGTGGGGCGTACGGCGTGAGCGCGGAGCCGGACGGGCCGGAGGACAGACTGCGCCGGCTGACGACGATCTGGAGCCGGGCGGTCTTCCCGGTGACCTCGACGTCGCTCACCCGCACCGAGTTCGAGGAGCGACTGCTGCCGCTCGCCCAGCGGTTGAGCCGGTTGCTGCGGGCGCGCGGATTCGACGCGGACGGCGCGAGGGCGGTCGGCGCGGCCCTGGTCGAGGCGCACTGCACCGACCCGGAGGCGCTCACCCGCACCCTGGACTGCGTCGAGGCCTACCTGGTCCTGTACTGCGGCGAGGACGGCCCCCAGGAGGAACTGCGCCTGCGCTCCTCGCGGTTGCAGGCCGCCATGGCCGCCGGGTACGCCCAGGCGCTGCGCGAGCGGACCCTGGCCGAACAGGAGGCCATCGCCCAGGCCGCGTTGCAGGCCCAGGGGGTGGTGGCGCAGGCGCTGCACGCCAGTGAGGCGCGGTTCCGCGCGGTCTTCGAGGGCGCGGCCATAGGCATCGGCATCGCCGACCTCGACGGCAAGGTGCTCCAGGTCAACGGCGCCCTGCTGCGCATGTTCGGGCTCACCGACCAGTCGCTGCGCATCCGCCGGGTGCAGGACTGGACCCACCCCGAGGACGCCCCGCAGACCTGGCGGCTGTACGACGAACTGGTCCGCGGCGAACGTGAGCACTACCACCTGGAGAAGGCGTTCAACCGGCCCGACGGCACGGTGCTGTGGACCAACCTGACCGTGTCGCTGCTGCGCGACGCCGACGGCAGTCCGCAGTACCAGCTCGCCCTCATGGAGGACACCACCGAGCGCCGGCTGCTCAACCTCAGGCTGCGCTACGAGGCCACGCACGACGCCCTCACCGGACTGCCCAACCGCACGCTGTTCTTCGAGCGGCTGGAAAAGGCCCTGGGTGCGGGCGCGGGCCAGCGCTTCGGGTTGTGCTATCTCGACCTGGACGGTTTCAAGACCGTCAACGACAGCCTCGGCCACGCGGCCGGCGACCGGCTGCTGGTGGAGGTGGCCGACCGGCTGCAGTCCTGCGCGACCGCGCCCGGCGAGATGGTCGCCCGGCTCGGCGGTGACGAGTTCGTGGCGCTGACCACCGGGCCCGGCACCGAGCGCGAGGTGGACGAACTCGCCGAGCGGATCATGAACGCGCTGGTGACCCCGATCAGCGTGGACGGACGGGACCTCATGGTGCGCGGCAGCCTCGGCATCGTCGAGGGCCCGGCCGGCGAGCGCACCGCGGCGGAGGTCCTGCGCAGCGCCGACATCACGATGTACCGGGCCAAGTCGGCGGGCGGCAACCGTTCGGAACTGGCCGATCCGGAGGCCGACGCCCGCGCGATCACCCGCCACGGCCTGACCACGGCCCTGCCGACCGCCCTGGAGCGCGGCGAGTTCTTCATCGAGTACCAGCCGCTGGTCCATCTCGGCGACGGCAGCGTGCGCGGCGCCGAGGCGCTGGTGCGCTGGCTGCACCCGCAGCACGGCGTCCTCGGCCCCGACCGGTTCATCCCGCTGGCCGAGCACACGGGGCTGATCGTTCCGCTGGGCCGCTGGGTGCTGGAGGAGTCCGTCCGGCAGGCCCGCGCATGGCGCGAACGGTACGGCGACCGGACGGCGGCGGGCCCGCTGCGCATCAACGTCAATCTGTCGCCCTGCCAGCTCAGTCATCCGCGTCTGGTGCAGGACACCGTCGACATCCTCGAACGGGCGGGGGTCGCGCCGGACGCGCTCTGCCTGGAGGTCACCGAGTCCGCGCTGATCGGTGCCGACGACGACCTGCTCAAGCCCCTGCGCCGGTTCGCGGAGATGGGCGTGGACATCGCCCTGGACGACTTCGGCACCGGGTACTCGAACCTGGCGAACCTCCGGCGCCTGCCGGTGCGCATCCTCAAGCTGGACCGGTCCTTCACCCGGGGCATGCAGCAGTTCCCGGCCGACCCGGTGGACCTGAAGATCGTCGAGGGGATCGTCTCCCTCGCCCACAGCCTCGACCTCGCGGTCACCGTGGAGGGCGTGGAGACCGGAGCCCAGGCCGAGCAGCTGCGGATACTGGGCTGCGACACGGCCCAGGGCTGGTACTACGCCCGCCCCGGCCCACCGGAACGCCTGCACGACCTGACCCTGGCGGACGTGACCGGCTGACCCCCCGCCCCCTCTCCGTCCAGAGGGGGCTCGTCAGCGGCGCCCCGAGCCCCGGACTCCGGTGAGCGCAGCGGCCCACCGCGACCCCCTCATCTGCGGTGAGCGCCCCCCAGGGGCGCGGGGAACCGCGCGACCAGCCCCCACACACCCGCACCCGGCAAACGGCGCTCCGGCCCCCCGCACTGGCCTGCGCACCGCCCCTGCGCACGGCGTTCCAGCTCCCGCACCGCACCCGCAAACGGCGCGCCAGCCCCCGCTCCAGCCCCGCAAACGCCGCTGCAACCGCCGCACCCGCACCCGGCGCCGACCTCCACCCTCACCGCTCCAGCAGCATCCGCTGCAACTCCCGAGCGGCCCGGGGCGGAGCCACATCGCTCCGGTGCGCCAGCGCGATCGTCCGATGCAGCCCCGGTTGGGCCAGCGGAGTCACCCGCAGCCCCCGCCCCGCCCGCGTGGCGACCATCCGCGGTACGACGGCCACCCCGAGCCCCGCCCGCACGAACCCCAGCACCGCGTCCATCTCGCCCCCCTCGACCGCGAAGTCCGGCTCGAACCCCGCGGAGCGGCACGCGGCGACGGTCAGCTCCCGCAGGTCGTAGCCGTGCCGGAACATCACCAGCCGCTCACCCTCCAGGTCCGCGACGTGCACGACCCGCGGGCCCGACCCGGTCCCGGAGGCGCCCGGCGCCGGCGCCTCCGGCGAGGACACCACCACGAGGTCCTCCCGCAGCAACTCCACCGTGCTCAGCGCGGGCGCCGGCGTGGGCAGCGGCAGCACGACCAGCGCCAGGTCGAGCGCGCCGCGGGCCAGCTCGCGCACCAGGTCGTGCGAGCCGCTCTCCTCGATCAGCAGCTGGATACCGGGGTAGCGGTCGTGGAAGGCGCGCAGGACGTCCGGAAGCAGACCCGTGCACAGGCTCGGGGTCGCCCCGAGCCGGACCCGCCCCCGGCGCAGCTGCACCAGTTCCTGCACCTCGTGCCGGGCGGTGTCCGCGTCGGCGAGAATCCGCCGGGCCAGCGGCAGCAGCGCCTCGCCCGCGCCGGTGAGCGTGATGTTGCCCCGGGCGCGCAGGAACAGGTCGGCGCCCAGCTCCCGCTCCAGCGCCTTGATCTGCTGCGACAGCGACGGCTGGGCGACATGGACCAGTTCGGCGGCCCGGGTGAAGTGCCGGGTCTCGGCGACGGCCACGAAGTACTGGAGCTGCTGGAACTGCATCCACCCAGGATAGCTTGATCCTATGGAAACCAGCTGGACCATGTCTTGGACCGATCGGCCCGGCCGGCTCTAGCGTGCTGTTCCATGGCTCTGGCAACGCGGACGGACCGACGGCCGTCCATCGCACGCACCGTGTGGGACTCCTCCGTCGGCAAGAAGACGGTGATGGCCGTCAGCGGCCTGATCATGCTCATGTACCTGGTCGCCCACGTGATCGGCAACCTGAAGATCTTCTTCGGCGCGGGCGAGTTCGACCACTACGCCCACTGGCTGCGCACCATCGGCGAGCCCTTCATGCACTACGAGTGGACGCTCTGGCTCATCCGGATCGTCCTCGTCGGCGCCGTGCTCGCGCACGCCGTCTCCGCCTACCAGCTCAGCCGCCGCGACCTGAAGGCGCGGCCCGACAAGTACGTGCACAGGAAGCCGAGGGCGAGCTACGCGACCCGCACCATGCGCTGGGGCGGGATCATCCTCGGGCTGTTCATCGTCTGGCACATCCTGGACCTGACCACCGGCACCGTGCACTCGGGCGGCTTCCAGGAGGGGCACCCGTACCGGAACGTCGTGGACACCTTCTCCACCTGGTACGGCAACGTCGTCTACATCGTGGCGATGCTCGCGCTCGGACTGCACGTCCGGCACGGCTTCTGGAGCGCCGCCCAGACCCTCGGCGTCGGCAGCCGGGCCCGTGACCGCGCCCTGAGGACCCTCGCCGACGTCCTCGCACTGCTGCTCACGGCGGGCTTCGTCGCCGTACCCGTGGGCGTCATGACCGGAGTGGTGAGCTGACCTGTGACCGCATACGTGAACTACACGACCGGCGACCCCGTCGTCGACGCCAAGGCACCCTCCGGCCCGATCCACGAGCGCTGGGACAAGCGCCGCTTCGAGGCGAAGCTGGTCAACCCGGCCAACCGGCGCAAGCACACCGTCATCGTCGTCGGCACCGGCCTCGCGGGCGGCTCGGCGGGCGCCACCCTGGCCGAACAGGGCTACCACGTCGTCCAGTTCTGCTACCAGGACTCCCCGCGCCGGGCGCACTCCATCGCCGCGCAGGGCGGGATCAACGCGGCGAAGAACTACCGCAACGACGGCGACTCCGTCCACCGGCTGTTCTACGACACCGTCAAGGGCGGTGACTTCCGGGCACGTGAGTCGAACGTGCACCGGCTCGCGCAGATCTCGGTGGAGATCATCGACCAGTGCGTGGCCCAGGGCGTGCCGTTCGCGCGCGAGTACGGCGGCCTGCTCGACACCCGTTCCTTCGGCGGGGTGCAGGTCTCCCGCACCTTCTACGCCCGCGGCCAGACGGGCCAGCAGCTGCTGCTCGGCGCCTACCAGGCGCTCTCCCGGCAGATCGCCGCCGGGAACGTCGAGATGCACGCGCGCACCGAGATGCTGGACCTGATCGTCGTCGACGGCCGGGCCCGCGGGATCGTGGCCCGCGACCTGGTCACGGGCCGGATCGACACCTACTTCGCCGACGCCGTCGTGCTGGCCAGCGGCGGCTACGGCAACGTCTTCTACCTGTCGACCAACGCCATGAACTCCAACGCGACCGCCGTGTGGCGGGCGCACCGGCGCGGCGCCTACTTCGCCAACCCCTGCTTCACGCAGATCCACCCGACGTGCATCCCGCGCACCGGCGACCACCAGTCCAAGCTCACGCTGATGAGCGAGTCGCTGCGCAACGACGGCCGGATCTGGGTGCCCAGGGCCAAGGGCGACGACCGGCCGCCGAACCTGATCCCGGAGGACGAGCGCGACTACTACCTGGAGCGCATCTACCCCTCCTTCGGCAACCTCGTCCCGCGCGACATCGCCTCCCGCGCCGCGAAGCACGTCTGCGACGAGGGCAGGGGAGTCGGACCCGGCGGGCAGGGCGTGTACCTCGACTTCGCCGACGCGATCCGGCGGATGGGCCGCAAGGCCGTCGAGGCCAGGTACGGCAACCTCTTCGACATGTACCAGCGGATCACCGACGAGGATCCGTACGAGGTGCCGATGCGGATCTACCCGGCCGTGCACTACACCATGGGCGGCCTGTGGGTCGACTACGACCTGCAGACCACCGTCCCCGGCCTGTTCGCCGTCGGCGAGGCCAACTTCTCCGACCACGGCGCCAACCGGCTCGGCGCTTCCGCGCTGATGCAGGGCCTGGCCGACGGCTACTTCGTCCTGCCGGCCACCATCAACGACTACCTGGCCCGCAACCCGCACCAGGAGCCGGTGGGCGCCACGCACCCGGTGGTGCAGGAGGTGCTGGCGGAGACCGCGGACCGGCTGAACCTGCTCCTCGCGGTGGACGGCGACCGCACCCCCGACTCCTTCCACCGCGAACTCGGCGAACTGATGTGGGAGTTCTGCGGCATGGCCCGGAGCGACGCGGGCCTGCGCAAGGCGCTGGAGCGCATCCCGCAGATCCGCGAGGAGTTCTGGCGGCGGATCAAGGTGCCCGGCACCGGCGAGGAGTTCAACCAGTCGCTGGAGAAGGCCAACCGCATCGTCGACTACCTGGAACTCGCCGAGCTGATGTGCCTCGACGCGCTGCACCGCGCCGAGTCCTGCGGCGGCCACTTCCGCGAGGAGTCCCAGACCCCCGACGGCGAGGCGGCCCGCGACGACGACGCCTTCTCCTACGCCGCCGCCTGGGAGTTCACCGGCACCGGCGAGTCACCCGTCCTGCACAAGGAAGACCTGGTCTTCGAGTACGTCCACCCCACCCAGCGGAGCTACGCATGAAGCTCAACCTGCGCGTCTGGCGACAGCGCGACGCCGAAGCGGAAGGCGCCATGTCCACCTACCGGGTGGACGGCATCTCACCCGACATGTCCTTCCTGGAGATGCTGGACGTCCTCAACGAACAGCTCATCCTCTCCGGCGAGGAGCCCGTCGCCTTCGACCACGACTGCCGCGAGGGCATCTGCGGGGCGTGCTCGCTGGTCATCAACGGCGACGCGCACGGCCCCGAGCGGACGACCACCTGCCAGCTGCACATGCGGTCCTTCCGCGACGGCGACACCATCGACGTCGAGCCGTGGCGGGCCGCGGCCTTCCCGGTGATCAAGGACCTGGTGGTCGACCGGTCCGCGTTCGACCGGATCATCCAGGCCGGTGGCTACGTCACCGCGCCCACCGGCTCCGCGCCGGAGGCGCACGCCACACCGGTGCCCAAGGCCGACGCCGACTTCGCGTTCGAGCACGCCGAGTGCATCGGGTGCGGGGCGTGCGTGGCCGCCTGTCCCAACGGGGCGGCGATGCTGTTCACCTCCGCCAAGGTCAACCATCTGAACGTGCTGCCCCAGGGCGCCCCCGAGCGGGAGACACGAGTGCTGGACATGGTGGCGCAGATGGACGAGGAGGGCTTCGGCGGCTGCACCCTGGCCGGCGAGTGCGCCACCGCGTGCCCGAAGGGGATCCCGCTGGTGTCCATCACGAGCATGAACAAGGAATGGCTGCGGGCCACCCGGAAGGCCGCGAAGCGGTGACCGCCCACTGATCGTTCGCCGACACGGCGGGCGGGTGGGACCGGGCGTGGTGCTCCGACCCGGTCCCACCAGGCATCCGGCGGGCCGGACGCCGACTCCCGTCATTCAGCGGCCGCACATCCCCGGGCCCCGCTCCGGACACGCCGAGGCCAGCCTGCCGCGGAAGAAAGCAGGTGCAGATTTCCGCACGCTTCCGCTCGGCGCAGGAGACCCCATGACCGCCATGCCCGCCTCGCCCCCCGCCCTCGCCGCCCCGCCCGACGGCTCCGGCTACCTCGTGTCGCTCGCCCGCGACCAGGACGACGTCCGCGCCGCGCAGCGCCTGCGCCACCAGGTCTTCGCCGGGGAACTGGGCGCCCGGCTCGACGGTCCGGAGCCGGGCCTGGACACGGACGCCTTCGACGCCTACTGCGACCACCTCCTCATCCGGGACGCCGCCACCGGCGAGGTCGTCGGCACCTACCGGCTGCTGCCCCCCGAGCGGGCCGCGGTCGCCGGGCGGCTCTACTCCGAGGGCGAGTTCGACCTCGGCCCGCTGGCCTCGATCCGGTCCGGCCTGGTCGAGGTCGGCCGCTCCTGCGTCCACCCCGGCCACCGCGACGGCGCCGTCATCGGCCTGATCTGGGCGGGCATCGCCCGCTACATGGTCGACCGGGGCCACGAGTGGCTGGCCGGCTGCTGCTCGGTGCCGCTCGCCGACGGGGGCGCTCTCGCCGCCGCCACCTGGGAGCGGGTGCGCGCCAAGCACCTGGCACCCGAGGAGTTCCGGGTACGGCCGCTGCTGCCCTGGACCCCCGGCCCCGCGGCCACGCCCCGGCCCACGGCCCTTGCCGTGGCCGGCCGCCCGGAGCTGCCGGCCCTGCTGCGCGGCTACCTCCGCCTCGGCGCCTGGGTGTGCGGCGCGCCCGCGCACGACCCGGAGTTCGGGGTCGCCGACCTGTACGTGCTGCTGTCGATGCGCCGGGTCGACGCGCGCTATCTGCGGCACTTCCTCTCGCTCGTCCCCGCGTGATGAGCGGCTGGCTGCCCACCGCGCCCTGCACCCCGGGCGCCTGCGTGGACCCGGCCCGGACCGCCGTGGCCGTACCCCGTGCCGTACTGCGGCTGACCGCGGTCACGGCGCTGGTGCTGGCCGGGATCGTGGTGTCCCTGCTCGGCTCGGCGAGCCCCCGGCTGCGCCGGCGGACGTCCGCCGAGTGGGTCGGCCGGTGGTGCCGGATGATCGTGCGCGCCGTCGGGGTCGGGATCAGCGTCAGCGGCGGCGCCGCACCGCCCGGCGGGCTGCTGCTGGTCGCCAACCACGTCTCCTGGCTGGACATCCCGCTGCTGGCCGCCGTACGCCCGGCCCGGATGCTCGCCAAGACCGAGGTCGGCCGGTGGCCGGTGGCGGGCGCTCTGGCCGCGCGCGGCGGCGTCCTGTTCATCGAGCGGGACCGGCTGCGCGCCCTGCCGGACACGGTCGCCCGGATCGCCCAGACCCTGCGCGAGGGCGGGGCCGTGGCCGCCTTCCCGGAAGGCAGCACCTGGTGCGGGCGGGCCCAGGGGCACTTCCGCCGGGCCGTCTTCCAGGCCGCGCTGGACGCGGGCGTGCCGGTGCAGCCGGTGCGCCTGAGCTACCGGCAGCGGGGCGGCGCCCGCGGCACCGCGGCGGCGTTCGTCGGCGAGGACACCCTGCTCGCCTCCCTGTGGCGGGTGGCCCGCACCCGGGGCCTGGTGGCCGAGGTGGAGGTGCGGCCGGTGATACCGCCGGGCGCCCACCCCGACCGGCGCGCCCTGGCCCGGGCCGCCCAGCCGGCCACGCCCGAGCCGGCCTGGACCCATGCGGCCCTCGTCGCCGGCCGGCCGGTGCCCCCGCGGACCGCACGGCCCACCGCTCAGGACATGACCCGCGCCAGATAGGGCGCCGTGGCGCTGTCCGCCGCCCGCGCCACCCGCTGCGGGGGGCCGGCCGCCACGATCCGGCCGCCCCTGTCGCCGCCGCCCGGTCCCAGGTCGATCACCCAGTCGGCGCCCGCCACCACCGTCATGTCGTGCTCCACGACCACGACCGTGTGCCCGGCGTCCACCAGGCCGTGCAGCCGGTCCATGAGCACCTCGACGTCGGCCGGATGCAGTCCGGTCGTCGGCTCGTCGAGCAGGTAGAGGGTGTGACCGCGACGGCCGCGCTGCAGCTCGTTCGCCAGCTTGATCCGCTGGGCCTCGCCACCGGACAGCTCGGTCGCCGGCTGGCCGAGCCGAAGGTAGCCGAGGCCCACGTCGAGCAGGGCGCCCAGGCTCCGGGCCGCGGCCGGGATGTCCGCGAAGAACTCCGCCGCGGCCTCCACCGTCAGGTCGAGCACCTCGGCGATGTCGCGCCCCCGGTAGGTGACCTCCAGCGTCTCGGGGTTGTAGCGTGCGCCCCCGCAGTCCTGGCAGGGCGCGTACGTGCTCGGCAGGAACAGCAGCTCGACGCTGACGAAGCCCTCGCCCTGGCAGGTCTCGCAGCGACCGCCCGCCACGTTGAACGAGAACCGGCCGGCGCCGTACCCGTGCGCCCGCGCCTCATCGGTGCCGGCGAACACCTTGCGCACCACGTCGAACAGGCCCGTGTAGGTGGCCAGGTTGGAACGCGGGGTGCGCCCGATCGGCTTCTGGTCCACCCTGACCAGCCGGTCCACCCCCTCGACCTCCTGCGTCAACGCGCCGATGAGGGTGGACTTCCCGGAACCGGAGACCCCGGTGACGGCGGTGAACACGCCCACCGGGAACTCGGCCGTCACCCCGCGCAGATTGTGCCGGGTCACGGGTCCGACCTTCAGCCGGCCGCGCGGCCGGCGGACCTCGCGGGCCGGTCCCGGTGCCTCGTCGAAGAGGAACGCGGCGGTCGCCGAGTCCTCGACCGACGCCAGCTCCGCCGGCGGCCCGCTGTACAGCACCCGGCCGCCGTGCTCGCCCGCGCCGGGGCCCACGTCCACCAGCCAGTCGGCGCCGCGCACGACGTCCAGGTGGTGCTCGACGACGAACACCGAGTTGCCCGCCGCCTTCAGCCGGTCCAGCACGGTCAGCAGCGCCTCGGTGTCCGCCGGGTGCAGTCCGGCGGACGGCTCGTCCAGTACGTACACCACGCCGAACAGCCCGGAGCGCAACTGCGTGGCCAGTCGCAGCCGTTGCAGCTCGCCCGCCGAGAGGGTGGGGGTGGGCCGGTCCACGCTCAGATAGCCGAGGCCCAGTTCGACCACCGGGGCGATGCGGGACCGGAGGTCCTCCATGAGCACCCGGGCCGTCTGCGAGTCACCGGCCGGCAGTGCGGCGAGCTCGCCGAGCGGCAGTGCGGCCAGCTCGGCGATCGTCCGGCCGTCGAAGGTCACCGCCAGCGCCTCCGGCCGCAGCCGGCTGCCCCCGCAGACCGGACAGGGCCGGCTGGTCAGGAAGCGCTCCGCCTTCGCCCGCAGCGTCGCGGACTTGGTGTCCGAGAAGGTCTTCAGCACATACCGGCGGGCGCTGGTGTACGTGCCCTGGTACGGCCGCTGGATGCGGTCGGCGTCCCGGACCGGATGCACGGTGACGACCGGCTGCTCGTCGGTGAACAGGATCCACTCGCGCTGCTCGGCGGGCAGTTCGCGCCAGGGCCGGTCCACGTCGTAGCCGAGGGCGCCGAGGATGTCCCGCAGGTTCTTGCCCTGCCAGGCGCCCGGCCAGGCCGCGACGGCGCCCTCGCGGACGGACAGCGAGGGATCCGGGACGAGCAGCTCCTCGGTCGTCTCGTGCACGCGTCCGAGGCCGTGGCACTCGGGACAGGCACCGGCCGCCGTGTTGGGCGAGAACGCGTCCGAATCGAGCCGCTCGGCGCCCGTCGGATACCGCCCGGCCCGGGAGAACAGCATCCGCAGGGAGTTGGAGAGAGCGGTGACCGTGCCCACCGAGGAGCGCGAGGTGGGGGCCGAACGGCGCTGCTGCAGCGACACCGCGGGCGGCAGTCCGCTGATCTCGCCGACCTTGGGCGCCCCGACCTGGTGGATCAGCCTGCGCGCGTAGGGCGCGACCGACTCGAAGTAACGCCGCTGGGCCTCGGCGTAGATGGTGCCGAAGGCCAGCGACGACTTGCCCGAGCCGGACACACCGGTGAACACGGCCAGTACGTCGCGCGGGATGTCCACGTCGACGCCTCTGAGGTTGTGCTCGCGGGCGCCGCGGACACGGACGTACGGGTCATGGGGGCTGTGCATCGGGGGGAACTCTATCCGCCCCCGTGCGTTACGACTGCGGAGGGTTGCCCTGGTCCCGGCGGGTGCCGAACTCGTCCCTCAGCTTGTCCTGCCCGGTGTCGACCTGCGACTGGTACTTGTTCCCGGTGCGCTGGTCGACGTAGTCGCCGCCCTTGTCGATGCCCTTGTCGGTCATGTCCTCATGTCCCTTGAGCATGCCCTTGATCTTGTCCATGATGGACATGGCGGCCCTCCTCGTCGCTCGACGCTTTCCTCCCAGGGTCACCGGGCCCCGCCGGGTCCGCATCTCGAGCCGGTCAATCGAGCCGGTCAGCGCCCCGGCGGCCGGTCGGCGCTCGGGTGCGAAGAAAGCGGCGAGCCGCCGGTGGGAGTCCGGCAGCGCCGTGCGGTCGTGGGTGCGTTTTCGAGACCGGGCGGGAGCGCCGGTGAGTCCGACGTCCCAGCCCCGGTTGCCGACGGCCGACGAGGTCCGCGCTCCGGACGAGCCGCTTCGGTGCGCCGAGGCTGGAACTGCCGCTGCGCGAGGCAGGTTTTGTCGGTCAGCCTGCGCGCCGGGTGACCGGGGCCTGCCTCTCCAATTTCGCTGCGGCGGTCCGGCGCTCCTGCACGTGGGCGTAGGCCATCAAGCCGAACAGGACGGCGAGCAGGACGGCGGACGAGCCGGCCGTGCCCAGGTCCAGGCCGCCCTTGGCGACCGGCTTGGTGAGGAAGTCGCCCGCGGTGGCACCGAGCGGGCGGGTGAGGACGAACGCGATCCAGAACAGCAGCACGTTCGGCACCGCGGGCACCTTCATCAGCGCCACCAGCACCGCGAGCAGCCCGGTCACCAGCAGCGCGCCGCCCAGGTAGCCGAGGCCAGAGCTGTCGGAGAGGAAGTCACCCATGGACGTGCCGAGGGTGTTCGACACCAGGATCGCCGACCAGAACAGAGCCTCGCCCCTGAAGGTGACGATGTCGGTGATCTGGAAGGTCATCCCGCTCAGCTTCCAGCCGAGGAAGATCAGCAGCAGGATCGAGATCAGGATCGCCGCGCCCTCCGGATAGCCGAGACCAAGACCCTGCGGGCCCCACCCCAGTTTCGTCGCACCGCCGGAAAGGTACTTCGCACTGGCGTCACGGTTCATGAAGTCGGACATCGTGGTGCCGGCCATGCTGGTCGACAGGATCACGGTCCAGTAGAAGAACGGGTTGTAGCGGCTGGATCGCAGCTGGATCACGAGCGTCACCACGAAGACCAGGAACAGCGCGATCGTGGTGAGGAAGTAGCCCAGTCTCAGTGTCTGCGCGAAGAGGTCGCCCGCCGTCTCGCCCAGGGTCGTCGCCGCGATCTTCATGATCCAGAAGGCCAGCGTGACCTCGGGCAGCTTCTTCATCACCGACTTGGTCGTGCTCGACGTGCCCGCCACGTCGAGGTCGGTGAGGACCTCCGGTTTCTCCAAGTCACTTTCTCCTGTCCAGTCGAAACGGCAGGGCGCTCTCCCCGGGAAGCGGGACGAGCGCCCTGTGAGAGGGGCGGCCGCGACGCAGCCGTGATGTCCAACCGTGGCACAGAGTGCCTGAACGGATTCTGGAAGCGGGCTGTTCGGCAGGTCGGGTTGCGTGTCAGGCGGACGGCTGCGGCGCAGTTCGTGTCCCTGCGTGTCACGTTGAGGTCAGGAACGTACGCTGGTGATCGCGGTTCTCAGCGACGGCCTCGATGTGTTCGCCCGGCCTGGACGCCGGAGCCGACGATCACCTCGTCGAATCCCTCGGTCCGACCGCCTGCTCGCTCGCCGCTGCGCCGCCACGCCATCGCCGTGCCGCTCCGGCTCGACGACCTCGTCGTCGACACCGCAGCCCGCCGCCGCACCCTGTGCGGCACACAAAATCAACGTCAAGCGGATCACCGCCCACTGGGAGGGAGGCTCCGCCTTCGCGTCGGAAGCACCCGAACCTCACCCCGGCGCCGTGGGCAGCGGAGAACCCGACTACCGACGGGCATTGATCACCAAGGCGCGTGGGGGCGACAAGGTATGGCTGGACTGGTCGGACTCCCCGGGGTCCTGGCATCAGTGCGGCCCATACCAGGCCCGTACCGGGCATGACAAGCACACGACGACTGACCACAGGTCGGCGACTCGGCGCACCGAAGGAGCGCTGAGTCGCCGACCTGTACTTATGTGCAGTTCCCCTACATGTGCGGGTCAGATCCTTGCGATCGTCGTGCAGACCGATCGATTCGTGGGGACGGTGGGGTCAGGAAGGCTTGACCGGCGAGACCGGGGTGACGGTCACCTTGTTGTCGCACTCGGCCCACACCCCGTCGTTCAGGGCGACCTGGTGCTTCCCGGAGTGCGGCAGCCCGACGACCATCGTCGGATACGTCACCGGGGCCTTGCCCGACACGCAGTAGCCGTCGCCCTCCCCCTGGACCTGGACGAAGGTCAGCTTCACCCACGCCTTGCCGTGCGGCCGGACCGTCACGGTGGCCGCCCTGCCGGTGCGGGTGACCTTGAGCGGGGTGTTGTGGGCGGGGGAGCCGTTGCCGGCGCCCGCGACCGTCGGATGGCCCTTCAGGACGCACGTCCGCCGGGAGACGTTGGTGAACTGCACGACCGCCGCCCCGGTCCCGGTCCCGACGGGCCGGTGCGCGGCCTGCCAGGCGCTGACCCGGAGGGCGGAGGTCGGGCAGGCGGGCGGCGGGGTGGAGGTGGTGGTGCTCGCCGCCATGGCGGTGCCGGGCAGGATGCCGGTCACCGTTGCCGCGACGGCCGCGACCGCCGTCGTCGCCAGAGCCGCCCTGCGAATGCCGTTGCTGTGCCTCATGCTGTCGTCCCCCTGGGTCGTGTCGTCCGCGGGTTTCGGTCGTCGGTTGGTGCCCCGCGGTACGCGTGGTCGTGGTACGTGAGTGCAGACAGGGCGGGAGAGCGGCGGGGTTCCGTGCGGCGCCTACTTGTGACGGAACGGTGACGAGGCCCCGTGCAGATGGCCGTCAGGGCGGACGGAAGCACCTCCAAGATCGGATCCGGCGAACCCGGTAGCCCGAGATCGACCCCGGCGGCTTGCGTCGATGTCCAGGGGCGATCAAGCCCTCGTCCCAACACCCGGTCTCCTTCCGCGCGCCCTCGCCGGGCGCCGGCACGGAGAGGGGACCGCGAGGCCCTCCGCGGGGCGGGCGCGCACCCCGGCCGGCGAGCCGCCCTCCACCCACTGCAGGGGCTCGCCCCACCGCGGGCGAAGTCCTCGGCGTCCCCCCTGTCCCGGCCGAGGGCCTTGCGCACGCCGCCCGTGAAGCCCACGGAACGGCCGAGCCCCGTGTCGGTCCGGCCCGGGAACAGCGACTCCGGCACGGCGAACTGCTCGGCCACGACCGGCGGTCGATGATCGGGCGGCATCACCCCGCCGGTGCCGACGCGGATCGTGCGGGTGGCCGCGGCGCCCGGGATGCGCGCGGCCGGCGCCACGTCCGGCGGGCCGCCGCCTGGCTACGCTGTCGGGGTGACCGACAGCAGCAGGCGACCGCTCGCCGTGTTCGACCTGGACAACACCCTCGCCGACACGGCCCACCGGCAGCACCACCTGGAGAGCCGGCCGCGCGACTGGGCGGCCTTCTTCGCCGCCGCGCCGGCGGACCCGCCCCTTGCCGAGGGACTGGCGCTGGTGCGGGAGACTGCCCGGGAGTGCGAGGTCGTCTATCTCACGGGCCGGCCCGAGCGGTGCCGCCGGGACACGCTGGAGTGGCTCGCGAACCACGGGCTGCCCGACGGGCGGGTGCACATGCGCGGCAACGCCGACCGCCGGCCTGCCCGGTTCACCAAGCTGGAGATCCTGCGACGGCTCGCCCGGGACCGTGAGGTGCGGGTCCTCGTGGACGACGACGAGCTGGTGTGCGACGACGCCGAACGCGCCGGGTTCACCGTGGTGCGGGCCCGCTGGGCCGCCGAGTCCGCCGCTCTGCGTCAGGCGCAGGAGGGCGAAGGGCGTACCTGACCGCTCAGGCGCCGTCCTCGAGGCGGAATCCCAGCTTCAGGCCCACCTGGTAGTGCTCGATCCGGCCGTTCTCGATCTGCCCGCGGACCTGTGTCACCTCGAACCAGTCCAGGTTGCGCAGAGTCTGGTCGGCGCGGGCGATGCCGTTGCGGATGGCCTGGTCGATGCCCTCGTGCGAGGTGCCGACGATCTCGGTGACCCGGTACGTGTGGTTCGTCATGCGGGTGCTCCTCTCGTGTCACGCCGTACTCCACGGTGCCGTATCCGCGCCCGGGCCGCACGGCGTCGTCGGCGGACCGGAGCAGCCCTTGACCCTGCGCATTGGTCCATACCAAAATCCAGCACACCCGTACGAACGCTGTGTTCGGCCCCCCACGACCGGGCCCCCACCCCTGTCCGCACCGCCCAGGCCAGACAGAACAGGACCCCTCGTGAGACGTCGTCTGCTCGCCCTCATCTGTGTCACCGGCTCCCTCGTCAGCGCCTGCGGGCTGCTCCCCGGCGGGCACGAGCGCAAGACCGTCACGGTCTGGCTGATGAAGGACAGCGCTTCCAAGGAGTTCCTGCGGCGCTTCACCGAGGACTTCGAGAGCACGCACGAGGACCTGCGTCTCGACATCCGCATCCAGGAGTGGACCGGCATCGTCGAGAAGGTCAGGGGAGCCCTCCAGGACGGCTCCGGGGACGGCCCGGACGTCATCGAGGTCGGCAACACCCAGGTGCCGCTGTACGCGGACGGCGGCCGGCTCGTCGACCTCACCCTGGAGTCGATGCGCGACTGGGGCAAGGAGAAGTGGCTCCCCGGCCTCGCGGAGCCCGGCAAGGACGGCAACAAGCAGTACGGCATCCCCTGGTACGCGGCCAACCGGGTCGTCATCTACCGCAAGGACCTGTTCCGGCAGGCCGGTATCACCGGGGTGCCGAAGACCCGCGACGAGTGGCTCGCCGACACCGGGAAGCTGAACTCGGCCGGCAACCAGGGCATCTACCTCGCCGGACAGGACTGGTACACGCTCTCCGGCTTCATCTGGGACGAGGGAGGCGACCTCGCCCGCGAGAAGGACCACGAGTGGCGAGGCACCCTGGACACCCCGGCCGCGCTGCGCGGCATGGACTACTACCGGCGGCTGCAGGCGCTGGGCGACGGACCGGCGGACGCCGACGAGGAACACCCGCCCCAGGCCGGGGTGTTCGCCGGCGGCAAGGTGGCACAGATCGTCGCGGTACCCGGCCTGGCGCAGTCGATCGTGCGGCAGAACCCGGCACTGAAGGACAAGCTGGGCTTCTTCCCGGTGCCCGGCCGGACCGCCGGCCGGGCCGGCAGCGTGTTCACCGGCGGCTCCGACCTCGTCGTCCCGCAGAACACCGAGGACCAGTTCGCCGCGACCGCCGTCGTCGGGGCGCTCACCGGCGCCAAATGGGACACCGAACTCGCCCGGGCGATGAACTACGTGCCGAACAAGACCACCCTGGCCGGCGCGGTCGCCGACGCGGAGGGGGTCGCCGCCATGGCCGTGGGCGCGGCGCACGGGCGGGCGACCCCCAACACCCCTCAGTGGGCCGACGTCGAGGCCCGAAACCCGATCAAGGAGTACATGACCCGGGTGCTCGGCGGAGCGGACCCGGCGACCGAGGCGCGCCGGGCGTCCGAGAAGATCACCGAGGCGCTCCAGCCCGACGTGGGCTGACTCACCGCGCCACGCTCAGTGACAGCGCGAAGCGGTTTCGGGCGTCCGTCCACCAGTGGGTCAGCTCGAAGCCCACCGCGGCCAGTTCGGGGCCCACCTTGTCCCTGCGGAACTTCGCCGACACCTCGGTGCGCAGCTCCTCGCCCGCCGCGAAGTCCACGGCGAGGCCCAGCGCGGGCACCTTCACGGTCTGCTCGGCACGGGAACGCAGCCGCATCTCGATCCACTCGCGCTCGGCGTCCCACAGCGCCACGTGGTCGAACGCGTCCGGATCGAAGTCCGCGCCCAGCTCCCGGTCGATGACGGACAGCACGTTCTTGTTGAACGCGGCCGTCACCCCGGCCGCGTCGTCGTACGCCCGCACCAGCACCTCCTCGTCCTTGACCAGGTCGGTGCCGAGCAGCAGCCCGTCGCCGGGAGCGAGCAGGGCCCGCACGGACGTCAGGAACTCGGCGCGTTCGGCCGGCAGCAGATTGCCGATCGTGCCGCCGAGGAACGCCACCAGCCGGGGCCCGGGTGTGGCCGGCAGGGTGAGCGGGGCGGTGAAGTCCGCGATCAGCGCGTGGACTTCGAGGTCCGGGTGGTCGGCGATGAGCGCCTGCGCGGCCTGGGTGAGGGCGCTCTCGCTGACGTCGACCGGGACGTAGGCCGCGAGCGGGAGCGCGTCGATGAGATAGCGGGTCTTCTCCGAGGAGCCGGAGCCCAGCTCGATCAGCGTGCGGGCACCGCTCGCGGCGGCGATCTCGCCGGACCGGGCGGCGAGGATCTCCCGCTCGGCCCGCGTGGGGTAGTACTCGGGCAGCTCGGTGATCCGCTCGAACAGCTCGCTGCCGCGGGCGTCGTAGAACCACTTCGGCGGCAGCGACTTCGGTGTGGCGGTGAGGCCGTGCCGGACGTCGGCGCGCAGGGCCGCGTCGGTGGCGTCCTCGGGGAGGGTGCGGGTGACGTGCAGGGGGCTCACGTACAGGGCTCCTTCGTCGATGGGTGCGCCCCCGCTCGAGTGGTGCCGAGAGCGGGGGAGGCCGCCGGGTCCTCCAGCGGGGCGAGCAGCACGCCGGTGCTGCTCGCGGTGAGCGCGGTGCGGTCCGGGACCTCCTGCCAGAGCGGATCGTCGTCGGACGGTTCGGAGGCGACGACCGTGCCACGGCCGGGCTCCGTGCGGTACCAGAGGCTGTCGCCCCAGGTGGTCGCGGCGATCGTGGCGCCGTCGGTCAGCAGCAGGTTGAGGCGTGAGGCGGGGGCCGCCAGGGCCAGCCGGCGCACCGTTTCGCCGAGGGCCCGGGCCGGTTCCTCGCCGCTGCGCAGCCGGTGCAGCACCAGCGCCCAGACGAACGCCGAGTCGTTGCGGGCCTGCAGCGACAGCAGGTCGACCGGGGGCAGCGCGGACACCAGCGGTGCCGCCGAGTCCGGCCAGCCCGCGACCGCGCCGTTGTGACTGAACAGCCACCGCCCGGCCGCGAACGGCGCCGCCGCGGCCTCGGCGTCCGCGCCCGCGAGCGTCGCGTCCCGTACGGCCGCGAGCACCGCGCCGGAGCGCACCACCCGCGCCAGGTCGGCGAAGGACAGGTCCGCCCAGATCGGCCCGGCCCGCCGGTAACGGGCCGGGACGGGATCCCCGGGGGAGTACCAGCCCACCCCGAAACCGTCGGCGTTGACCGTCCCGTAGCGCTGCCGCCGGGGCGCCCACGACTGGCGGAACAGACTGTGCGCCGGCTCCACCAGAAGCCGGCCCAGTGGCTCCTCGGGCCCCAGATAGGCCAGGTGACGGCACATCAGAGGCTGTCCGAGCGGGCCGTGCGGAAACCGGAGAAGATCTGCCGGCGGATCGGGTGGTCCCAGTTGCGGAACGTGCCCCGGCACGCCACCGCGTCCACGGCGAACGAGCCTCCCCGCAGCACCTTGTAGCCGGAGCCGAAGAAGACCTCCGAGTACTCCTTGTACGGAAACGCCTGGAATCCCGGGTACGGCAGGAAGTCGCTGGCCGTCCACTCCCACACGTCGCCGATCAACTGCCGTACCCCCAGCGCCGATTCGCCCGCCGGGTAGCTGCCGGCGGGTGCCGGCCGCAGGTGCCGCTGGCCCAGGTTGGCGTGCTCGGGCGCCGGGTCGGCGTCGCCCCAGGGGTAGCGCCGCGAGCGGCCGGTGGCCGGGTCGAACCGGGCCGCCTTCTCCCACTCCGCCTCGGTGGGCAGCCGGCGCCCGGCCCAGCGGGCGTAGGCGTCGGCCTCGTACCAGCACACGTGCAGCACCGGCTCCTCGGCCGGTACCACCTCCGTGATCCCGAACCGGCGCCTGAGCCACTGGCCGGCGTCGCGGCGCCAGAACTGCGGGGCCCTGAGGGAGTGCCGCCTGATGTGCGCCCAGCCCTCCGGCGTCCACCAGCGCTCGGTGTCGTAGCCGCCGTCCGCGATGAACGCCTGGTACGCCCCGTTCGTCACCGGGGTCGTGTCGATCCAGAACGGCGCCACCTCACGCGGGTGCGCCGGGCGTTCGTTGTCCAGCGCCCACGGTTCGGCGGAGGTGCCCATGATGAACGGGCCACCGGGGACCAGGACTTCGGCCGGCCCGGTGAAGGGTGCGGCCGGCTCCGGGTCCGGCGCGGTCAGGGCCTGGGGCCCCTTCCGCAGCTGATGGGTGATCAGCATCGTCTCGTCGTGCTGCTGTTCGTGCTGGGCGATCATCCCGAAGGCGAAACCGGCCTCGGTCAGCCGGGTGCCGTGGAAGTCGGCGGCCGCCAGCAGATCCGTCACCCGGCCGCGCACCTCGGCCGCGTACCGGCGGGCTTCGGCGGGCGGCAGCAGCGGCAGCGAGGGCCGCTCCGCGCGTGGATGCTCGAAGGCGTCGTACAGGGTGTCGATCTCCGGCCGCATCGCCTCCCGGCCGCCGACCGCCCGCAGCAGCCACAGCTCCTCCTGGTTGCCGATGTGCGCGAGGTCCCACACCAGCGGGGACATCAGCGGGGAGTGCTGGGCGGTGAGGTCCGGTTCGTCGACGCAGTCGGTCAGCAGCGCGGTGCGCTCGCGGGCGGTGGTCAGCGAGGCCAGTGCCCGCTCGCGCAGGGCGTCGGCGTCCGGCTCGACGGCCGTGGTGTCGGTCTCGGGGGCGCTCATGTGCGGATGTCCTTCCTCCCGTGGGCGGTGCGGGTACCTCCGACGGGGCCGGACCGGAACCGGCGCCGGTCCGTGTCGTGCGATCCGTCCAGCAGGTCGTCGGCCGGGCAGCGGCCCCGGGCGACGTAACGCTCCAGGTGGTCCGCCACGGCGTCGACGACCTGCTGGGACGCGCCGAGCCGGGGCAGTGCCTCCAGCGCCACCCGGAAACAGGCGGTGGCCGCGTCGCGCAACTCCGGGTCGGCGAGCCCCAGGCGGGCCGCGTCGGCCCACAGCGGATTGTGCGGGGCGGGCAGGTTCAGCGCCCGCTCGGCGAGCGGCTTCACGATCCGGTACGCGGTCTCCGCGGCCGCCGGATCGTCGAACAGCGCCGCCGTCACCGCGAGCGGCACGATCCAGCCGTCCTCGCCGGGCTGCGCGTCGATCATCCTGAGCTCCAGGTGACCGCGTGGCCGCACCGGTGGGAACAGGGTGGTCAGGTGGTAGTCGAGGTCCGCCCGGGTGGGCGGCCGGGGCGACCGGGTGCGGGTCCACTCCCGGAAGGTGAGCCCGTCGGGCACCTCCCACGGCCCGTGGTCCCGGCGGACGCACATCACCGGCGAGTCCAGCGCGTGCCGGGCCCACACGGCCCGCGGGTCGCCGTCCAGCGGGGGACCGCCGGCCCGGCCGGCGCCGATCTCCATCCAGACCCGCTGCCGGGTCGACATCCAGCCCGTGGGCCGCTGCCCGACCAGCGGGGAGTTGGCGAACGCGGCCACCAGGACGGCACCCAGCTGATGGGCCAGCCACCAGCGCCGCCGGTGCCCGAGCGGTCCGGGTTCCTCGTGGCCGGCGTCCACACACACCTGGACGGAGGCCGAGGCGCACATCATGTGCCGGCCCGCCCGACCGTTGCGGTCCAGGCACGCCTCCATGGCGTCGTAGCGCGGCTGGTGCAGGAACCTGCGGGGTGCGTGCCAGGGATCGTGGCCGATGCCGGCGAGGCCGAGACCGTGCTCGGCGAGGACGGCGCGGACGGTGTCCAGGTCGGCCGAGACGGTGCCGATGCACTCCATCAGGGAGGCGGCGGGCGGCGAACTCAGCTCCAGCTGACCACCGGGTTCGACGGTGAGCGCCGACCCCAGGGACACGGCCCGCAATGCGGCGTAGGCCGCCTCGAGACGTTCGGGTGTCACGGTGAGCCGCGGCTGCCGCAGCTCGTGAACGAGCCATTCCAGTTCCACCCCTATGGTGCGGGGCGGCCCGGTCTTGAAGCAGATACCCCTGACCAGGGCCTCCACCTCAGGCTCGGTGACGGCGACGGGGGGCTCGGTACAGTCACCACCGTCGCTACGTGAATCAGACATGTCGGGATCCTCCTGAGATTCCACCATGCCACCGGCCCGGTACGGCAGGGGCCGAGCAGGCGTTCGCTCCACCCAAAACCCTCGAGCCGATTCGCACAAGGGCGCCCCGCCGGACGTTCCGGACCAGTCATCTCCGTTTCCGTACCTGTTCTCCGGGCTGTTGTGCGGTCGGCAAAACTCCGTTGCACCGCATCACCAGCATCACCCAGGATGCCTGTATGAGCACCACGGGGCAGATCGCGCAGGCCGCGGGCATGGCGTCCACGGGGGTGGCGCCATGAGCGCGCGCCTGCGCGGTATCGCCGCGGACACGGAGAAGATCGTGGCGGCCGGCCGGTACCTGACGCCGGACGGGCGGGAGGTGCCGATCGCGGCGGCCGTCGCGGCGGCGCGATCCGGTACGCGCATCCTCGGCCCCGCGCCGGTGCCCGTCCCGCCGGTCCGGCCCGCGCCGGTGCCCCTTCTCCGCCGATCGGGTGATCCACTCACCGGCCGTCCCGGTCTTCCGTGACGAACGCGGCGGGCTGCTCGCCGCGCCGTGCACTCGCACCCGGCGGGCCGCCAGGCACGCGGTGTGCCGGGTGCGTCCGGGTGCGGGTCGGGCGGGTCAGGTCCAGCCGTAGCGCTCGTGGAGCCGCCTGCGGACCAGGTCGAAGCGCATCCGGTCCAGGGCGCACGCCTCCCGGCGCATGCCCTCCTCGTACAGCCGCAGCACCCGGTCCACATCCACCCACGAGTCGCGCCCCGACCGGTCCCACGGCCCGCTGCCGATCGGGACCCACTCCCGGTCGCCGTCGTGCCGCTTGCTGGAGAGCTGCACGGCGAGGAACGTCCCCGCGGCCTCCCGGGCGACGACCAGGACCGGGCGGTCCTTGCCCCGGCCGTCGTTCTCCTCGAACGGCACCCAGGTCCACACGATCTCCCCGGGGTCCGGGTCCCCGTCGTGGGCCGGGGAGTACTCGGTGCGCACCCGGCCGACCTCTCGCGGGTCGGCCTCGGTGGTGGCGTGGGGGCCCTGACGGCCGGGGATGTCCTCATCGGTAAACGTGCTCACGAGGGCACCCTAGTGGTTGCCGCCCTCGGTCGAACGGGCGCCCGCGGTGCGCAGGTTGCTCCGGTACGGGCGTGGCCATATACGGACGCCGTGGAACCTTGCGGACCCCGTGGACCCATGCGGACCCCGTGGAGCCACGTCGACCCCGTGGACACATACGGCCGGGGTGGACCGGAGGCGCACCGGTGGAGCCGGTGTGCACGGCGGCCTCCCCTGGTGAGGGACCCGGCCGTACATGATTCCTCAGTCCTCCCGGTCCACCGGAACCTTCTGCGGCGGGGGCGTCACCGCGCCGTTGAGTGACGGCGAAGTGCCGTTCCCCGGCTGCGCGTTGTCACCTGTCGCGGCCAGCAGCCGGCGAGCCAGCCCGAGGCCGGTGCCGCCCATGGTGAGCGCCTTGGCGAACAACTCACCCATGCCGTCGGCGCCGTTGAGCAGCACCATGTTGTCCACGTTGCCGAACGCGGACGCGCCCGCCTGCACGATCTCCGGCCACTTCTCGGCGAGTTGCTGGGCGACGACCGCCTCCTGGTTCTCGGCGAGCGCCGCGGCGCGAGCCTTGATGGCCTCCGCCTCGGCCAGGCCCTGCGCCTTGGTCGCCTCGGCCTCCGCGAGACCCTTCGCCCGCGCGGCGGCGGCCTCGGCCTCACCGGTGGCCCGCGTGGCATCGGCACTCGCCGCACCGCGCGACGTGGTCGCCTCCGCCTCGGCGGCCGCCGCGGCCTTCACCCGGGTCGCCTCGGCGGCGGCCGCCAGCTCCGTCTCCTTCGCCTTGGCCTGGGCCGCCGAGATCCGCGCGTCGCGCTCGGCCTCGGCCAGTGTCCGCTTCTCGTACGCCTTCGCGTCGGCCGGCTTGCGCACGTCCACCTGGAGCTGCTGCTCCCGCCGCTGCGCCTCCAGCTCGGCCACCCGCGTCTCCTGGACGACGACCTCCTGCCGGGCCGCGGCCGCGGCGAGCGGTCCGGCCTGCTGGGCCTTCGACGCCGCCTTGTCCCGCTCCGCCTGATAACCGGCCTGCAGGATCTCGCTGTCCCGGGTGGCCTCCGCCATCCGGGCGAACGACTGCTGCTCGGCCTCGGTGGCGAGCCGGTTCGCCTCCGCCTGCGCGATGCGCGCGTCCCGCTGCACGGCCGCCGCGTGCGGCATGGCCAGGTTCCGGATGTAGCCCGTCGGGTCCTCGATCTCGTGGATCTGCAGCGAGTCGACGATCAGGCCGAGCTTCTCCATCTCCGTACCGCAGGCCGCCCGGGTCTGCCCGGTCAGCTTCTCCCGGTCGCGGATCATGTCCTCGACCGTCAGCCCGCCCACGATCGAGCGCAGATGACCGGCGAAGACGTTGTGCACCCGCTCCGACATCAGCTTCTGCTGGTCCAGGAAACGCCGTGCCGCGTTGGCGATCGACACGAAGTCGTCGCCCACCTTGAAGATGACCACACCCCGCACCTTGAGCGGGATGCCCTGGTGCGTGACGCAGTCCACCTGCAGCTCGGTCTCGTTCAGATCGAGCGAGAGCTTGCGCACCGCCTGCACGCCGGGCAGCACCATCGTGCCCCGCCCGGTGACGATGCGAAACCCCAGGCCCTCCTCGATGCCTTCGGTGCGGTGCTTGGAACCGGAGATGATGAGCGCCTCGTTCGGCTCGGCCACCCGCCACATCATCTTGAACAGACCGATCAGCACGAGGACGGCAGCGACCGCCACCCCCGCAACGACGCCGACAACCATCGGCATACGCCCCCTTTGCCTGGTGCCCGTTCGGCACCGAACGAAGGGAGTGTGCGCTCGCCGGGACGCGCCGAGAAGACGCCGGCGGATCCTTGTTGCAATCTTGACGCATGCCGCCCTCACCTGGAGCGCAGCGCGCTCACTTGGTGCTCCGTCAGCTGTCGTAGGCCGCGGTGACGTAGACCGTTCTCGGCGGCAGGTGCTCCATCACCATCACCACCGTGCCGGGCTCGATGCGACCCGTGCCGTCGGCCGGGTAGGCGAGGAAGTGTTCCGCGCCGCCGCGCACCCGCACGATCACCTCGCCGACGAGTCCGGGCCCGACCGTCCCCGTGACCCGCCCCATCAGCCCGACCATCGACACGTCGCCCATGGCCACAGGGTACGGGCGGATCGCGGTCAGGTGGCCGGTGTGCCGGCCTGCGCCCGCTGCGGGGGCCACACCTCGTGCCAGCGCAGCTCCGCCTCCAACTGCGCCGCCACGGACACCAGCAGAGGCTCGCTGCCGGCCGGTCCGAGCAACTGGGCGCCGACCGGGAGGCCGCCGTCCACGAAGCCGGCGGGCACGTTCACGCCCGGCCAGCCCAGCACGTTCCAGGGCCAGGCGTAGGGGCACGCGGCGATCATCGCGCGGTCCGTGGCGAACCCGCTCAGTCCCGCGAGGGCGCCGATCCGGGGCGGGGGAGCGGCCGTGGTCGGCGCGAGGACCACGTCGTACGACCGGAAGAACCCGCCGATCCGCCGGTGCAGCACCGCCTCCGCGCGCCGGGCGGCCCTGAGCGGTGCCCCGCCGAGCAGCCGGCCCAGCCGGGAGGCGCCCCGGGTGCGCGGGTCGAGCAGCATGAAGTCGGGTGCCTCCAGGGCCCGTTCGGCGATCCCCGCGGTGGCGCGGGGCAGGAAGGCCAGCCCGATCTGACCGTAGGGCGGATCGGCCTCCTCGACATCGTGCCCCAACCCGGCCAGTTTCTCGGCCAGTTCGACCACGCGGGCGCGCACCTCCGGCCGGAGCCGGGCGGGTACGGCGGTGAACGGAGGCTTCAGCGAGAGGGCGACGCGCAGCCGGCCCGGGTCGCGGCCGACGGCGTCGGCCGCCGTCACGGCGGCCGGCCGGTGCGGGTCCAGGTCGTGGTTGCCGCTCGCCGCGTCCAGCAGCAGGGCCGCGTCGGCGACCGTCCGGGCGAGGGTGCCGTTGACCGTGATGCCGTGGAAGGACTCGCCGCGGGGCCAGGTCGAGATCCGGCCGCGCTGCGGCTTGATGCCGATCAGGTGGGTCCAGGCCGCCGGAATGCGCACCGAACCCGCGCCGTCGGAGCCGAGCGCGGCCGGGACGAGCCCGGCGGCGACCGCGGCGGCCGAGCCGCCCGAGGAACCACCGGGCGTGTGCTCGGTGTGCCAGGGATTGCGCGTCTCGCCGAACGCCGGGCCCTCCGTGAACGGCCACTGCCCCAGTTCGCAGGTGTTGGTCTTGCCGACGATGACCGCGCCGGCCGCGCGCAGGCGCCGTACCGCCTCCCCGTCCGCGGTCGCCGGCGGGAAGTCGCCCCGGCAGCCGAACGCGGTCGGCTCGCCGGCCACGTCCATGTCGTCCTTGACCGCCACCGGTACCCCGAGCAGCGGGCGGCGCGCTCCGGCGGCCAACTCCCGGTCGGCGGCCTCCGCTTCGGCGAGCGCGGCCTCGGCCCGCACGATCCGGAAGGCGTTCAGCGTCGGCTGGGTGGCGTCGATCCGGGCCAGCGCCTGCTCCACCAGCGCGCGCGAGGTCACCACCCCGTCGGCGAGGGCACGTCGGGTCTGCGCGAGACCTGCGGCACGGTCGGGTGTCATGGGGTGAGCACCTCCGGGAGGCTCCGGGCACGATGTCTACCGAACGGTAACGTCATGTCGGCGGCGCGCCTACGGTTTACGCGAGGGTGTCTCCGGTGGAGGAGCGGGGCGTGGAGGGCCGCCGTCACGTGGTCCCGCCGAGCAGCCGTCGCAGCCACGCCACGCGCGCGGTGCGGGCGGCCCGGGACAGGGCCGCCTCGGGGACCAGGCCGTCGAAGCCGTGGAAGCCGCCCGGCCAGACGTGCAGCTCCGCCGCGCCGCCGGCCTGCCAGATACCGGAGGCGTAGGCGACCACCTCGTCCCGGAAGGTCTCCGCGGAGCCGACGTCGAGGAAGGCCGGGGGCAGGCCGGACAGGTCGGCGGCGCGGGCGGGTGCCGCGTACGGGGAGACCTCGGGGCCGCCGCGGCGATCGCCGAGCAGCGCCGTCCAGCCGGTCTCGTTGGCGCCGCGGTCCCAGGTGCCGAGCCCCGCCATCTGGTGGCCGGAGGCGGTGTCGTTGCGGTCGTCCAGCATCGGGTACATCAGCACCTGGCCGAGCGGCCGCGGACCGCGCCGGTCCCGGGTGAGCAGGGCGAGCGCCGCGGTGAGGCCACCGCCGGCGCTGGCGCCCGCCACGACCATCCGGTCCGGGTCGCCGCCGATCTCCTCCGCGTGCCCGGCGGTCCACAGCCAGCCGGCGTACACGTCCTCCACGGGCGCGGGGTGGGGGTGTTCGGGGGCCAGCCGGTATTCCACCGACACCACGACCGCGCCCAGCTCGCGCGCCCAGCCGAGGGGTTCGGCCACCCCGGCCCGGTTGGTGCCGGTCATCATGCCGCCGCCGTGCACGTGGTAGATGACCGGCAGCGGGGGTGTGAACGCCGTTGAGGTGGGGCGGCAGACGAGGAGGGAGACGTCGGGGGCGCCCTCGGGACCGGGAACCGCGCGGTCCTCCACCTCGAAGGCGCCGTCCAGGGTGACGTCCAGCAGGCCGAGCAGCTCGGCGGCCTGTCGGGCGTCGGCCAGGTCGTCCAGGGTGAAGCCGGGGGTGGTCACGTCCTCGACCAGTTCCAGCGCGGCGGCGAGTTCCGCATCGAACGGCGGCGGGACCAAGGGCATGGCGTCTCCTCAGGGTGACTCCGAGTCCGCCGCGGCGAGTGCCGTGACGGATGTGAGCGGTCAGCAGTCGCCTACCCCGATGCGGGTGATCGCGGCGCCGTCCGGTGCGGCGGATGTGACGGACGCGCCTGTCCGGATCCATCGCGCCGAGTCGGCGGAGCGGACCCGCGCGGCCCGGCGTCCGGGGTGCCGCGGCGGAGGGCCGGCCGGTCCCCGGGGCCCGGGTGACCGACCGGTCCGGGAGACGCGGACGGGGCCGGAGCCGCGGACTGCGGCTCCGGCCCCGTGCGGGGGTGCTCCGGCTCAGGCGGCGACGATCTCGGACACGTTGCCGTGCAGACGGGTGACGACCTCCGTCAGCTGGGCGGCGACCTCGGCGTCGTCGACCGGGTGGGTCTCGGCGAAGCGGGTCACCGAGCCGGGGATGGACAGCTTGATCTCCTCGATCACCTTGCCGCCGGCGATGCCCACGGCCTTGCGGGCCTCGTCCTGCGCCCACACGCCGCCGTACTGGCCGAAGGCGGTGCCGACCACGGCCACCGGCTTCCCGCCGAAGGCGCCGGCACCGTACGGGCGGGACAGCCAGTCGATGGCGTTCTTCAGCACGGCCGGGATGGTGCCGTTGTACTCGGGGGAGAAGAGCAGGAACGCGTCGGCGGCCTGCGCGGCAGCGCGCAGCTTCGCGGCGGGGGCCGGGACGTCGCCCTCGAGGTCGATGTCCTCGTTGTAGAACGGGATGTCGGCAAGGCCCTCGAACAGCTCGACCTCGGCGCCCTCGGGCGCGAGCTTCACGGCCGCCTCGGCGAGCTGGCGGTTGTGCGAACCGGCGCGGAGGCTGCCGACGAGCGCGAGGATACGGACGGACATGGGAACTCCAAGGGGCTGAAACATCGCGGTTACGATCCGGACCAAGGTCCGTTTAAACGTGTACCACTCTAACCGGACCGGGGTCCAGTTTTCTTCCCCGTGCTTTACGCTGACTTCATGTCCAGCGCCCTGCCGCCCTTCCCGGAGTCCCAGGAGCCTGTCGAATCCTCTCGCTTGCTGGAGGTCGGGCCGGTTCCCGAAGAGCCGTGCCTGCGGGCGGACGCGGCCCGCAACCGGGCCCGGCTGCTGGAGGCCGCCGCCCGCCTGATCGCCGAGCACGGCGTGGGCGGGGTGACGATGGAGGCGGTGGCCGCGGCGGCCCAGGTCGGCAAGGGCACGGTCTTCCGCCGTTTCGGCGACCGCACGGGGCTGCTGATGGCCCTGCTCGATCACTCGGCCAGGCAGCTGCAGGCCGACTTCCTGAGCGGACCCCCGCCCCTCGGGCCCGGGGCGCCGCCGCTCGACCGGCTGCGGGCGTTCGGCGTGGCGGTGCTGTACCGCTCCGCGGAGCAGCTGGATCTGCAGCTGGCCGCCCAGCCGGAGCCGGACCGCAGGTTCACCCATCCCGCCTTCGGCGCCCTGCGCACACAGGTCACGATGCTGCTGCGGCAGATCGTGCCGGACGCCGACTGCGATCTGCTGGCCCAGACGCTGCTGGCGTCGCTCGACCCGGCCCTGATCCACCATCTGACCCGGCAGTGCGCCATGCCCATGGAACGCCTGGAGGCCGGCTGGATCGACCTGGTCGCCCGGGTGACCCGCACGGACCCGCCCCGCTGAGACCGCTCGTTCGGACGCCCCGTACCGGACCGCGTTCCGGTACGGCGTCCGTCGTGACGGCCCCTTCGCCGGGCCTCCTTCCCGGAACCGCTGTAACGAACGCATTCGTCCCTAATAAGTTTGTTACGAACATGCTCGCGACGGGATTCGCCGGACCCGCCAGTGTCGTCCAAAGGCGAACCACGTTCCCCCGGGTGCTCCCGGCCGCCGTACCTCTGCCAGGATGCGGTCTGTCATGGTGCAGATACCGAACACGCCCACGAGTGCCGACGTCGCCCGCCTGGCCGGCGTCTCCCGCGCGACCGTGTCCTACGTCCTCAACAACACCAGCGCCGTCCGGATCAGCGAACCGACGCGCCGGCGCGTCCACGAGGCCGCGCGGGAACTGGGATACGTGCCCCACGCCGCCGCCCGCAGCCTGCGCGCCGGGCACAGCCGGATGGTTCTGATGCCGGCCCCGGCCATCCCGGTGGGCCCGCTCTACAGCAGGTTCCTCAACGAACTCCAGTGGGCGCTCGGCCGGCTCGACTACACCGTCGTGCAGTACGGCAGCGTCGGCCTGGAGGGCGACGAAGCCGCGCGCGCCTGGGCCGAGTTGCGGCCGGTGGCGGTGCTGGTGCCGGGTGCGGAGCTCGGCCCCGAGGGGGTGCAGGTCCTCAAGCGGTCCGGCGCCCGGGCCGTCGTCACCCTCGGCCCCGGGCGGGTCGAGGGCGCGCACGCCCTGCTGATGGACCAGGCCACGGTGGGCCACTGCGCGGGCGCCCATCTGTACGAGCGCGGCCGGCGCCGGATCGGCGTCGTCGTCCCCGGGGAGGCGGGACTGGAGGCGTTCTCCCGGCCCCGGCTCGCGGGTGTACGCCAGGCCCTGCACGGTACGGACGCGACCGTGACGGAGCTGCCGCTCGACTACACGGAGGAGGCGGCCGCCCGGCTCGTCGCAGCCCGGCTCGTCGCAGCCCGGCTCGGCGCCGGCCGGCGGGAGTGGGACCTGGACGCGGTGTTCGCCTACAACGACGAGTACGCGATGCTGCTCCTGCGCGCCCTGCAGGACGAGGGCCTACGCGTCCCCGACGACGTGGCCCTCATCGGCGCCGACGACCTGATGCTCGGCCGGCTGCTGCGGCCCCGGCTCAGCACGGTCCACATCGAGCTGCCCTCGGGCCGCGACCTCGCCGAGCTGGTCGACCGCGTGGTGCGCGATCCGGGGGGCGAGCCGGAGGTGCACAAGGTGCTGGGCGCCTCGGTGGTCCGGCGCGAGTCGAGCTGACCCGTATCCACCGGGCAGCCGTGCCGCGCCGGACCACCGGCGGACGAAGCCGGATCTTCCGCCGCGCCTACTGGGGCGCGTCGCCCTCCTGGGCGGCGATGCTCTTGCGGACCTCGTCCATGTCGAGATTGCGGGCCTGGCCGATGAGGTCGGTGAGAGCGGCCTCGGGCAGGGCGCCAGGCTGGGCGAAGACGGCGACGTTCTCCCGCACGATCATCAGCGTCGGGATCGACTGGATGTCGAAGGCCGCGGCCAGTTCCGGCTGCGCCTCGGTGTCCACCTTGGCGAAGACCAGGTCGGGGTTCTCCGAGGCGGCCTTCTCGTACACCGGCGCGAACTGCCGGCAGGGCCCGCACCAGGACGCCCAGAAGTCGATGAGGACGAAGTCGTTCTCGCTGACCGTCTGGTCGAAGTTCTCCTTGGTCAGCTCCACGGTGCTGCTCATGGCGTGATTCCCTCTTCCTGGTGTGGGGGTGTGCCGACGGCAGGAACACGGCCGCCGGGCAGCCTATTCCACACGTGCACGCTCGTGTTCCGACCGCGTACCCATGCGCTCTCCGCCTGCCTACCCATGTGGCCACGGCGCACACCACCCACCAGACTGGCCCCATGACGGAAACGGAAACCATCGAGTACGACGTCGTGGTCATCGGGGGCGGACCGGTGGGGGAGAACATCGCCGACCGCACCCGTGCGGCCGGTCTGACCACCGCGGTCGTGGAGAGCGAACTGCTCGGCGGCGAGTGCTCGTACTGGGCGTGCATGCCCAGCAAGGCCCTGCTCAGGCCGGTCATCGTCCAGGCCGACGCACGCCGTCTGCCCGGCCTCGCCGCGGCCGTGCAGGGCCCCCTCGACACTCCGGCGGTCCTCGCCCGGCGCGACGAGTTCACCTCGCACTGGAAGGACGACGGCCAGGTCGCCTGGCTGGAGGGCATCGGCGCCCGCCTGTACCGCGGCCACGGCCGCCTCGCCGGACCGCGCACGGTCACCGTGACCGGCCCCGGCGGCAAGGTCACCACGCTCACCGCCCGGCACGCCGTCGCGGTCTCCACCGGCACCCGCGCCCATCTGCCCGACCTGCCCGGTCTCGCCGACGTGCGGCCCTGGACCAGCCGTGAGGCGACCAGCGCCAAGGCGGCCCCCGGCCGGCTGATCGTCGTCGGCGGCGGTGTCGTCGCCGCCGAGATGGCCACCGCCTGGCAGGCGCTCGGCTCGCGGGTCACGCTGCTGGTGCGCGGCAAGGGGCTGCTGAACCGCATGGAGCCGTTCGCCGGCGAACTGGTCGCGGAATCGCTCACCGAGGCGGGCGTCGACGTCCGCACCGGCACCTCCGTCGAGTCCGTCACCCGCGACAACGGCACCGTCGTCGCCGTCACCGGCACCGGCGACCGGATCGAGGGCGACGAGATCCTCTTCGCCACCGGCCGCGTGCCGCGCACCGACGACATCGGCCTGGACACCGTCGGCCTGGAACCCGGCTCCTGGCTGGACGTCGACGACACCCTGCGGGTCACCGGCACGGACTGGCTGTACGCGGTCGGCGACGTCAACCACCGTGCCCTGCTGACCCACCAGGGCAAGTACCAGGCCCGCATCGCCGGCGCCGTCATCGCCGCCCGCGCCGCCGGCAGCCCCCTGCTGGACGAGGAGTGGGGCCCGCACGTGGCCACCGCCGACCACCACGCCGTACCGCAGGTCGTCTTCACCGAACCCGAGGCCGCCGCGGTCGGTCTCTCCCTCGCGGAGGCGGAGCAGGCCGGGCACCGCGTCCGCGCCGTCGACGTCGAGTTCTCCTCGGTCGCCGGGGCGGGCCTGTACGGCGACGGCTACAAGGGCCGCGCCCGCATGGTCGTGGACCTGGAGGACGAGATCCTGCGCGGTGTCACCTTCGTCGGCCCGGGCGTCGGCGAGCTCATCCACTCGGCCACGATCGCCGTCGCCGGCCGCGTCCCCGTCAGCCGTCTGTGGCACGCGGTCCCGTCCTACCCGACGCTGAGTGAGATCTGGCTGCGGCTGCTGGAGTCCTACCGGGACAGCTGAGCGCCGTCCGGCGGCAGCGGGAAGCCGAGGGCCCGCGCCGCCGCATGGGGCGTCGGCTGGGCCCAGAGCGCCGCCACCGCCTCGTTCGTCGCCAGGGAGCGCGGCTCCGCGCGGTCCAGGTAGAGGGTGCCGTCGAGATGGTCCGTCTCGTGCTGGACGATGCGGGCCGGCCAGCCGGTGAACACCTCGTCCAGTGTGCGGCCCCGCTCGTCCGCGCCGCGCAGCCGTACCTCGGCGTGCCGGGCCACGACCGCCTGCCAGCCCGGCACGCTCAGGCAGCCCTCGAAGAACGCGGCACGGTCGCCGCCGACCGGTTCGTACACCGGGTTGACCAGGACGCGGAAGGGCTGCGGGACCCGGCCCCGGGCCACGGCGACCTGCTCGGGCACCGGCGCCGGGTCCTCGATGACCGCGATCCGCAGCGGCACGCCGACCTGCGGGGCGGCCAGGCCCACGCCCGGAGCGGCGTGCATGGTGGCGCGCAGGGCCTCGACGAAGCGGCTCAGCAGGGCGGGGCCGAGCTGACCGTCGTACGGCTCGGTGCCTTGGCGCAGCACCGGCTGTCCGGCGGCGACGATGGGCAGGGGGCCGCCGGCGGCGAGGAGTTCCTCGACCCGCTCGGCGAGCGGCGCGTGCTCAGGAGGAGATGCCATCGCGTCAGAATGCCACGCCGGCGCGCCTTCCCCGGTGACACCTTCACCAACGACCCGGGCGACCCGGTCCGTTCACGGCCCGAGGTCCGCCCCCCCCCGCCGCTCCGGCCGTCGGCTGTGACCGCGGGCCCGGGGCGGGGCCCGCGGTACGGCCCCCGCCCCGGGCCCCGCCCGGCTGGTGCGGGCGCGCGAGCGGAGACCGGGCGACGCCCCCACGGCCTACGGCTCACTTACGGCGCAGGGCACAGTCACCGCGTACGGCTCACCGACGACGTACGGCCACTGACGACGTACGGCCCACTCACGCTCACTCGCGGCCTACGGGTTCTCACCGTCTACGGGTTCTCACGGCCTACGGCTCACTCCTGCGGGAAGTCACCCGCGAGTGCCGAGGCGAGCCGCAGATGCCGTTCCGCCTCCTCGTGCCGGGCCTGCCGCTGGAGGGTGCGGCCCAGCATCAACCGGGCGTAGTGCTCCACCGGGTCACGCTCCACGATGATCCGCAACTGGGCCTCGGCACGGCGCAGTTGGGCCGAGTGGTAGTAGGCGCGGGTCAGCAGCAGCCGGGGACCGGTCTGGTCCGGCACCTCCTCGACCAGCCCGGCCAGCACGCGCGCCGCCGCCGCGTAGTCCTTCGCGTCGAAGAACATCCGCGCGCGCTCCCAGCGCTCGGCGGGTGTTCCGTGGTCGTAGTACGAGATCTGCCCTTGCGTCTCCACCTGTGACCTCCTTCGGCGGGCACAACGGAACGCAGTTGTTCAATATTCCACTACCTGGGTGCCGGTGACCGCTTAGGGTGTACGGCCCGGCCCACGAGCAAGCCGGCCGAGCGCGGCATCGAGGTCGGGCACGGCCACGGCGGCGCGTACGGCACCTCGCTCGGCATGGCCGTCACCCCCCGTGACGGGGGTGACGGCCGTGCGCGTCTCGGAGCGGTGCCGTCAGTAGACGTCGCGGACGTAGCGCTGGTCCGCGGCCAGCTGCCTGACGTAGGCGCCGGCCTCTTCGGCGCCCATGCCGCCGTGTGTGGCGGTGATGTCCCTCAGGGCCCGGTCGACGTCCTTGGCCATGCGGGCCGCGTCGCCGCAGACGTAGAGGTGGGCCCCGTCCTGGAGCCACCGCCACAGGCGGGAACCGTGTTCGCGCATGCGGTCCTGCACGTAGACCTTGTTGCGCTGGTCACGGGAGAAGGCGAGGTCGAGCCGGTCGAGGTGGCCCGCCGCCCGGTGCGCCTCCAGGTCCTCGCGGTGGTAGAAGTCGGTGGCCCTGCGCTGTTCGCCGAAGAAGAGCCAGTTGGGGCCGGTGTGGCCGCGGGCCAGGCGGTCCTCGAGGAACCCGATGAAGGGCGCGACACCGGTTCCGGGGCCGACCATGATCATGGGGGTGGCGGGGTCGGCGGGCGGGCGGAAGTGCGGTGAGCGCCGGACGAAGACCTGGACTGGGCCGTCGTCCGCGCAGTCGGCGAGATAGCTGGAGCACACGCCCTTGCGGTCCCGGCCGAGGCCATTGGTGTAGCGGACGACGGAGACCGTGAGGCGGACCTCGCCGGGGTGGGCGAGCGGGCTGGAGGATATGGAGTACAGGCGGGGCTGAAGGGGTTTGAGGACGCCCGCCCACTCCGCCGCCGGCGCACGGACCGGGAATTCGGCGATGACGTCGGCGGCCTGCCGGCCCCAGCTCCACTGCGCGAGCGCGTCCTTGTTGTCGGATTTGTCGGAGCGCAGCAGTCGCTTCAGGTCGTGGTCGCCCGTGCGATCCGCGAGGAACCTCAGCAGGCCGGTGGTGATGCGGGAGATGTCCAGGCGGGTGCGCAGCGCTTCCTCGAAGGGGAGGGGCGCGCCGTCGCCGAGGCGGACGGTGTCCTCGGGGTCGGCGCCGGTGAGGGCGAGCCATTCGGCGACGAGCGGGGCGCCGTTGGCCGGCCAGACGCCGAGCGCGTCCCCGGCGTCGTAGGAGAGTTCGCCGTCGCGCGTGTCGAAGGCGAACTGCCGTACCTCCTTCCGTGAGCCGGGCAGACTCAGCAGCCTGTTGCCGATGAGCAGGGTGGCGAAAGGGGATGCCCTGGTGTAGCCCACCGGCGCGGGCGCCGGCGGCGAGCTGACGGCCGGTGTGACCGCGGCGGCTGTGCCGGGGGCCGGGGCGCTCGGCCCGGCGGGCACCGGCTGCCGGTCGCCGGCGGTGGCCAGGGCGGTGACGACCCGGTCGAGCCACTGCTCCGCGGCCTCCTCGAAGTCGGGCTCGCAGTCGGTGCGGGGAAGGAGCCGGGTCGCGCCGAGCGCTTCGAGGCGTTCGTCGAGGCGGCGACCGTGGCCGCAGAAGTCGTCGTAGGCGGAGTCGCCGAACCCGAGGACCGCGTACCGGACCGTCTCCAGCCGGCCGGCGTCCGGGGCGGACAGCGCCTGCCAGAAACCGGCGCCGTTGTCGGGGGCGTCGCCGTCGCCGAACGTGCTCGTGACGAGCAGCACGTCGGTGTCCGGGGTGAGGTGCGCCGGGGAGACGTCGGCCATGGCCAGCAGCTCCGCGGGACGGCCGGACGCGGTGAGGCGCGCGGCGGCGGTGCCGGCGAACTCCTCGGCGCATCCTGTCTGGGAGGCCCACAGGACGACCAGGCGGCGGGCCGGTACCGGGGTGCCGGCCGCCGGCGGGCCGGTACGCGCGGGCTCGGCGGCGGGCGCGGCGGCGGGCGCGGCGGGGGTGCGGGAGTAGATGCCGGCGAGGACGCCGTCGACCCACAGGGCGGTGCCGGGGCTGAGGGGCGCGCCCGGCGGCAGGACGGGTACGCGTCCACCGGGCGGGGCGAGGGCGAGGCCGGAGAGGAAGCCGGACAGGTAGCGGCGTTCCGGCTCGGCCAGGGGCGCGGCGGCGGGGCCTGTGATGCCGAACAGCGTGGCGAGGGCGTGGACGGGGGAGTCGGCCGGGGCGGGGGCGGCGCCGGCCGGGGCCGGGTCGGCCACGAGTGGTCCGCGGGCTCGCGGCCGGCCGCCCGGCCGGTCCGCGGCGGCGGCCGTCCTGGTGAGGGCGACGGCGCAGGCCTTGAAACCGGGCTGGAAGGAGACCGGGTCGACGGCGTCGTGGGTGACGGCGTTGATGCTGAGGTGCTCTCCGAACAGGTCGTTCCAGTGGAACGGCGCGAAGCAGGTGCCCGGCCGCACCCGGTCGGTGACCACGGCGGGCAGTACGGCGCGCCCGCGCCGGGAGGCGATCTCCACCTGGTCGCCCTCCGTGATCCCGAGCGCGTCGGCGTCCTCGGGGTGGACCTCCACGAACGGGCCGGGGTCGAGCCTGGTGAGCCGCGCGACCTTGCCGGTCCGGGTCATCGTGTGCCACTGGTGCTGCACGCGGCCGGTGTTGAGGACGAAGGGGTGGTCGTCGTCGGGGAGTTCGGCCGGCGGCAGGTACGGCCGGGCGAAGAACCGTGCGCGTCCGCTCGGGGTGGGGAAGGCCAGGCGGGGGCGGGTGCCGTCCTCGCGTTCCAGGAGCCTCTGGCTCACGCCGTCGTTGAGGTAGCGGATCGGGTTGCGGTCCGGGCCGCCGGCGGTGGGCGCCGGCCACTGGACGGGCGTGGTGCGCAGGCGCTCGTAGGTGACGCCGCGCAGGTCCCAGCCCGTCGTGGGGTTCCACGCCTGCCTGAGCTCCTCGAACACCTCCTCGGCCGAGGCGTACGTGAACGCCTCGGCGAAGCCCATCTCGCAGGCGACCCGGGCGATCAACCGCCAGTCGGGCAGCGCCTGCCCGGGCGGATCGACGACTCCCCGGACCAGGGTGAGCGTGCGCTCGGAGTTGACCAGGACCCCGTCGGACTCCGCCCACAGCGTCGCGGGCAGCGAGACGTCGGCGTACGCGTTGGTCTCGGTCTCGGCGAACACGTCCTGCGTGACGACGAGTTCGGCGGCCCGCAGGCCGGCGACGACGTTCTCGCGGTTGGCGACCGAGGCGACCGGATTGGTGCAGATGATCCAGCACGCCTTGATGTGACCGGCGGCCATCCGCTCGAACATCTCGACCGTCCCGTGCCCGACCTCGGTACGCAGCGAGCCCTCGGGGATGTTCCACAGGTGCTCGACGAAGGCGCGTTCGGCGTCGACCAGGACGGAGCGCTGTCCGGGCAGGCCGGGACCCAGGTAGCCCATCTCGCGGCCGCCCATGGCGTTGGGCTGGCCGGTCAGCGAGAAGGGACCGGATCCCGGGCGGCAGATGGCACCGGTGGCCAGGTGCAGGTCGACCAGGGCGTTGGTGTTCCAGGTGCCGTGGGTGGACTGGTTCAGGCCCATGGTCCAGCAGCTCATCCACGCGCCGGCCTCGCCGATCCACCGTGCGGCCCGCCGGATGTCGTCCTCCGGGATGCCGGTGACCTCCGCGACCTTCTCGGGCGGATACTCCGCGAGGAAGGCGGGCATCTCGTCCCAGCCCTCGGTGAACTCGGCGATGAACTCCTCGTCCGTGTGCCCGTCCGCCACCAGCAGGTGCAGCAGGCCGTTCAGCAGAGCGAGGTCGGTGCCGGGCCTGATCTGCAGGAAGAGGTCGGCCTTGGCGGCGGTGGCGGTGCGGCGCGGGTCGACGACGATGAGCCGGGCGCCCGCCGACCTGACCCGGTCCATCATGCGCAGGAACAGGATCGGGTGGCAGTCGGCCATGTTGGCGCCGATGACGAGGAACACGTCCGCGTGATCGAAGTCCTGGTACGAGCCGGGCGGGCCGTCGGCCCCCAGCGACAGCTTGTAGCCAGAGCCCGCCGACGCCATGCACAGCCGCGAGTTGGACTCGATCTGGTTGGTGCGCACGAAGCCCTTCGCCAGCTTGTTCGCCAGGTACTGCGCCTCCAGGGACATCTGCCCCGAGACGTAGAAGGACAGGGCGTCCGGCCCGTGCTCGTCCAGGATCGCGCGCAGCCGGGCGGCGACGGCCGTGATCGCCGCGTCCACGTCGGTCTCCGCCGGCTCGGCGCCCCGTTCGGCACGCACCAGCGCCGTGTGCATGCGGCCGGGCGCCGCCATCATGTCCGCGCTGGTGGCCCCCTTGGTGCAGAGGCGGCCGGAGTTGGCGGGGTGCGCCCGGTCCCCGGACGCCTTCACGGCACGGCGCCGGCCGTCCCCGGCGTCCCGCCTGACGTCGAGCACGATGCCGCAGCCGACCCCGCAGTACGAGCAGACAGTGCGGACACCGCCGTCCTTCGAGCCAGCTGTCACTGAATGCCACCCCGCGTGTGTGTGTTCCCGGCCGGGGGGCTCTCGCCGCCGGCGGGAGCCCCAGGGCCAGTACCGTAGGAAGAGCGAATTTCCGGCTCGTCACACCCCGGGCGCGGGTGTCGTTACGCGCCCCGCACGCGCCACCGGCAGGCCCTGTGAGGCGGGGCGCCGGGCGACCGGGGGGCGAGGGTGTCCGGCTGAAGGCGACACGGATGCGCTTCGGCCCTCCCCCGGGAGGACGGGCGACCAGGTCCCGTGTGGCCCGCACCGGGTGCGCCACCAGACGTGTTGGTCTCGTGCGGTCCGCACCGGGTGCGCCACTAGAGGCGTTGGTTGCGTGCGGTCCGCACCGGGTGCGCCGCCTGACGTGTTGGTCCCGTGTGGCCCGCACCGGGTGCGCCACCTGACGTGTTGGTTGCGTGCGGTCCGCACCGGGCGCACCGCCAGACGCGTCGGTCCCGTGCCGCCCGCGCCGGGACCCGCCACCACACGCGTTGCACGCGGGGGCGGGTCCCGGCGCGGGCCATCGCCCGGCCTACGGCCGGACTGCCCGACGGCCGTGGGCCCGGCCTACGGCCCGACGGCCGTGGGGGACGGCTCTGGGGTGAGCGGGCCGGCCTGACGGGGGGCCGGCGACGGCGTGGGGACCGCCGGGCGCGGTGCGCGCGCCGGCTCGGCCGGGCCGGTGTGTCCGCCGCGCACGGTGAAGAACACCAGCGCCGCCACGGCGGCCAGCACCAGCGCGCCCGCCACGGCCCGGCGCAGCCGCACCCGGGCGGGCCGTAGCTCCCCGGTGGGCGGACGCAGGGGCCGCAGGTCGGCCGGGCCGACGGAGTACGCCCGCGCGGCCAGGGCGGCCCGCAGCCGTTCCTCGAGCGGTGTGGGCACGGTCCCGGTGCCGGGATCGTTCATCGCAGCCCCTCCAGACGCCGGCCCAGCGCGTCCAGCGCCCGGCTGGCCGTGGACTTGACGGTACCCCGCGACAGTCCCAGCGTGGCCGCGATCTCGGCCTCGGTCAGATGCGACCAGTAGCGCAGCACCAGCACCTCCCGCTGACGCCGGGTCAGTGTGCGCAGCGCCGCCAGCACCTCCCGGTGGTCCTCGTGGAGCAGCACGTCCTCCTCCGGGGCCGGCGCGTGCCCCTCGGGCGGCGGGATGTGTGCCCGTACGGTCCTGCGCCGGCGCAGCACCGAGCGGGCCCCGTTGACCACACTGGTGCGCAGATACGCCTCCGGGTCGTCCAGGGAGCCGAGCCGGTGCCCGTGCCGGCGGAACAGCGCGGTGAACGCGTCCTGTACGACGTCCTCCGCCGTGGGCAGGTCGTCCACCAGCAGCACCGCCAGGCGCACCAGGGAGAGCCGGCGGTGGTGGTACAACTCCTCGATGCCCGCCGGTGCTTCGGTCCCGGCGAGGGGGTGTGCGCCGGTACCGAACCCGTCGCCCGGCGCCGCCGCTGTCGTGCCCGTGCGGGCCCGGGCGGGCATCCGCGCCCGCAGCATCCGCGTGAACCTCCGCCAGGGCAGGGGGCGTCGCGGGGTGAGGGACCGGTGCCAGGGCGGGCCGGACACCGGCGGTGTGGCTGTCGTCATGGATCTCCCGGGGCCGGGTGCGGGGGAGCCGCCGCGCGACGGCTCCCCCGCACCCGGCCGTGCCTCAGTGGTGCTGCGGAACCGGCGCCGGGGCGGCGTGGCGGTGATGCGGTACGGGCGCCGGGGCGGCCCGGTGCCCGGAGGCCGGGACGGACGGTACGGGTACGGGGCTCGGGTCGGCCGATCGGGACGGGGCCGGCACGGGCGAGGGGGTGCCCTTCGGGGGCGCCGGCCTCGGGACGGTACTGCGCACGGGGGAGGGCACCGGCGACGGGGCGGCGTGGCCGTCCGCCGGGACCGGGGACGGGGTGGCGTGCTCGCCTGCCGGCGCCGGGGAGGGGGTGGCGTGCTCGCCTGCCGGGGCCGGGGACGGCGTCGCGCGGTCCTTCGCAGGGGCCGGGGCGGGGGCCGCGGTGGTGCCGGAGTGGGCCGGGGCGCGGTGTTCGCCCTGGGCGGCCTGGGCGGTCATGGTGCCGGCGACGGCCAGCGCCGCGCCTACGGCGGAAGCCCCCAGAGCGGCGCGCAGCCTGCGGGCACGGATCGGGCGGGGGACGCGGTGTGCGGACATGTGTTCCTTCGGTCGTGAGCGTTGGACATCCGGTCGGGGTGGAGGCCTCCCCCCCGACAGACGTCCGACCCCGGCCGGGGTTGCGGGTGACGTCCGAGGAATTTTCCGCACCACTCCGGAGAGCCCGCCCGCCGTGGGAGGGCGGGCTCCGGAAAGACCGCCCACCGGGGGAGGGCGGGTCACGGGATCAGTGCGCGCCGCCGGCCCACCGGGCGCCGGCACGGACCACGTCCGCCGGCCCGTTGAACTCGCCCACCGGTCGGCATGGTGGCGTGTTCGGCCGGCCACGTCCGCCGGTCCGTTGAACGCGCCCAAGGGTCGACTAGGGCCTGTGTGATGTCGTGATCAACGGGATGTACCGTCCTCACGCCCGCGTAGGGCATCCCTGTCGACATAACGACCCGGTTCGGTCTACGCACGCACAACCTTGACTGCGTACGAGAGTCGCGCCTGTGCGGGAACCGGGCGTGCCGCCTCAGGCGTGAGTCCGGCGCACACACGCACTCCCCCTGCCGGTTCGGACCGTTCTGGCCGCCGCCGGGGCCGGCGGGGCGCTCCCGGAGCTGGTGGTCGGGGACCACGGTAGGTCTGCGGCGCAGGTCGGCTGGCATTCGGTGCCGTCAGCCTGGCCGATGCGGACGGCCCTGCGCTCCTGCTGGGGGTACAGAGGGCCCACGTCCGTCGTCGTTCCACTTGGCGACGCTGTGCGGTCTGATTACTACCGGCCGCTTACCCGCTACGTACTCAATCGAGCTGTCTGTCACAGTAGGCGGCCGATGGGTGTACCTCTTCCCCACTCGCATCGCCCATCCCTACATTGGGGAGTCAGCATGCAGCGCAAATGACCTGCGGAAACGCAACGGAGAGAGCCACCTCATCGCAGACTCGGACTTCGCGCCGAAGAGTGGCAAACCACCCGTAGCAAGAGGCCGGTGACAGTGTGGACCGGCGACACAGGTACGCCCGGCCGTCGGGAACTTGGCGGGACACGACGGCCGGGTGTGAACGAAAGGACACACATGCCCCTCATGGCCATTGTGGCCCTATCTCTGGTCAGCGTCGCAGCATTCGCGGCCTACCGCAACGAACGAATCGGAGCGGCCATCCTCGTCGGATGCGGAGCACTCGCAGCGTTTTACCTGTTGGTCGGCCCGCAACAAGACAAGCTCACGACGGAAGCTCCTTCCGCGCCGACCGTGTCGGTTACGGCACCAGCCCCCCTCGGAGGTGAGCCGACTCGGAGCGACGGCTAGGAACTGCGAGGTTGTGATCAGTCGGCGACCTTCAGGAGGTCGTCGATCCAGATCATTGCGGCGCGGAGATGGAGGCCGGCGAGGTAGCTTTCGGGCGACTTGTCGTATCGAGTGGCGATCCCTCGCCAGGCCTTTAGCTTGTTGATCAGGCGCTCGACGGTGTTCCGTTCCTTGTAGAGGTCGGCGTCGTAGCTGACGGGTCGGCCGCCTCCGGTGCCCTTCTTCTTGCGGTTGGCGGCTTGGTCCTTCTTCTCCGGGATGACTGCCTTGATGTTGCGTTTGCGCGGGTAGGCGCGGTTTCCGCGGGATGAGTAGGCCTTGTCCGCGGCGACCGCGCGGGGACGGGTGCGGGGGCGGCCGACGGGCAGACGAACCCGTACCTTGCTGAGCACGGGGATGAATTGCGGGCTGTCCGCGGCCTGGCCGACGGTCAGGACCAACGCCAGCGGGCGGCATCTGCGATCCGAGGCGAGATGGATTTCGCTGGTGAGTCCGCCACGGGACCTGCCGAGCAGGGCTTCCTTCAGTCGGAGCCCGCGCCGGCGGCGGATGCGCCGACGCTCGGCCTGTCCGTTCTGTTCCTCCGGCCCGCCCGGGCTTCCTCCTGCTCAAGCGCAGCTTCTTCCAGGGCGTCCATGAGGTCCTTGTCGATCCGCATCCCAGCAGCGTCGTGATGGGCGCGAGCGGTGGTGGAATCCATGCTGATCAGCGATAAGTCCGTTATCCCCGTGCCTGCGGCCTCGGCGATCACGCCTTCCAGCAGAGCAGGGAAGACACGGGCGTCCCGCCAGACCCGGAAGCGCCCGTAGACGGTGGCCCAGGGGCCGAACTGGGCAGGCATCTCCCGCCACTGAGCACTGGACCGGAACCGCCAGACCACCCCCTCGAACTGCTCCCGCAGTTGTTCGGGGTACGGGCCGTAGCTGCCAATCGGCAGATACGGCTCGATGACTTCCACTGCACGTCGGTGAGTTGCCTGCGCCTCCCGACCAATTCCTACCGGGTTCCACCCCGCGAAGGGGGCAGAGCCCAGCAACTGATCACAACCTCACACAGGCCCTAGTGCTGTGGCCGGGGAGGTTCACCAGGGTTCTTGATCACACGGCGAGTATTGTCGGCCGCGCCTCAGGAGGCTCGTAACCACACGGGCTCAGTGACCTCGTGCCGGCGTCCTCCCCATTCGGTGCAGCAGTCGCATTTGTGGGGAGGAGTTGTCAGCGAGCACGCCGTCGGGAGCGGCAAAGAACCGATGAGTTGTCTCTACAGCGGTGGGCGTTTCCGGCAACCCGGCGTAGATGTCGTCAAGATGTTCTTCGATCCACGCCACGAGGCTGCCATCGATGGTGTCGTCCAGGTGGAGAGCCCGTGCGAGATCCCAGGTGTGGACAGCGCTGTCCGTGACTCTCAGGGCAAGTGCCTGCCGGCCGGACACCGGGCCCAAGGGATAGTCCAGAACCCGCTGAAGAGCACCGGTCTCCCCGAACGCTTGGGCACACTCTCGTACGGACAGGGCGTACGCGCCAACCGGGTCCGTGCCCAGCGCGTCGGCGTCCCGCAGCCGCAGGAAATCGGCGGCGCTGCCGCCATGCAGCAGACTCACGTAGTTGAGGTTTCCGCGAGTCATGTGGTTGACCAACTGCCGCACGTTCCACTCGGTGCAGGGAGTTGGCCAGGACCACTGCTCGGATCGCACTGCTCGCAGCTTCTGTTCGAACTCGGCGCTGGACCCGAGAAACCGATCGATGAGCCCCTCAAACGCGTTGACCATGTGACCCAGCATGCTCGCCGCGGGCAGCCGGGTCCGGCGGGTATCGGACGTCAAGGTGGAGCTCTCGGTACACCCGCCACCTCGGCGCCTACCAGGGCACCGCCACCTGGAAGGCCGGCCGAGCTTGGTGGGGCGGGTGGTGGCCGTCTTCCTCCAGCAGTCGGAACGGACCTCACCGCCCGTCCAACCGCCACGACCACCGTCCCGGAACCTATGAGGCCAGAGCACCAGGTCGCGTGGTGGGCCCGCCACGTCCGCCGCCCCGTTGAACTCGCCCACCGCCCGGCAAGGTCGCGCGTTCGGCCCGCCACGTCCGCTCGCCCCGCCTCACACCGGCAGCAGCCGGGCGATCAGTGCGCTCAGTTGGCGGGCCGTGCGGCACTCGTGCATCTCGACGATCCCGGCGTAGGAGGGCGCGGCGGAGTCGCCGGTGCCCCACTGGGAGCGCGGCTCGGGATTCAGCCAGTACACGCGGCGGGCACGCCCGGCGATCTCGCGTACGGCGGCCAGGTTCGGGTCGCTCATGTTCGTCCGGGCGTCCCCGAGGACGAACACCGTCGTGCGCGGCCCGACCGCGTCGCCGTAGCGCTCGGCGAACTCGCCCAGCGCCACCCCGTAGTCGCTGCTGCCGTGCCAGCCGGTGAGCGTGGCCTGGGCGCGGATGCGGGCGCTGAGCCCGTCGGGGTCGGCGCGGCCGTGGTCGAGCAGGCCGGTCACCTCGTCGAGCCGGTTGACGAAGGCGAACACGCGGACCTTGCCGAACTGGTCGTGCAGCGCCTGCACCAGCAGCATGGTGAAGTCGGAGAAGCCCGACACCGAGCCGGAGACGTCGCACAGCAGCACGAGTTCGGGGCGGACCGGGCGGCGTCTGCGCAGCACCGGCCGCATCGGCACCCCGCCCGTGGACAGCGAGGAGCGCAGGGTGCGGCGCAGATCGATCGTGCCGCGCGCGGCTCGCCGCCGGCGGGCGGCCAGCCGGGTGGCCAGCTTGCGCGCGAGCGGCTGGACCGCCCTGCGCAGCTCGGCCAGCTGGTCCCGGCCCGCGAGCAGGAAGTCCACGCGGTCGGCGGTCGGGCGTACGCCCCGCCGGGCGATCTCCTCCCGTCCGCGCCGCTCTGCGACCCGGCGCCGCGCCTCCGCCCCGACCATCCGCCGGAACTCCTCGATCCGGCCCCTGATCTCGTCGTCCAGTAGCCGGTCCGCGAAGCCGGCGCCGCTCCCGTCCCGGCCCCGGACGTCGGCCCGCACGCGGGCCAGCAGGGTCTGCGGGCGCAGCCGGTCGAGGGTCTGGTACGCCGACCAGCCGTCGGAGCCGGGTGTGCTCCCGTATCCGCCGAGGCCGTCGACCGCCTCCGCCGCCAGTCGGGCCAGCAGTGCGCGGTCGTCGGCCGCCAGTGCCGCGGTCAGCCGGTCGCGCAGGGCCTCGCGGTCCGCGGGACCGCCGTCCGGGCCGCCGATCCCGCTCGGGAAGTACAGGTCGAAGACCGGGTCGAACACCGCCCGCTGGCCGGGGCCGTGCAGCAGCGTCGCGGCCAGCCCCTCGCGCAGCCGCTCCCGGTCGGCGAACCCGAGCGCCTCCGCCGCGTGGGCCGCGTCCACGCTCTCCCCGGTGCCGATCCGCACCCCGTGCGCGCGCAGCGCCCCGACCAGGCCGGTGATCCGCTCGGCGGCATCGGTCACAGCGCGTCCAGGTCGAGCTTCGCGGCCGCCTTCTGGATGTCGTCCTGATGCTTGAGGATCACCCCGAGGCTGTCCCGTACGACCGTCTCGTCCAGGGTGTCCGCGCCCAGCGCCAGCAGGGTGCGCGCCCAGTCGACGGTCTCGGCGACGGACGGCGCCTTGCGCAGGTCCATCGCGCGCAGTGCCCCGACGACCCGCACCACCGACTCGGTCAGCGCCTCGCCGAGGCCGGGCACCTTCAGCCGTACGATCCGCCGCTCCAGCTCCTCCTCCGGGAAGCCGATGTGCAGGAACAGGCAGCGGCGGCGCAGCGCCTCGGACAGCTCACGGCCGGCGTTGGAGGTGAGGACGACGAAGGGGCGCCGGGTCGCGGTGACCGTGCCCAGCTCCGGGACCGTGATCTGGAAGTCGCTGAGCACCTCCAGCAGCAGGCCCTCCATCTCGACGTCGGCCTTGTCGGTCTCGTCGATCAGCAGCACGGTCGGCTCGTCGCCGCGGATGGCGGTGAGCAGCGGACGGGGGAGCAGGAACTCCTCGCTGAAGATGTCGGTGCGGGTCTCGTCCCAGTCCTCGTCGCGGCCCGCGCTGATCCGCAGCAGCTGCTTGGCGTGGTTCCACTCGTAGAGGGCTCGGGACTCGTCCACGCCCTCGTAGCACTGGAGCCGGACCAGCCGGGCTCCGGCCACCTGGGCGACGGCCTTGGCCAGCTCGGTCTTGCCCACGCCGGCGGGGCCCTCCACCAGCAGCGGCTTGCCCAGCCGGGCGGCGAGGAAGACCGTCGTGGCGACGGCGGGCGAGGCGAGGTAGCCGGTCTCGGCGAGGCGGGCGGAGACGTCGTCGACGGACGTGAACAACGGGGCCTCCGGCGGGGTCGGGGAACAGGACTTCCGACGACTATCTAAGCGCTTGTTCACCTGCCGTGTCACGTGGTTCCGGCGGACGCGGCAGGGCGCCCGGACCTATACACCGATCGGTTTCTTCTCGTCCGGGCACGCGGTAACCTCGGCCCATGGCCTCCACACCCAAGGCGTCCCCACGCGACCGGCTGCTCGACGCGACGGCGCGGCTCTCCTACCGTGACGGGGTCTCCGTCGGCATCGAGGCGCTGTGCCGGGAGGCGGGGGTCTCCAAGCGGTCGATGTACCAGCTCTTCTCGGGCAAGGACGAGATGCTCGCCGCCAGCCTGGAGCGGCGGATCCCGGGGTACGAGGCCCGGCTCGCGCACCCCGAGCCGGAGACCGCCACCCCGCGCGAGCGGATCCTGTACGTCTTCGCCCGGCTGGAGAAGGACTCCGCGGACGCCGGTTTCCACGGCTGCCCCTATCTGGCCGCGCTGGTCGAGCTGAAGGATCCCGGGCATCCGGCGAACGCGATCGCCCGGGCGGTCAAGGAAGGCCTGGCGAAGGCCTTCCGCGCCGAGGCGGAACGCGGCGGGGCCCGCGACCCGGAGCTGCTCGCCCGCCAGCTGCTGCTCGTCTTCGACGGCGCCAGCGCCCGGGCCGGCGCCGGGGTCGAACACCTGGACGACGGACTCGCCACGGCCACGGTGACCACCCTGCTGGACGCGGCCGGCATGAAGTAGCACCCCCGCACACCCCCAGCCCCGTACGGGTCACCACAACGCGCCGCCCCCTCGTCCGCCCGGTGCAATGGACCCGTGACCGCGCCCCCGGACGACTGCCTCGCGCGCAACGAGTGGATCTGCGGCGCCTACCTGAGCTCCCGTCACCAGATCCTGCTCGACGCGGTGGTCCAGCACGTCCGGCTGACCGCCCTGTCGGTCCTCGTCGGCCTGGTCATCGCCCTCCCGCTCGCGGTGCTCGCGCGCCGCTGGGGCTGGGCGGCCGGCCCGGTCCTCGCCGTGACGACGATCCTCTACACCATCCCGTCCCTGGCGATGTTCTCCCTGCTCCTGCCCCTCTACGGCCTGTCGGCGACCCTCGTCGTCGCCGGGCTCGTGCTGTACTCCCTCACCCTGCTGGTCCGGAACATCCTCGCCGGCCTGCGCGCCGTCCCCGAGGAGACCCGGCAGGCCGCGCGCGGCCTCGGCTACGGCCCCGTCCGCCTCCTCCTCGCCGTCGAACTGCCGCTGGCCCTGCCCGCCGCGATGGCCGGACTGCGCATCGCGACCGTCTCGGCGGTCTCCCTGGTCACGGTCGGGGCGATCGTCGGCTTCGGCGGCCTGGGCAACCTCATCTACGCCGGCATGAACACCTACTTCAAGGCCCAGGTGCTCACCGCGTCCGTGCTGTGCGTCCTGATCGCGATCGCCGCCGACCTGATTCTGCTGGGAGTGCAGTGGCTGATCACCCCCTGGACGAGGGCGAGCCGCGCATGAACACCCTCGCCGCCACCTGGGACTGGCTCACCGACCCCGCGCACTGGTCGGGCGACGACGGCGTCCGGCACCGGCTGCTGCAGCATCTGCTGCTCACCGTGGTCTGCCTGGTGATCAGCTGCCTGATCGCGCTGCCCGTCGCCCTCGTCCTCGGCCATCTCGGCAAGGGCGGCGCACTCGCCGTCAACATCTCCAACGTCGGCCGCGCCGTCCCCACCTTCGCCGTCCTGGTGCTGCTGCTCCTCACCCCGGTCGGGAGGTGGGGGGAGGGGCCCACGGTCGTCGCCCTGGTGCTGTTCGCCGTACCGCCGCTGCTCACCAACGCCTACGTCGGCATGCGCGAGGTCGACCGCGGCATCGTGCAGGCGGCCCGGGGCATGGGCATGACCGGGCGGCAGATGCTGCTGCGCGTGGAGCTGCCGCTCGCGCTCCCGATGGTGATGAACGGGGTGCGCATCGCCGCCGTCCAGCTCGTCGCCACCGCCACCATCGCCGCGCTCGCGGGCGGCGGCGGCCTCGGCCGGATCATCACGGCTGGCTTCAACCTCGCCAGCACACCCCAGGTGGTCGCCGGCGCCGTCCTCGTCGCGGTGTTCGCGCTGTGCGTCGAGGGCGTCTTCGAACTCGCCGAGCGACTGGCACCGGTGTGGGCCAGGGGCGGCCGGTGAACCGCCGCAGCGCCCTGGCGGCCGTCGTCCTCGCCACCCTCACCGCCTGCTCCGGCGGCCCCGCCCTGGAGAACCGCGGTCAGGTCACCGCACCGCCCGGGGACAGCCGCCACCTGACCGTCGGCTCGGCCGGCTTCACCGAAAGCGACCTGCTCGCCCAGATGTACGCCCAGCTGCTCGACCGGGCCGGCTACAAGACGTCCATCCTCACGGTCGCCAACCGGGAACTGTACGAACCGGCGCTGGAGTCCGGCCAGATCGACGTCGTGCCCGAGTACGCGGCCACCTTCGCCGACTGGCTGAACGCCAAGACCCACGGCGCCGGCGCGAGACCGGTCGGCTCGCCCGACCTGGACGCCACGATGAAGGCCCTGCGCGCCCTCGCCGCCCCCCGCGGCCTGACGGTCCTCCCGCCGGGCCGGGCCGTCGACCAGAACGCGTTCGCGGTGAGCGCGGCCTACGCCCGGCGGCACCACCTCGGGACCCTCAGCGACCTCGGCGCCTCGAAGCTTCCGGTACGGCTCGCGGCCGGCGACGAGTGCGTGCAACGCCCGTACTGCGAGCCGGGCCTGAGGAAGGTGTACGGCATCGACATCACCGCGGTCGACCCCAAAGGTGTCGGCACCACCCAGGCCAAGCGGGCCGTGCAGGCCGGCCGGGACCAGATGGTGCTGACCACCACCACCGACGCCACGCTCGACCAGTTCGGGCTGGTCCTGCTCGCGGACGACAAGCACCTGCAGAACGCCGACTACGTGGTCCCCGTCGTCAACCGGTCCCGCGCGGGCGCCCCCGGCGTGACCAAGGCGCTCGGCAAGCTCAACGAGGTCCTCACCACCGGCGACCTGGCCGGCCTCGACCGGCAGGTCGACAGCTGGCGCCGGCTGCCCGCCGACGTGGCCCGCACCTACCTGAAGGACAAGGGTTTGTCGAGGTAGCGCCGGCCCCCAGGACGGGCGCCTGCCGAAACAGTCGGTGTCCCAGGGGGGAGGGGGCCGCGGGAACAGTGGGTGTCGCCAGGGGCGTGGGGCCGCGGGAACGGCCGGTGTCCCAGGGGCGAGGGGCCGCAGGGAACGGCCGGTGTCGCAGGGGCGTGGGGCGACGGGAACAGGTGGTGTCGCAGGGGGAGGGGGCGCGGGAACAGCCGGTGTCGCAGGGGCGAGGGGGCGCGGGAACAGCCGGTGTCCCAAGGCCGAGGGGCCGCCGGGACAGGCGGAGGCAGAGGGTGCCTCAGGCGTCCGACACCGAGTCGAAGGGCACCTGCCCGCGGGCCACGCCGCGCGCGTCCGCGTCCACCGAGCGGCGCAGCGCCTCGTGCAGCTTCGCCGGGGTCAGCACACCGAGGAAACGCGCCCCGTCCAGCACCGCGACCCACCCGGCGTCGTACTGGAGCATCACCCCGAAGGCCTGTTTGAGCGGCGTGCCCACCGGCACCCAGGCGGTCATCCGGTGGGCGAGGTCCCCGACGGTGCCGCCCGGCGTCAGCTCGTCGATGCCGACCCAGCCGTGCAGGTCGCCGTGCGCGTCCAGGACCACCGCCCAGCGCGAGCCCTCCGACCGCAGCCGCTCGCGCGCCCGCTCGGCGGCTTCGTCCGGCCGGGCCACCGGGGGCTGCTCCAGGTCGTCCGGCTCGATCGCGGTGACCGACAGCCGCTTCAGCCCCCGGTCGGCGCCCACGAAACCGGCGACGTACGGGGTCGCGGGCGCCCCGAGCACCGCGCCGGGCGTGTCGAACTGCTCGATGCGGCCCTCGCCGTAGACGGCGATGCGGTCGCCGAGCCGGACGGCCTCCTCGATGTCGTGGGTGACCAGCAGCACCGTCTTGCGCACGGCGGCCTGCATCCGCAGGAACTCGTCCTGCAACTGCTCGCGCACCACCGGGTCGACCGCGCCGAACGGCTCGTCCATGAGCAGCACCGGCGGGTCCGCCGCCAGCGCCCGTGCCACGCCGACCCGCTGCCGCTGCCCGCCGGAGAGCTGCTCCGGATAGCGCGGCCCGTACGTCCTCGGGTCGAGGCCCACCAGGTCGAGCAGTTCCGCCGCGCGGTCGCGGGCCTTCGCCCGCTTCCAGCCGAGCAGCGCCGGCACGGTCGCGGTGTTGTCCAGGACGGTGCGGTGCGGGAAGAGGCCGACCTGCTGGATCACGTAGCCGATGCGGCGGCGCAGCCGCACCGGGTCGACGCCCGCGACGTCCTCGCCGTCGACGAAGATCCGGCCCGAGGTCGGCTCGATGAGCCGGTTCACCATCATCATGGTCGTCGTCTTGCCGCACCCGGACGGCCCGACGAGGGTGACCAGTTCGCCCTCGCGCACGTCGAAGGAGAGGTCGTCCACGGCCGTCGTACCGTCCGGATACCGCTTGGTGACCTGCTCGAACCGGATCATCCCCTCACGCTACGGCCGGCCGCACCGGCCGTCATCCGGCCGTGGCCCGACCGGCGGACGGCCGGGGCCGTCAGCCGAGCAGGACCACTTCCAGCCTGCGCGGCCCGTGCACGCCCTCCACCCGGTCCAGCTCGATGTCGCTGGTGGCCGACGGACCGGAGATCCAGGTCGACGGACGGGCCGGGTCGAGACGTTCGAGGGCCTGCGGGACGGAGGCGACGACCTGCTCCGGCACCCGTACGACGCAGATGTGGTGGTCCGGGACGAGCGAGATACGGCGCCGGCCCTGGTCGGGGGAGCCGTCCAGGACGAGCGTGCCGGTCTCGGCGATCGCCACGGCGCACCCGGTGACCACACTGTCCACCCGGTCCAGCCGGTGCGGCGTGTCGGCCGCCCGGTCGAGGACGCGCACGGGGCCGGCCGCGGACATCCACTCCGGCGGCAGCCCCGGCGGCACCAGCACCTCCCGGGAGCCGTGCTCGGCCAGCAGGCGCATGACGAGCCCGGACACCTCCCGCGCGGCGCAGCGGTGGACGATCGCCCGGTAGTCCGCCAGGTTCTCCGCCAGCAGTTCCACCGTCCGCTCGGTGGTCCGCTCCCCGTGCTCGCGCAGATAGTCCCGCTGCACGGCCGCCTCGTAGGGCGGGTCGTCCGGGGGGACGTCGGCGAGCGCCCGCCGCACCCGGCCCAGGATCCGATCCCTGCTGCTCATTCGGCACCGTCCTGTCCGCCGCGTGTGCGCTGCCACCAGTCCCGGAAGGGTTCCGCCGGCACGGCCGGCAGGTCCCGGGTGCCGCTCCACGCCCGGCCCGGGCCCGGCAGGGTACGGGGGTGCAGCCGGCGGGTGCGGGACGCGAGCCGCTGCCCGGCGCGCAGGGCGCCGGGGTGGGCGAAGGCCCAGCGCGCGGCCCGCATGGCGGCCCGCTCGGCCGCGTGCCCCCGGGCGGGCCGCAGGACGACCCGGTTGCCCTCGCGCACCGCGGGGCCGCCCTCCACCACCCGCTCCCGCAGGTGCACCAGCACCTCGGGGATGTCGATGGCGACGGGGCACACCTCGTAGCAGGCCCCGCACAGGGACGAGGCGTACGGCAGGGAGGCGTCGATCTCGCTGGCGGTGCCCCGGAGCTGGGGGCTGAGGATGGCGCCGATCGGGCCGGGGTAGACCGAGCCGTAGGCGTGTCCTCCCGCGCGCTCGTAGACGGGGCACACGTTCAGGCAGGCCGAGCAGCGGATGCAGCGCAGGGCCTGCCGGCCGACCTCGTCGGCGAGCGTGTCGGTGCGGCCGTTGTCGAGGAGCACCAGGTGGAAGGTCCGCGGGCCGTCGCCGTCGGTGGTGCCGGTCCACATGCTCGTGTACGGGTTCATCCGCTCGGCGGTGGAGGAGCGGGGCAGGGTCTGCAGGAAGACCTCCAGGTCCCGCCAGGTGGGCACCACCTTCTCGATGCCGACGACGGAGATCAGCGTCCGGGGCAGGGTCAGGCACATCCGGCCGTTGCCCTCGGACTCCACGACGACGAGCGTGCCGGTCTCGGCGACCATGAAGTTGGCGCCGGAGATGCCGACCTTCGCGCGCAGGAACTTCTCCCGCAGGTGCAGCCGGGCCGCCTCGGCGAGATCGGCGGGAGAGTCGGTCAGGCCCTCGGGGGCCGGGCGCCCCCACTCGCCCATCTCGCGCGCGAAGATGTCCCTGATCTCGGCGCGGTTGCGGTGGATGGCCGGAACCAGGATGTGCGAGGGCCGGTCCTTGCCCAACTGCACGATCAGCTCGGCGAGATCGGTCTCGTAGGCGCGGATGCCCTCGGCCTCGAGCGCCTCGTTGAGCCCGATCTCCTGCGTGGCCATCGACTTGACCTTGACGACCTCGGACTCGCCGGTCTCCTTGACCAGTTGGGCCACGATCCGGTTGGCCTCGTCGGCGTCCACGGCCCAGTGGACCGTGCCGCCCGCCGCGGTGACCGCCTCCTCCAACTTCACCAGATAGCGGTCCAGATGACGCAGTGTGTGGTCCTTGATCCGGCGGCCCGCCTCCCGCAGCTCCGCCCAGTCGGACAACTCGCCGACCGCCAGCGCGCGTTTGGCCCGGATGGTGTGCGTGGCGTGCCGCAGATTGCCGCGCAGCGTGGGGTTGTGCACAGCGTCGTGCGCCGCCTTCGGGAAGGCGGGCATGCCGACGAACGTCCCGCTCACAGCGCCGGTTCCTCCTCCGTGCTCGCCAGGATCTCCGCGATGTGCACCGGCCGCATGCGCGTGCGCAGCCGGCTCATGGTGCCGCCGATGTGCATCAGGCAGGAGTTGTCCGCCGCGCACAGCACCTCGGCGCCCGTCGACTCCGCGTTGCGCACCTTGTCCGTGCCCATCGCCGCCGACACCTCGGCGTTCTTCAGCGCGAACGTGCCGCCGAACCCGCAGCACTCCTCGGCGCCCGGCAGCTCGACCAGCTCCAGCCCCTTCACCGCTGCCAGCAGCCGCCGGGGCCGGTCCCCGAGCCCGAGGGAGCGCAGACCGTGACAGGTGGGGTGGTAGGTGACGGTGTGCGGGTACCAGGCACCGACGTCCGTCACGCCCAGCACGTCCACCAGGAACTCGGTGAGCTCGTACGTCCTGGGCACCACCGGCGCCACGGTGGCCGCGAGCGAGCCGCCCCGGCCCTCGGCACGGGCCCGTTCCCCCATGCGCGGGTACAGTTCCCGCACCATCGCCCCGCACGAGCCGGACGGGGTCACGATCGCCTCGTACCCGCCGAAGACGTCGCAGAAGTGCCGGGCGAGCGGCTCCGCCTCGTGCCGGTAGCCGGTGTTGTAGTGGGCCTGCCCGCAGCAGCTCTGGCCCATCGGGAAGTCGACCTCCACACCCAGCCTGGTCAGCAGTCTCACGACGGCACGGCCGGTGTCCGGATAGAGCGTGTCGTTGACACAGGTCAGGAACAGGGCGACACGCATCGCGGCTCCTCGCTGTCGGTCGTCGGACGAGTGCAGGGTAGTGGGCGCATCCCGGCGCGGGGGACCGCCGCTCACCGTGCGGCGAGCCGGGCCGCCGCCGGCGGCTCCGGCGGGTGCCGCAGCTGCCGCCTCCTCCCCGAGCCGACGCTGCCGCCCCTCCCCACGTCAACGGTGCACCGCTCGAGCGCCGCCGCCCGCTGACTCGAAGTTCAGTAACAATCCATGATCCCGGAGGTCGGCCCGTACCCGCTCGTGTGCTGAACTGGAACGCGTCCATCCCATCCGTCCCGGGAGCCCCGTTGAGCCTCAGCTACCGCCAGCCCGGTGTCGTCCTCACCGACCGCCGCTTCACCGTGCCCCTCGACCACGCCGACCCGGGCGGCGAGACCATCGAGCTGTACGCCCGTGAGGCGGTCGCGAGCGACAAGACGGGACAGGACCTGCCCTGGCTGCTGTACCTGCAGGGCGGCCCCGGCTTCGGGGCGAATCGTTTCGTCGGACGGCAGGCCTGGCTCGACCGGGCTCTGCGGGATCACCGCGTCCTGCTGCTGGACCAGCGCGGCACCGGCAGCTCCACGCCCGCCACCCGCCAGACCCTCCCGCTGCGCGGCGGCCCCGCCGAACAGGCCGACTACCTCGCCCGCTTCCGTGCCGACTCCATCGTCCGCGACTGCGAGGCCATCCGCCCGCAGGTCACCGGGGGCGCCCCGTGGACCGTGCTCGGGCAGAGCTTCGGCGGCTTCTGCACGGTGTCGTACCTCTCCCTCGCCCCCGAGGGCCTGCACACCGCCGTGATCACCGGGGGCCTGCCCGCCCTGCGCGCGCACGCCGACGACGTCTACCGCTCCGCCTACCCGCGCATCGAGCGCAAGGTCGCCGCGCACTACGCCCGCTATCCGCAGGACGTCGAACGAGCCCGTCGGATCGCCGACCACCTCCTCACCGGCGACGTGGTCCTGCCCAACGGCTACCGGTTCACGGTGGAGGCCTTCCAGTCCCTCGGCCTGATGCTCGGCACCGGCGACGGCAGCCACCGCCTGCACCATCTGCTGGAGGACGCCTTCGTGCGCACCCCCGGCGGCCTCGACCTCTCCGACGCCTTCCAGGAACAGGCGCAGAACCTGCTGTCGTACGCCTCGCACCCGCTCTACGCGCTCGTCCACGAGACGATCTACGCCCAGGACGCCCGCCCCACCGCCTGGGCGGCCGAACGCGTCCGCGCCGAGTTCCCGCAGTTCGACGCGGCCAAGGCGCTCGCGGACGACACCCCGGTGCTCTTCACCGGTGAGACCGTCCATCCCTGGATGTTCGACGCCGACCCGGCCCTGCGCCCGCTGCGCGAGACGGCCGACCTGCTCGCCGCCCGCACCGACTGGGGTCCGCTGTACGACCCCGCCCGGCTGGCCGCCAACGAGGTCCCGGTCGCCGCCGCCGTCTACCACGACGACATGTACGTCGACACCGCCCACGCGCTGCAGACGGCGCGCGCCGTCCGCGGCCTGCGCACCTGGGTCACCGACGAGTACGAGCACGACGGCCTGCGCACGGGCGCCCCCCGGGTACTGGACCGGCTCCTGGCCCTCGCCCGCGACGAGGCCTGACCCGCGGGCCGCGGGACGGGACGGCACCGGCTCCCGCGGCGGCCGGTGGTGAGCGGTCCGGCCCCGCGGCGGCGGACGGTGAACGTCCGGGTCCGCCGCGGAGCCGGGCGGCGAACCGGTCCGGCTCCGCGGCGGCCGGACCGAACAGGGCGGCTGCGCAGGTCAGTAGGCTGGGTCTCATGCCGGACCAGATAGTCGACCCCTCCGAACTGCGCGGTGACTGCGCCCAGTGCTTCGGGCTGTGCTGTGTCGCCCTGCCCTTCGCCCGCTCCACCGACTTCGCGCTGAACAAGCCCGCGGGCACGCCGTGCCCGAACCTGGGCGGTGACCACCGCTGCGGCATCCACGCCGGCCTGCGCGAGAAGGGCTTCACCGGCTGCACGGTCTACGACTGCTTCGGCGCCGGTCAGAAGGTCTCGCGAGTCACCTTCGCCGGGCAGGACTGGCGTACCGCGTCGAAGGAGCACGCGCGCCTGATGTTCGAGGTGTTCCCGGTCGTCCGGCAGCTGCAGGAGCTTCTGCGGTACCTGACGGAAGCACTGGGTCTGCCCGCCGCGCGCCCCGTCCACGCCGATCTGCGGCGGGCGCTGGAGCGTACCGAACGGCTCACCCGGCAGACCCCCGAGGAGCTGGCCGCGCTGGACGTGGCCGCGTACCGGCAGGAGGTCAACGTGCATCTGCTGCGCACCAGCGACCTGGTCCGGGCCGGTGCCGGCGGCAAGGGAAAGGGCAAGGACCGCCGGGGCGCGGACCTCGTGGGGGCCCGGCTGAGGGGCGCCGACCTGCGCGGGGCGAGCCTGCGCGGGGCCTACCTGATCGCCGCCGACCTCACCGGTGCCGACCTGCGCGGGGCCGACATGATCGGTGCCGACCTGCGGGACACGGACCTGACCGGCGCGGATCTCACCGGTGCCTTCTTCCTCACCCAGCCGCAGCTCGACGCGGCCCGGGGGAGCGCCGGTACCCGGCTGCCCGAGTCAGTCACCCGTCCCGGGCACTGGACAGCGGCCGGCTGACCGGTCGGCGCCGCGCCGGACGGGGACCGAGGCGGTCCCGCCCTGGGCCGGGCAGCGATCCGCGGGCCGCGCCCCCTCCCGCGGCACCGGTACGGCATCCGCCGCCGGTACGGCAGCCGGCAGGGGCCCGGTACTCCGCACGGGTCCGGCGTCCGCCACGGGTCCGGTGTCCGGCGCCGCTTCGGTGGCCGGCTCCGAGCCGTCGGCGCGCGCGGGCCGCGGTCGCAGCCGCAGCCGCAGTCCCTCCGGCATCAGGGTGAGGCGTTCGGTGACGGTCAGCCGGTAGCCGGGGACCAGGCTCAGGTCGTAGCGGCGCAGCAGCAGGCCGAGGACGAGGGTCGCCTCGTGGATCGCGAACTGGCGGCCGATGCAGGCCCGGGCCCCGGTGCCGAACGGCTTGAAGCTGTGCGGCGGCCGGGCCCGCACGGCACCCGTGTCGAACCGGTCGGGGTCGAACCGCTCGGCGTCCTCTCCCCACACCTCCGGGTCGCGGTGCAGCATGGGCGTCAGCACCAACGCCCAGGCGCCCCGGCGCATCGGATGCGTGCCGGCGAGCACCGTGTCGTGCCGGGCCTCCCGGGCGAAGGCCGGCGCGGTCGGCCACAGCCGCAGTGACTCGTCGAGCACGCGGCGGACGTAGCGCAGCTTGGCCACCCGGTCGTACCCGGGCCGCGGGGTGTCGCCCCAGACGCGGTCCACCTCGGCGCGGGCCCGGGCGGCGATCTCCGGGTGCCTGGCCAGGTAGTACAGCGCGAAGGAGAGCGCACCCGACGTGGTCTCGTGGCCCGCCACCAGGAACGTGATCACCTGCTTGCGGACGTTCTCGGCGGACAGCCGCTCACCCGTCCGCGGGTGCGCGGTCTCCAGCATGCGGTCCAGCAGGTCACCCTCGCTCCCACCGCCGGACCGGCGCCGGGCCGCCACCAGGTCGTCGACCGTGCGGTCGAGGTGCGCCATGTCGGCGGCATTGCGCCGGGCGGCGGCGCGCAGCAGCAGCGGGGCCAGCGGCCCGGGCACGCTGTTCAGCCGCTGGGCGTACGTCAGGGTGCCGACCATCGCCGTGACGAAGGGGTGCGGCCGGTCCCGCTCGAACGAGCCGAAGTCGTGCCCGAACCCGGTGCGCGCGATCGTCTCCAGGGTCAGCTTGGTCATGTCGCCGGGCACGTCCACCGTGTCCCCGGCCGCGGCCCGGCGGTCCCAGTGGTCGGTCAGCCGGCCGGCGACCGACAGCATCATCGCGTGGTAGCCCTCCATGGCCTCCCGGCTGAACCCGGGCGCCAGGACGTCGTGCGCCAGCTGCCAGTTCGGCTCGTGGTTGTAGGCGGTGAACAGGCCGTCCCCGGCGACCGGCCGCAGATTGGCCACCCCCAGCCCGACGTGCTTGGCGAACCGGGACTCGTCCGCGAGGTCCGCGACGAACGGCGCCCCCCACACGAACACGAACTCCTTGCCGAACGCCCGGCGCCGGAAGACCGGCCCCAGCTCGCGCCCCAGGCGCACGGTGTCCTGCAGCGGGCGGCGCCGGTCGGCGCCGAGCACATCGCCGAGCAGGGGCAGCCTGCGTGGCGGGTGCGGGATGCGGTGCAACTCGGGCCAGCCCTGCTCCGCGCTCCGGAACCCTTTCGGCAGCCCGGTCTGTGTCGCCTCCGCCATGACGACCTCCCTCGAGCCGGCGGACCGGTGGACCTGCGGGACGCACGTGTTGTACGTGAGTTCAATAACGGTTCCAGTGTGTTCCGGCTGTTGAACCGGCGTCAAGTAAAGTGTCGTCATGCCGGCCAACCAGGGGGAACGCGCCCGGCGCAGACTCAGCACCGAGGAGCGCCGCGAGCAGCTGCTGTCGGTCGGCGCGAAGCTGTTCTCCGAGAGCCCCTACGACGAGGTGCGGATCGAACGGGTCGCCGAGATCGCCGGGGTCTCCCGCGGGCTGCTGTACCACTACTTCCCGAACAAGCGGGACTTCTTCGCCGCGGTCGTGGAGCGGGAGAGCGAGCGGATGCTGCGCATGACGGCGGCCGTGCCCGGGATGCCGGTCCGCGAGCAGCTCACCGCCGGTCTCGAGACCTACCTCGGCTACGTGCGCGCGCACGCCCACGGCTTCCGCGCCTTCCACCGCGCCGACGCGGCCGGCGACCAGGCCGTACGCCGCGTCTACCAGCAGGCCCTGGCCGCGCAGGAGCGGCAGATCCTGGCGGCCCTCGCGGCCGACCCCGAGTTCGGGCCGGCCTTCGGCGGCGATCCGCGGGTGCGTCTGGCCGTGCGGGGCTGGCTCGCCTTCACCACGGCCGTGTGCCTGGAGTGGCTGCGTGACGGCGAGTCGACCCTGCAGCAGGTGCGGGACCTGTGCGCCCGGGCTCTGCTGGGCGTCATCGCCTGACCTCCCGACCGCCGAAACCGTCGCACCGGTCGGCGCGCCCGGTTGGCGCACACCCCGATCTTCGGTAAGTTAGGCAAGGCTTACCTAAGGAGGTCTCGGGATGGGTGATACGCAGGACTGGACGGCCGCACCCGGCGCGGCGGCACGGGCGCGATCGGCGCTGGCCGCCGCGTGGTCGTGCGCGGTGACCGCGGACGGCGTACGCGAGGAGTACGTCGGCGCGCACGTCGTGACCGACGACGGCGAGGTGCGGCTGGCGGTGCCCGACGACAGCACCCTGGCCACGGCGGCCGTCTGCGCACCGCGCCAGGAGCCCTCCGCCGTACTGGAGTTCGCCGACGTGGCACCTGTGCCGGTGCGCGACCGGATCCGGGCCCGGGTCCGGCTCGCCGGCTGGTTCGCACCGTCCGGCGGCTCCCTGCTCTTCCGGCCCACCCGGGTCGTGCTGCGGCAGTCCTCCGGGGCCGTGGTCGTCGACCTCGGCGAATTCGCCGCCGCCCGGCCGGACCCGCTCGCCGGTGCCGAGTCCCGGCTGCTCACCCATCTCGCCGACGCCCACCCGGACGCGGTCGAGCGGCTCACCCGCCTGGTGCGGCCGGAGTGCCTGCACGCCGCGATCCGGGTGGTGCCCCTCGCCGTCGACCGGCACGGACTCACGCTGCGCATCGAGCGCGGCCGCGCCCACGGCGACGTACGGCTGCCCTTCCACGCGCCGGCCGACGACGTCACCCAGCTCACCGAGCGCATGCACGTCCTGCTGGCGCAGGCCGGTGCCGCCGCCTGCCCCCGAGCCCTACAGCGGCAGCGCGCAGACGGCGACGGGTGAGGCGAACGGCTCACCGGCCGGGCGCAGTCCTCCGCTGCCGGGCTCCACGTGGAAGACGCTGACCGTCCCGGAGCGCTGGTTCGCCGCGAACAGCAGCCGGCCGTCGGGCGAGAAGGCGATCTGCCGCGGGAAGTCCCCGCCCACCGGCACCGTCCCGAGCAGCCGCAGCCGGGCTCCGTCGGCCTCGATCGCGTACCGCGCGAGGCTGTTGTGGCCGCGGTTGGCCAGGAAGGCGTACGCGCCGTCCGGAGTCACCAGGATCTGCGCAGGGTAGTTGGTGCCGCCGCCCGAGCCCGTCGGCTGCGGCTCCCCGATCCGCACGCGACCGGTCCAGGGGTCGTAGGCGCAGACGGTGACGGTGTCGTCCACCTCGTTGGCCAGGTACGCGTACCGGCCGTCCGGATGGAAGGTCAGGTGGCGCGGTCCGGCGCCCGGCCGGGTGCGGGCCCGGGCCACCTCCGTGAGCCTGCCCGCGCCCTGGTCGAGCCGGTAGGTGTACACGGTGTCGGTGCCGAGGTCGACGGCGAGGACGTGACCGCCGTCCGGGCCGGTGACGATCTGGTGGGCGTGCGGCCCCTGCTGGCCCGGGCCGGGCGGCGGCGAGGAGTGCGTGACCCGGTCGGTGCGCTCGCCCAGGGCGCCCGAGGCGTCGATCGGGTGCACCACGACACTGCCCGAGCCGTACTCGGCGCTGAGCAGCCAGCGCCCGTTGGGATGCACCGACAGGTGACAGGGGCCCGCGCCGCCCGTGCTCCGGGTGCCCAGCACCCGGCGGTCCGCGAGGCGCACCGCCGTCACACCGCCGGCCTGTCGCTCGTCCACCGCGTACAGCGTCCGGCCGTCCGGGTGCACGGTGAGGTACGAGGGGTCCGGAACCCCGGTGATCGTGCCCGAACCGGTGATCCGGCCCGTCGCCGAGTCGTACGAGGCCAGGCAGATGCCGGTGCCGCCGCCGTCGGCGGAGGTGTAGGTGCCCACGTACAGCGGGCGGGGCCCGGAGCGCTTCCAGAGCGGTGCGACGGCCCGGGGCTCGCTCCGCTCGGCCGGAGGGTCGGCCGACAGGGTGGCCAGGGACGGCACCGCCGCGACCGCCGCCGTGCCCGCCACGGCCCCGGCGAACCGGCGTCTGGTCCAGCCGCGCCCGCCCTCGCGGTCCCGCTCGCCCCGCGGCCTCCCGTCCGCCACCCCTGTCTCCGTGTCCATGCCGCACCTCAGGTCGTCCGTTGCCCCGGTCGTGACAGTCACCTTGGCCGCCACCCCCGGCAGGGGCAAGCCGGCCAAGACCGTTGTACCCGGTGAGAGCCCCGGGTGCGCTACCAGTCCCCGTCCTCGACCGGCCGGCCGGGCGCCTCCTTCAGCGGGGTCACCCGCCCGTCGGCCGGCACCACATCGCCTCGCGGAGATACACCGGGAGCAGCACGCCGCCGCGGGTCAGCCACTCCTCCGGGACCGTGCCGGCGTAGTCGGCCCCCCGCCGGACCGGGAACACGCCCAGCCCCGGAAGCGGACGGGTGCCCTTCTCGGGCAGCCGCAGCGTGCGGACGAACCGCACCGCCACTCCTCGGGGACCGTGCCGGCGTAGTCGGCCCCCCCCGCCGGACCGGGAACTCGCCCAGCCCCGGCGGCAGCGGACGGGTGCCCTGCTCGGGCAGCCGCAGCGTGCGGACGAACCGCACCGCCACTCCGCCCGGCAGCCGCAGGGTGGTCCCGTCGATCCGAGCCGCCGCGCCGGTCATCCGGCCCCCTCGCAGCCGGTGCCCAGCCGTCCCGGCACTTCTTCAGCGTGAACGCCCGCCGACGCCGGCACGGTTCCGCCACTGCTCCTCCTTGACGCCGATGCGCTCGCGCAGCCGGGTCATCCGCGGCAGCCTCGCCCGCTGCTCCCGGGACACCCGGTCCAGCTCCTCCAGCAGGCGGCGGGTGCGGTGTTCGGTGTTCAGCTCGTCGATGATCCGGGTCGTCTCGGTCAGCACCGCGCCCATCAGCTGCCAGTTCGACCGGTCCTTGGCGATCTCCTCGCGCATCAGTTCGTCCAGCCGGTCGCGGGTGCCGGCCGCCGTGTGCAGCTCGGCCGTGAGCCGGGCCTCGGCCGACTCCGCGTTCTCGCTCAGATCGGTGGTCACGAGGACGGCGAAGCTGACCACCGCGTCGGCGATCTCCGACAGCAACTGCGCCACGGTCGCCCCGATCTTCGGCGGGAACAGCTCCTCGGACCCGCGAGCCTTCGCCAGGTCCGTGAACGAGCGGGCCAGTACCCGGAGGACCACCGTGCAGATCTCCAGCGTGTCCAGGCCGGTCCGCAGCACCACGCGGTGCAGCAGGCCCTCCTTGACCCGCGGATTGAGCCGCAGGCTGTCCTCCGCCTGCCGCAGCGCCGCGTCCACCTGGACGATGTCGTGGTCCAGCCGGCGTGCCTCGTGCAGCCGCTCGGCCGCCTGCTCCCAGGGGATGCGGCTCGCGGCCTCCTCACCCATCCGCAGCATCAGCTGCCGTACCCGGCGTGCCAGGTCCTCGATCGACCGGCCGGCCGCGTCCACCCACACCGGGGGTGGGAGCAGCAGGTTGCAGGCCGTTCCGACGACCGCGCCGATCAGCGTCTCCACGATTCTCGCCCACGCGGTGAACCCGACGGTGGTCACCCCGAGCACCAGCATGGCGCTGATCGCCACCTCGGCCACGTACTCGTCGACCCGCACCAGATGCCCGACGGCCAGCGCCGCCACGATGAGCAGCGCAAGGCTCCACCAGGTCAGGCCCACCAGCACGCTGAAGGCGATGGCGACCACTACGCCTGCCACGACGGAGTTCACCCGGCGGATGCCGTTGGTGAGTGTGGCGTAGAAGGTCACCTGGACGACCAGCAGAGCGGTCAGGGGCGCGGTGAGCGGGGCCGGCTCGGGGCTCAGCCGGAGAGCGATGACGTAGGCGACGGTCGCGGCCGCGGCGGAGCGCAGCGTCTGGACGACCACCGGCTCCCGGCGGCGCCCCACCAGACGCCGCAGTACCGTGGTCCACTTTCGTAGGTCGAGCATCCCTTGGCCTGTTCCCGTTCCTCGGGTGCGTCGAACGTGCCTGTTTGCGGACGATTTCTGTCCGTAAGTGTTCGCGCGGTGGGCGAGGGATCGTGGTTACGCCGTCTGGACCAGGGGTTCATCACCCTCGTGGGCCGGGGCGGGGGTGATAACCGGCCACCTTCGAGAGGTCGCCGCGACGCCGAGGCACTCGCGCTGCCGGGCGTGGACCTGGCGGCACTCACGCCGCCGGGCGCGGGCTGACGGCACACACGCTGTCCAGTGGACCCGACGGCGTTCACGCTGCCGGGCGCGGACCTGACGGCGTCACGCTGCCGGGCGTGGGCCCGGGGCGGTCACGCGTACAGCTTGTCCAGGAAGGCGGACAGATTGCCCCGCGCGCGGTCGATCTGGTCGTCCAGGGTCAGGCTCTCCTCGATCCGGACGCCGGATTCGGGCGCCTTCCTGCCGCGCAGATACAGCGAACACGCCAGGTCGGTGCACATGTACAGCCCGACCGAGTTGCCCTCGCGGCCCGCCGTTCCCGCCTTCCGCGCGGTCATCAGCGACACCCCGCCCCCGGTATGGGTGGTCAGGCACACCGAGCACATGCTGCGGTGCAGGAAGCCGCGCTGCACGGCCGGGAAGCGCAGGGTGACCCCGACGAGTTCGCCCTCCCGTTCGGTGACCAGGTAGCTGCGGTCGGGGGCCCCGGGATCGCGCCAGCCGAGGAAGTCCAGGTGGTCCCACGGCCGCTCGGCGAGATCACGTGGGACCGCGAGCCGCTTGGCCTCGCCCTTGGAACAGTTGACGAACGAGTTGCGGATGTCCTGCTCGGTGAGCGATCTCATGGGGGGGGCCTTCCGGGTCCGGCCGGTCAACCTAGGGTCCCTAGGTTCTGGACTATCTTAATTAGCCGGATCAGGGTGATCCAATGCTTTTCCGGTGCGGAGGACAGCGCCTGCCGCGGGTCCGCAGGTGGCGCGGCCGGACGGCCGCGAGACGACGCGCACGCGCCGGCGGGGCCGGCTGATGTACGCCGTCGCCGACCGGCTGACCCCGACACCTCCCACGCACTCGCCCGCGCGGTGCACGCCGAGATGGCGCCGGCCGGCGTCGTGGATCGCATGCCGATGGCCCACGCGGCGGTGGGCTCCAGCGACACGTTCCGGCGCGGTGCGGCGGAACTCGGGCGGGTGACCGCGGGCCGGGGGAACCGCCCGGAGCAGCCGGCTGCCCGGTGAAGGGGCTCCACCAGTCGGACGCCCCGCGCCGCAGGCGCTCACGCCCACCGGGAGGGCACGCGTGGTACTGCGTCCCGGCCCGCTCCCGGACGGGTGGTACGGCCACTCGGTCCCGTTTCCCGGGCGGGCGGTATGGCCTCCCGGTCCGCTCCCCGGACGTGCGGTACGGCGTCCCGGTCCGCTCCCGGACGCTGCGTGCCGCGTCTCAGTCCGCTCCCCGCGCGCTCGTCTCCGGCGGCCACACCCCGGTGACGAGGACGCCCAACGCGTAGGCACGCGCGACGAGTTCGGTGCGGTTGGCCGCGCTCCAGCGGGCCGACAGGCGGCGCAGGTGGTAGTTCACGCCGTCCACGGTGAGCCCCAGCTCCCGGGCGGCCCGGGCCGTGGTGGCGCCCCCGGCCAGCAGAGCCAGCACCCGCCCCTCCACCGGCGTGACCGGCGCCGGTCCGGGCTCCCGCGGCTCGGCGCGCTCGCCCAGCACGCGCAACATCACGAGCAGCGCCGGCGTCTCCGCCACGGTGTCGCTGACCGGATCCGCCGTCAGCTCGCCGTACCGCTCGGTGCCACCGGGTGCCCGCCAGCACACCGACACCCGGTAGCGGGACCGGCGTCGCAGCCGGAGCGCCTCGGCGATCCGCTCCACCTGTGTGGCCTCCTGCGGGCGGAACAGCTCCAGCACGTTCTCGCCCCGCAGCCGTCCCGGCGCCGTACCGACCTCCGCGGCCATCGCGGGATTGGCCAGCACCACCAGGCCGTACACATCGCACACCGCGACCGGCACCGACACCCGGTCGAACAGGGTCATCGCGCGGTTGCGCCAGAGCACGGCGTCCTGCCGCCCCACGTCCACGCGCACCTCCCCAGACCGCCGGGCCGTCCCCCTCATCCAAGACGAACACCCAGGTCAGCGACAACTCCACCGGCACCGGCGGAGGACTGGGACGCCGGGGCGCAAGCCCCGCACACCGGTTTCGACTGCACGATCGTGTAGTGCGGCGGCCCTCGGTGCCCCCGGCACCGGACCACCCTGGAACGGAGTACTCCGTTACCGCGAAAGGCAGTTGTCGCGTCATGCCCCCCACCGCACCGCACCGCGATCCGGCCGGAACCCTGCCCGCCGTCCCCGTCGTGGACATCACCGCCACGGGACCGGGCCGTACCCCCATCCAGCAGGTCATGGACCTGATGCGGATCCATGGGCCGGTGCTGGTGCGCCGACTGCACGGCCGGGACGTGCTGTTCGTCGCCGACGCGGACCTGGTCGCCGACCTGGCCGACGAGGAGCGGTTCGCCAAGCACGTCGGGCCCGCGCTGGAGAACGTGCGCGCCTTCACCGCCGACGGTCTGTTCACCGCGTACAACGACGAGCCGAACTGGGCGAAGGCGCACGACATCCTGATGCCCGCCTTCGCGCTGGGATCGATGCGCACCTACCACCCGGTGATGCTGAGGGTGGCGCGGCGGCTGATCGGGTCCTGGGACCGCGCGGCCCGCGCCGGACGGCCCGTGGACGTGCCCGACGACATGACCCGGATGACCCTCGACACCATCGGACTGGCCGGATTCGGCTATGACTTCGGCTCCTTCGAGCGGGCCGAAGCGCACCTCTTCGTGGAGTCGATGGTGCGCTGCCTGGAATGGAGCATGACCCGCCTGGCCCACACCCCGGGTACGGACCACACGGCCGCCGACGAGGCCTTCCGGCGGGACGCCGACCACCTCGCCGGGGTCGTGGACGACGTCATCGCCGCCCGCGCCGGCACCGACCAGAGCGGCGCCGGCGATCTGCTCGGGCTGATGCTCAGCGCGCGGCACCACGCCGACGGCACCACCCTGGACCCGGCCAACATCCGCAACCAGGTCATCACCTTCCTGATCGCCGGCCACGAGACGACCTCGGGCGCGATGTCCTTCGCCCTGTACCACCTCGCCAAGCATCCGAGCGCCCTGAGGCTGGTGCAGCGGGAGACCGACGCGCTGTGGGGCGACACGCCCGATCCCGAACCGACGTACGACGACATCGGGCGGCTCACCTACACCCGCCAGGTCCTGAACGAGGCGCTGCGGCTGTGGCCGACGGCCGCCGCATTCAGCCGGCACGCGCGTGCCGACACCCTGCTCGGCGGCCGGATCCCGCTGCGCGCCGGACAGCCCGTCACCGTGCTCGCCCCGATGCTGCACCGGCAGCCCGTGTGGGGCGACAACCCGGAGCTGTTCGATCCCGAGCGGTTCACCGCCGAGGCGGAGGCGGCCCGCCCGGTGCACGCCTTCAAGCCCTTCGGCACCGGTGAACGCGCCTGCATCGGACGGCAGTTCGCCCTGCACGAGGCGACCATGCTGCTCGCCATGCTGGTCCACCGCTACCGGCTGCACGACCACGCCGGCTACCGGCTCACCGTGAAGGAGACCCTCACCCTGAAGCCCGAGGGCTTCACCCTGACGCTCACGCCGCGCACCCCGGCCGACCGCCGCCACGCCCCACTGCCCGGCGCCGCCCCCGCCCAGGCAGCGCGGAACCCGGCCCCCGGCACCCTGTCGGCCCGGGTCCGCCCCGGCACGCACGCCCTCTTCCTGCACGGCAGCAACTACGGCACCTGCCGCGCCTTCGCCGCCCAACTCGCCGACGAGGCCGCCGCCCTGGGCTGCGCCACCGAGGTCGCCGCCCTGGACGCCCACGCCGGCGCACTGCCCACCGACCGTCCCGTCGTCATCACCGCCGCCTCCTACAACGGCCGCCCCACCGACGACGCCACCGCCTTCAGCGCCTGGCTCGACGGCACCCCCGACCTGACCGGCGTGACCTACGCCGTCCTCGGCGTCGGCGACCGCAACTGGACCGCCACCTACCAGCAGGTCCCCACCCGCCTCGACGCCCGCCTCGCCGAACTCGGCGCCACACGCCTGACCGAGCGCGCCGCCGCCGACGCCTCTGGTGATCTCGCCGGAACCGTCAGGGAGTTCACGGCCCGCCTGCGCACCGCCCTCCTCCAGGAGCACGGCGACCCCGACGCCACGGCCGACGGGCCGGCCGAGCCCGGCCACGCCTACGAGGTCCGCACGCTGACCGGAGGCCCGCTGGACGCCCTCGCGGAGCGGCACGGACTCGTCCCCATGAAGGTGACCGAGGCGTACGACCTCACCGCGCCGGATCACAGCCGTACCAAGCGGTTCCTGCGCATCGCCCTGCCCGAGGGCGTGGGCTACCGCACCGCCGACCACCTCACCGTGCTGCCCGTCAACGCCCCGGAGGTGGTGGACCGCGCCGTCGCCGCGTTCGGTCTCGACCCCGAGACCGTCCTGGACATCCGGGCCACCCGCCCGCGCCGCGACGGCCTCGCCGTCGACCGGCCACTGACCGTACGTCACCTCCTGACCCACCACGTCGAGTTGCAGGAGCGGCCGACGGCCCGGCAGCGGTCCCTGCTCGCCGAGGCCGACCCGTGCCCGCCCGAGCGTGCCGCCCTCGCGGCCCTGCCGGAGGACGATCCGCGCACCCTGCTGGAGCTCACCGAGGACCACCCCGCCCTGCGCGGCGCCCTCGCCCCGCCGCTCCTGCTCGACCTGCTGACCCCGCTGCGGCCCCGCCACTACTCCCTCTCCTCCTCACCGGCCGTCGATCCGCGCCACGCGGACCTGATGGTGTCGGTGCTCGACGCCCCCGCCCGCTCCGGCCGGGGCCGCTACCTGGGCACAGGCTCGGGCCACCTCGCCTCCCTGCGGCCCGGCGACACCGTGTACGCCCGGGTCCAGCCCTGCCGCGAGGCCTTCCGGGTCGACGGCTCGGCACCGGCCGTGATGGTCGCCGCCGGTACCGGACTCGCCCCGTTCCGCGCGGTCGTGGCCGACCGCGCCGCCGCCCGCGCGCGGGGGGCCGAACTCCCGCCCGCGCTCCTCTACTTCGGCTGCGACGCCCCGGACGCGGACTTCCTGCACGCCCGCGAACTCCGCGCCGCCGACGCGGCCGGCGCGGTGGCGCTGCGCCCGGCCTTCAGCGCCGCACCCGAGAACGGTCAGGTGTTCGTGCAGCACCGCATCGCCGCCGAGGCCGACGAGGTCTGGGAACTGCTGAACGCCGGTGCCCGGGTGTACGTCTGCGGCGACGGCGCCCGGATGGCCCCCGGGGTCCGCGCGGCGTTCCGTACCCTGTACCGGGAACGCACCCCCGGCACCGACGAGGACGCGGCCCGCGGCTGGCTCGACGCGCTGGTGGCGGACGGGCGTTACGTCGAGGACGTGTACGCGGCGGGCTGAGCCGCAGGAAAGGGGGGGCGCGGTGCGGGACACGGGGGCACGGGCCCGGTGGGCCGGGTCCGCAGGGCCGGGTGTGACCGGTCCACCGCGCCGGGCCCTGGGTGAGGCAGGTCTGCCACGCCCGGCCCTGGGACGGTCGGGCGAGTGGGCGGGGCAGGTCGGGGCGCCGGGCGGGGGAGACCGGCCGTCCGACTCGTCGCCGCTGGACGAGATCACGCGTCCCCGTCTTAGCTCATAGCGTGAACTAAGGGTTGTGAGAATCTCGCGTCCCCGCTGTCCGAAGGGGTATGTTGCAGGTCGGGCAGGGTTTGTGAAGGGAGCCACATGGCGGGGCGCAGCGGACGCACGGTACGCGACCTGAGACGGGGCAACCGCATGGCGGTGCTGCAGCGGCTGTACTTCGACGGCCCGCTCAGCCGGTTCGAGCTGGGTCCGGCGACCGGGCTGAGTTCCGGATCGGTCAGCAACGTGGTCGCCGACCTGATCGCCGACGGCCTGGTGGAGGAGGCCGGCAGCGTCGACTCCGACGGCGGCCGGCCCCGCACCCTGCTGCGTGTCGCCCCGCACAGCGGCCAGATGATCGGCGTGGACGTCGGCGAGACCCGGGTCCGGGTGGAGCTGTTCGACCTGGCTCTCACGGAACTCGCGCGCGTCGAACGCCCGTTGACCCTCCAGGGCTACGACGTGGACGTCATCGCCGGTCACATCCGCGAGGGCATCGCCGAGGTCCTCACCGCCGAACAGGCCGAGCCCGGGCGGCTGCTCGGTGTCGGTGTGGGCGTCCCCGGCATCGTCGAACACACCCCGGACCACGGGGCGGTCGTGCACGGGCAGACCATCGGCTGGACCGCCGTACCGCTGGAGCGGCTGCTCCGGTCCACCTCCCAGCTGCCCGACGAGGTGCCGTACTTCATCGACAACGGCGCCAAGACCCTCGGGCAGGCGGAGATGTGGTTCGGTGCCGGACGCGGAGCCCGCAACGCGGTCGTCGTGCTCTTCGGCTCCGGCGTCGGCGCCTGCCTCGTCACCCCCGAGGTGGAGCACGGACGGGCGGTGGAGTGGGGCCACCTGACGGTCCGGGTCCGCGGCCGCCGCTGCCGCTGCGGTGCGCCCGGCTGCCTGGAGGCCTACGCCGGCGCCGAGTCGCTGCTCGCACGCTGGCGCGAGGAGGGCGGGCGGCCTCCCGAGGGGACGGACGAGGAGACCGCGCTCACCGCGATGCTCGCCGCCGCCTATCCGGCCGAGGGCGGCGAGGCCGACCCGGTGGCTCTCGGCGTCCTGGAGGAGACCGCCGAGTACCTCGGCGCCGGCCTGTCCGACCTGATCAACCTCTTCCAGCCGGAGCGGATCCTCATCGGCGGCTGGGCCGGGCTCCAGCTCGGCATCCGCTTCCTGCCCGCCGTACGCCGGCACGCGGCGACGTACGCCCTGCGCCACCCGGCGGACAAGGTGACCATCGAACTCGGCCGGCTCGGTCCCGACGCGGTCACCGTCGGAGCGGCGATCCTGCCGCTGGCCGACTTCTTCGCCAGCGGCGGCCGCCGCCCCGAACCGGTCGGCGAGGACCGGCTCCCGGCCTGGCGGGCCGCCCTGGAGGAGCGGTCCCCGCGCTGAGACGACAGGTGACGGCCACGGCTCCCGCGGCGCCGGTGCTCGGGCCGCACCGTGCGGCAGAGACGACCGGCGATGCCGAGAGCTGCTGCGGCGCCGGGTGTGCGGGTGGTGGCGTGTCCCGTTGAGACGACGGGCTGTGCCGAGGGTTCCGGTGGTGCCGGGTGTGCGGGTGGTGGCGTGTCCCGTTGAGACGACGGGCTGTGCCGAGGGTTCCGGTGGCGTCGGGTGTGCGGGTGGTGGCGTGTCCCGTTGAGACGACGGGCTATGCCGAGGGCTCCTGTGGCGTCGGGTGCTCCGGATGCACCGTGCCGGAGCGCGGTGCGCCCTTGGGTCCGCTGCCGGCCTCGTCGGTGTCCGGGACGTCCTCGTTCTCCTGTTCGCCGGTGTCACGTCCCGGGGGGACCTCCCACGGGTCGTCGTTCGGCTGTGCCTGCTGATCGGGCAGGTCCCTGGGCACCGGCCGCTCGTTCTCGCCGCTCTCGCGTCCGGGCTGCTGCCGCTGTGCGGCCATGACGATCTCCTCTGCCTCGTGGCGCGTCCGACGACCGGCCCTGCGCCCTCGTATCGACGTCGTCCGGTCGGCCGTGCGCCCTCGTATCGACTTCGTTCCGGTCGGCCCGCGCCGTCGCACCGGCTCCGTTCCGGTCGGCCTCGCGCCGTCGCACACTTCGTGTCAGCCGACCTTGCGTCCCCGCATCGGCTCCGTCTGCATGCCGCCGCCCTTCTGCAGGCCGTCCAGGAACTCCTGGACGACCTCGGTCGCCGTCCGCGTCGGCTGCCAGCCCAGCTCGGTGCGGGCCCGCGTGCAGTCCATCAGGGGCAGGCGCAGCACCGCGTCGAACAGGTGCGGGGAGGCCGGGAGCAGGTGCAGCCCCCAGGCGGCGGCGATCGCGGACCGGGCCGCCGCGCGCGGCAGCCGCACGGGGCGGGTGCCGAGCAGTTCGGCCAGCACCCCGGCGTCCAGCGGCGGATCCGCGGCCAGGTTGAAGGCGCCGCGGGCGGTGCCGGAGTGCACCGCGAGCCGGTAGGCCTCGGCGGCGTCGTCCGTGTGCAGGGCCTGCACCCGCAGGCCGGGGATGTCCGGCAGGAACGGCAGCAGGTCGGGCCGGGCCAGCGGACCGGGCAGGAAACGCCCGCCGAAGATCCGCCGCTGCTCGCTCGCCGACTCCCACTTGAAGAGGAACGCCGGGCGCATGCGGACCACCCGCACCTCGGGGTGGTCCCGCTCGAACACGTCCAGCGTGCGCTCCAGGTAGGCCTTCTCCCGGCAGTACGCGGCGTCCGGCCAGCCGTGCGTCGGCCAGGACTCGTCCACCGGGTGGTCCTTCGGCCCGGGCGAGTACGCGCCCACCGAGGAGGCGTGCACCAGCGCCGGCACCCGGGCGGCGGCGACCGCCTCGAACACCTTGATGGAGCCGAGCACGTTGGTGCGCCAGGTGGTGGCCGGATCGTGGGTCGGCTGGAAGGCCCAGGCCAGGTGGACGACGGCGTCGGCACCCTCGAACCGCTCCGCGAGGTGCGCCTGGTCCGAGGTCAGGTCGACCGCGGACCACTCGGTCTTCGGCGGCGACCACCCGGGCGTCCGCCGGGCCAGCCCTCGTACCGACTTGATCCGGGGGTCCTCCGAGAGCAGACGCACCACGCTCGTCCCGACATTGCCGGTGGCGCCGGTCACGACCACCCTGCTGCCCGCTGAGCTGCTCACCTTCGGCTCCTTCCGGCCTTGCGGCGGAGGCCGCTGCGACGACCGCCCGGGTACCCGGGCGCCGTCCGCGCACACGGGGCGATCAGGAGAGAGCGGAGCGGGCCGTACGGGGAGTGCTCACGCGTACGGGGGAGTGCTCGTGGAAAGCCCCGACCGTGACGGGGGAATCACGGCCGGGGCGGTCTGGTGGTGGGCACGGATGGCGGTCGCCTCTCGGCGAAAGGCTCCACAGGGCTTCAGCCGAACGATCGTCCCTGTGGGCAATAGGTGAGGCCCGGGGACACTGTCCCATCCATACCCACGGTTGGTTCAACGGGCAATTACCCCGCGATGTTCCGTGGCCCCACGTGACCTGCGTCACGCTCGGTGAGGCTCGGTCCCATGCCCCCGCCCAGCCGGTTCGGCGGAGTCGCATCCCGAGGGGCTCTCGCCGAGCCGGTCCGGCCGGTCGGTGAGGTTCGGCCCGGCGGACTGCCTTCGGGCCGGTCCGGCGGAGTCGGCGCGGTTCGCCCCGAGGGGCTCCCGCCGAGCCGGTCCGGCGGGTGAGGCTCCGGCGGACCGCCTTCGGGCCCGTCGAGCGGAGTCGGCGCGGTTCACCCGAACGGGCTCTCGCCGAGCCGGTCCAGCAGGTCGGCCGGGTCGGCGTACACCGCCTCCGCCCCGGCCTCCTCCAGGTCGGCGCGGGGGATCCCGCCGCACAGCACGCCCACGCAGCGCACCCCGGCCTTGCCGCCGGCCCGCATGTCCCACACGGTGTCCCCGACGAGCACCGCCCGCGAGGCCGGGACCCCGGCCAGCTCCAGCGCGTGTTCCACCGGGTCCGGGGCCGGCTTGCCCCGCTCGACGTCCTCCGCGCTCGCCGTGCCCGCGATGGCGTCGTCGGCGTCGATCGCCCGGCGCAGCGCACCCAGCTCGGCGCCGCTCGCCGAGGTGGCGAGGACCACCGTCCAGCCGTCCCGGTGCAGCCGCCGCAGCAGCTCGCCCGCCTTCGGCAGGGCCGGGAGCCGTTCGAAGTACTGTCCGTAGAGGGCTTTGTGCGCCGCGCTCAGCGCCGCGTCCTGGTCCTTGTCCCGCTCGTCGCCGAGCAGATGGGCGACGAGGTCGTCCGAGCCAAGTCCGATGGCCCGGTGGACGGCGTGCATGGGCACCTCGTGGCCCGCCTGCCGGAAAGCCTCCCACCAGGTCACGACGTGCAGGTGATTGGTGTCGACGAGGGTTCCGTCGACGTCGAAGACGGCGGCGCGGTCCATCCGGGGTCCTTTCTCTCACTCAGGGGACCGGGTACCACGTCCGGCACCCGCCACGCGTGCCGGCACGCGGCCCGCGCGCGTCCAGTCGAGCAGCTCGTCCGCCGACCAGGTCGTCACCACCCGCTCCGCCGGCACCCCGCACTCCTCGGCCCGGGCGCACCCGAGGATCTGCCAGTCCAGCTGGCCGGGCGCGTGCGCGTCGGTGTCGATCGCGAACAGCACCCCCGCCTCGACCGCCTTGCGCAGCAGCCGGCGGGGCGGGTCCAGCCGCTCCGGCCGGCTGTTGATCTCCACGGCCGTCCGCGACCGGGCGCAGGCGGCGAACACCTCGTCGGCGTCGAACTCCGACTCCGGACGCCCCTTGCCGGTCACCAGGCGTCCGGTGCAGTGTCCGAGGACGTCGGCGTGCGGATCGCTGACCGCGGCCACCATCCGGCGGGTCATGGACCGGGCGTCCATCCGCAGCTTGGAGTGCACCGACACCACCACCACGTCCAGTTGCTCCAGCAGCTCCGGCTCCTGGTCCAGCGAGCCGTCCTCGAGGATGTCGCACTCGATGCCGGTGAGCAGCCGGAACGGCGCCCATCGCGTGTTCAGCGCAGCCACCACCGCCAGCTGTTCGCGCAGCCGCTCCGGTGACAGACCGCGGGCCACGGTCAGCCGCGGGGAGTGGTCGGTCAGGACGGTCCACTCATGGCCGAGGCCCGCCGCGGCCCGCCCCATCTCCTCGATCGGGCTGCCCCCGTCGGACCAGTCCGAGTGCGTGTGGCAGTCCCCGCGCAGCAGCGCCCGCAACCCGGCGCCCGGTCCGTCCGGGTCGGCCGGCGCACCGGCCTCCTCCTCCAGCCTGCGCAGGTATCCGGGCACCTCACCGGCCAGCGCCTCGCGCACCACCTGCGCGGTCCTGGGGCCGACCCCCTTCAGCGCCTCCAGGCTTCCCTCCGCCACGCGCCGGCGGATCTCCTCCTCGGGCATACCGGCCAGCACCCGGGCGGCGGTACGGAAGGCACGCACCCGGTACGTGGGCGCCAGCGCCCGCTCCAGCAGAAAGGCGATCCGGTCGAGCGCCGCGACGGGGTCCATGCTTACCAAGACTGCACCCGGCGCCCTCGCCGGGCGCGGGGAACCACGCGCGCGGTCATGGCGGACCGGTGTCCAGGGACACCCGGGACACGGGCAACGGCGTGAGCGGCCACCGCGGGCCCGGCGACCGCAGCCCGTGCCCGTCCGCCCCGGACGCCCCCGTTTGCCCGTCCACACCCCGGGTACTGCGAAGTCCCGTCCCTGTGACCCCCTGTGACCCCCTGAGGAGGCCCGCCATGTCCACCCCGGTCGCGCGGCGAACGGCGTTGATCACCGGCGCGGACAGCGGCATCGGCCGCGCCACCGCCGTACGTCTCGCGGAGGCGGGCCTGGACATCGGCATCACCTGGCACTCCGACGAGAAGGGTGCCGAGGAGACGGCCGAGGAGGTCCGCGCGCACGGCCGCCGGGCCGCCGTCGCCCGGATGGACCTGACCCGGCTGCCCGGGGCCGCCGACACCGTGGACGAGCTGTCCGCCGAACTCGGCCGCCTCGACGTCCTGGTCAACAACGCCGGTACGGGCACGATGACCCCCTACCTCGACCTGACCCTGGCGGACCTGCGGCGGGTCCTCGATGTCGATCTCGCCGGCCCCTTCCTGTGCGGCCAGCGGGCGGCGCGGCGGATGATCGAGCAGGGCGACGGCGGCCGGATCGTCAACATCACCTCCGTGCACGAGCACCAGCCCCGGGTCGGCGCCGCGCCGTACTGCGCCGCCAAGGCCGGGCTCGGTCTGCTCACCCAGACGATGGCCCTGGAGCTGGCCCAGTACGGCATCACCGTGAACGCGGTCGCGCCGGGTGAGATCGCCACTCCCATGACCGGCCAGGAGGACATCGACGTGCACACCGTGCGCCGCCCGGGCATCCCCCTCGGGCGGCCCGGCGACGCCCGCGAGGTGGCCGCCGTCATCGCCTTCCTGGCCGGCCCCGACGCCTCCTACGTCACCGGTGCCTCCTGGAGCGTCGACGGCGGCATGCTCCGCATGGGCCCGCATGCGGGTTCGCACCTGACCGGCGACGAGTGGCGCCGTCCCTGAGGCCGTGCGGCACCCCGGGGACGGGGGAGGGCCACCGCCCCCGGTCTCCCGGACGGCTCCCGCTGGCAGGTCGTCGGCCCGCCTCGCGTTCTAGGCTGAATCGCATGACCGAACAAGCAGTCCCTCACATCTCCCGGCCGCGGGTCCTGGTGCTCGGCGTGTGCCCGGGCCGGCACGGCGAGCCGCCGTTCCGGATCGTTGAGATCGACGGTCAGGTGGTCGGCGAGGCCAGGACCGTCACGGACGTGCTGGAGATGGCCGCCGCCCACGGCATCGTCATCCATGATCTGGACGACCCGGACGTGGTCCGGTTCGTGGGCGGCGACAAGTACACCTGGACGCTGCACTGAGCCGGTGGCTCAGCCCACTGTCCACTTCTGGTTGGCGCCGCCGGTGCAGGTCCAGATCTGCAGCCGCGTGCCGTTGGCCGAGTTGTTCCCGGTCACGTCGAGGCACTTGTTCGCCTGGGGGTTGACGATGTCGTGGGCGCCGGTGACGGTCCACTTCTGGTTGGGGCCACCGGTGCAGTCCCACAGCTGGACGGCCGAGCCGTCCGCGGTGCCGTTGTTCGCGACGTCCAGGCACTTGCCGAGCGCCCGCAGCGTGCCGTCCGAGCCGACGGTCCAGGCCTGCGCCGCGGTGCCGTTGCAGTCGTAGAGCTGGACCGCGGTGCCGTTCGCGGAGTTCGCGGCGGCCACGTCCATGCACTTGCCCGTGAGGCCCCTGACCGGCACCCCGGCGGCGCTGCCGCTGGTCGTCACCGACACCGAGTCCACCACCAGCTGTTGCGGGAACTGCGTGGAGCCGTCGGGGTCGCCGGGCCAGTAGCCGCCGACGGCGAGGTTCAGGATGAGGAAGAAGGGCTTGTTGAACACCCAGGTCTTCCCGCCCAGGTCGGCGGGCGTGCGCCGCTGGTAGACGTTGCCGTCCACCGACCAGGTGATGGAGTCGGGCGCCCAGTCGACGGCGAAGGTGTGGAAGGCGTCGGCGAAGGCCTGCCCGCCCGGCAGCGAGTAGCCCGCGCCTATGCCGCCCGAGCCGGAGTAGCCGGGGCCGTGGATGGTGCCGTGCACGGTGGAGGGCTCGAAGCCGACGTTCTCCATCACGTCGATCTCCCCGGAGTCCGGCCAGTTGACCGGCGTGCCCAGCATCCAGAACGCCGGCCACATGCCCTGCCCGCGCGGGATCTTCATCCGGGCCTCGACATGGCCGTACTGCGCGTTGAACTTGCCCGAGGTGTTCAGCCGGGCGGAGGTGTACTGGCAGCTGCCGTACCAGCACTGGTAGCCCGCCGGGTTCTCCTTCCGGGCGGTGATCACCAGGTGGCCCTGGCCGTCCAGGGCCGCGTTCTTCGTGCCCGAGGTGTAGTACTGACGCTCGTGGTTGTTGACGTTGTCACCGGTCTCCAGCGTCCACTTCGAGCCGTCGACCGCCGATCCGGCGGGCCCGTCGAAGTTGTCGGTGAAGGTGGCGGCGGCCGCTGCCGCGGGAGCGGCGCCCTGGGCCCGCGCCGGACCGACGGCGGCGGACCCGATGAGCGCGGCGGACAGGGCGGCGAGGAGACATCTGCGGAGCAGGCGTGGGCGGCCCATGGCTCTCCGTTCGGAGTGGGGGGTGAGATGCCTCTTGATTTAAGAAGTGAGATAAGGGGACGTCAAGACTCTGGTACGTACCAGTCGTCGACGCTCACGAGGCCCGCGGTGCGCGGACGCGGGCGTGCACCGCCCGCCCGAGCCGCCGGCCCAGCACCAGCCAACCGAGCAGCGCACCGGAAGTGTTGAGGATGACGTCGTCGATGTCGAAGGCCCGCCCGGTGACCAGCGCACCCTGCGCCAGCTCCACCATCAGCATCACGAGCGCCGTGAGGGCCAGCACCTGCAGCATCCCCCGGGCGCGCGGGGCGAGGACCGGCACCAGCACCCCGAACGGGACGCCGAGGAGCACGTTGCCGCCGAGCTGCTTCACCGCGTCCCGCCACGGGGCCTGCTCCAGATAGGCGTGCAGGGACCGGCCCGGATGCAGATTGCTGTGGGTCAACGGCACCGACGCGGGTGACGGCTGAAGCGTCAGCCGGGCCAGTACGACGGCGAAGGCCACCATGACCGCGAAGGCGGCCAGCATCGCCAGCACCCGCAGGGGCAGCGCGAGCGTGTGCCGGGCGACCGGCGGCCGGTCCGGCTCGGCCCGCTCCCGCTTCCGGAAGCCGCGTAGGGAAGCGGGCAGGCGCCGGCCGGTGCGGGGCGGCGCGGCCTTCTCCCGGCTCCTCGGGGCGCGCATGACCGCGGGCAGACGCAAGGCGGTACGGGCCATTCGGTCCTCCAGTGCTCAACTTGCCGGTCTGGGGAGGCGCTTACCCGGCATGCGCCCGGGGATGCCCGCGACCCGGCGGACGGCGGGCGCGCACCGCCGGTTTCCGTTCACGCTCCCGGGGCACTCCGGGTACCGACCCGCGTGCCGCCGCCCCGTCGCGGGCCCGGCGGTGCTTGGATGCTCCGAGCGGCGAAGGGGACACAGCGCCGCGCACCTGCGCAGAACGGACCGAGGAGGTGCCGGATGACCCGGGCCGCATCCCCGCGCACGGTCCTCCTCGCCGTCGGTGAACTCCTGGCCTGGTGGGTGGCTCTGGCGCTGCTGTGGCTGGTGCTCATCACCACGGTCGACACCCTGGAGCGGATCGTCGGCGCGGGCTGCGCCGCGCTGGGCGCGCTCCTGGCCCGGGCCGGCCGGCGGGCGGTGAGCTGGCGGTGAACGGCTGGATCCTCGCGGCCGCCGTCGAGTTGGGCGGGGCAGGGGCGGCCGTCCTGTGGGGCGTGGCCACCGGCCAGCCCGCCCGCCGGGTGACCGCCCAGAACCTGGCGACCTCGGCGGTCTGCCCGGCCCTGCTGCTCCTCGCCCAGGGCTACGGCCGCCCGGCCTACATCGACCTGGCGCTGCTGCTCGCCCTGCTCGGCCCCGTCGGCACGCTCGTCTTCGCCCGGCTCCTCACCGAGGATCTGGAAGAGGAACGGCCGGGCGCCTGGGGGCTGACCTGGACGGCCGCCGGAGTGGGCCTGGCGGTCGTGGTCGCGCTGTGCGTGGCCACCGGGCCGGGCCGGGCGCTGGTGAAACTGCTGGTGATCGGCGCCCTGCTGACCGGCGGCAACGTGATCGCCGCACGGGCGCTGTCGGGCGGCATCCAGGGGGTGCGCGGTGGCTGACCCGGTGCCGGGCGGTCGTGGGGGAGGGGTGCCATGGCCGACGCCGTGATCGTCGTCGCCCTGCTGCTGGTCGCCGGGTGCGCCACCGCGGCCGTGGCCCAGCGCGACCCCGCCCGCCAGGCCCTCGTGCTGTCCGTGCTCGGAGTCGTCCTGGCCGCCCTGTTCACCGTGCTCCAGGCCCCGGACGTCGGCCTGTCCCAGCTGGCCGTCGGCTCCGCGCTGACCCCGCTGCTGATCATGCTCTCGGTGCGCAAGATCAGGCGCCGCGGGCGCCCGAAGGAGGACGCGAAGTGAACCGGCTGCGGCTGTGGCTGCTGGCCGTCGGAGGCGCGGGCGTGGCCGCCCTGCTCGTCGCCGCCTGCCTCGACCTGCCGGACTTCGGCGGCCGATGGCACCCGTACGGCGCCCGCGCCGTCCACGCCTCCGTCGACCGGCACACCGCCAACACCATCGCCTCCGTCAACTTCGACCAGCGCGCCTACGACACCCTCGGCGAGATGAGCATCCTGTTCGCCGCCGTCCTCGGCTGCGTGGTGCTGCTGCGCCAGACGCGCGACGAGCGCCGGGCCACGCCCGAACCCGCGGGCGTGGCCCGCCCGGTCCGCCGCTACGCCCTGATCGCGCTCCCGGTCGCCCTGGTCACCGGCCTGTACGTGATCGCCCACGGCCAGCTCAGTCCAGGCGGCGGCTTCCAGGGCGGTGTCGTCGCCGCGACCGCCCTGCACCTGCTCTACCTCGGCGCCGACTACACCGCGCTGGAACGCGTCCGCCCGCTCGGCGTGTTCGAGACCGCGGACGCGCTCGCCGTCTCCTCCTACGTGGTGCTCGGCCTTGCCTCGGTGCTCGCGGGCACCGCGTTCCTGGCCAACACGCTGCTGCCGTACGGCACCTTCAACACCCTGTCCTCCGGTGGCTCGGTGCCCCTGCTGAACGCCGCCGTCGGCATGGAGGTGGCGAGCGCGGTCGTCGTCCTGCTCGCCAACTTCCTCGAGCAGGCGGTCGAGATCGAGGAGGAGTCGGCGAGTTGACGTCCGTGACGCACGTCCTTCCCTACCTGGTCGCCGCCTACGTCTTCCTGACGGGCGCTTACGGCCTCGCCACCAGCCGCAACCTCATCCACGCCGTCGGCTGCCTCGCCGTCTGCCAGTCCGCCACCTACGTCCTGCTGCTGGCCGTCGGCTACCGCGACGGCGCGACCGCCCCGGTCTTCAGCGACATCAAGCCCGGCTCCCGGCCGGTGGTCGACCCGGTGGTGCAGGCCCTGACCCTCACCGACATCGTCGTCGGCGCCACCGTCACCGCGCTGCTGCTCGCCCTCGTCCTGCAGATCGCCAAACGGCACGGCACCATCGACCCCGACGAACTGCGGGAGTTGCGCGGCTGATGCACCATCTGCTCCCGCTGCTCGTCGCGGTCCCGCTGCTCGGGGCCGCCCTGCTGGTGGCCGCGGGCCGCCGGCTGCCCAGGATCGCCGTCGAGATCGCCGGCTTCGTGATCTCCGGCGGCACGGCCGCCCTCGCCGTCGTCCTGCTGCTGAACTCCTCGCCGCCGATGGTGGAATGGGTCGGCGGCTGGCTGCCCGTCGGCGGTGAGAGCGTCGGCATCGTCGTGGTCGGCGACGGTCCGGCGCTCGGCATGGCCACCGCCGTCTCGCTGCTGACCCTCGCCGCGCTCGCCTACTCCTGGCGCTACTTCGACGAACCGCCACCCGGCCGCAGCAGCGCGTTCACCGCGCTGCTGCTGGTGTTCCAGGGCGCGATGTGCGGATTCGCCATCGCCGGCGACCTGTTCAACGCCTTCGTGTTCTTCGAGCTGATGAGTGTCACCGCCTACGCCCTCACCGGCTACCGCATCGACGAGGCCAAGGCCGTCCAGGGCGCCCTGACCTTCGGCGTCGTCAACTCCCTGGGCGCCTACGCCATGCTGATGGGCATCGGCCTGCTGTACGCCCGAACCGGCGAACTCGCCATGACGAAGATCGGACGCGGTCTGGACGCGGCCGCCGGCAGCGGCGGACCGGACGCGCTGGTCCTCGCCTCCTTCGTGCTGGTCATGACCGGACTGCTGGTGAAGGCGGCCGCCGTGCCCTTCCACTTCTGGCTCCCGGACGCGCACGCCGTCGCCCCCACCCCGGTCTGCATGCTGCTCTCCGGGGTGATGGTCGAGCTGGGCGCGTACGGCGTCTGGCGCGTGTACGGCACCGTCTTCGCCGGCCCCGGCGGCATCCCGGCCGCCGACCTGACCCGGGCGCTGGTGACGCTCGGCGCCCTCACGGCCGCGATCGGCGCCGTCATGTGCTGGTACCAGCGGCACATCAAACGGCTGCTGGCCTACTCGACCGTCGCCCACACCGGCCTCTTCCTCGTCGGCCTCGGCGTCCTCACCCCCGAGGGCGACGACGGCGTCGCCCTGTACCTGCTCGGGCACGCCGGGGTGAAGGCCGCGCTGTTCGCCTGTGCCGGCGTCCTGCTCGACAGGTTCGGCAGCGTGGACGAGCACGCGCTGCACGGCCGCGCCCGTCAGTTGCGCGCGACCGGGGTGATGTTCGCGCTGGGCGGCCTCGGCCTGGCCGGACTGCCGCCGTTCGGCACCGCGCTCGGCAAGGCGGTCATCGAGGAGGCGGTCGGCGGCCCGCTCACCGTGGTCTACGTGGCCGCCTCCGCGATCACCGCCGGCGCCGTCCTGCGGGTCGCCGCCCGGGTGTTCCTGGGACTCGGACCGCGCCCGCAGGACGCCGAGTACGAGACGAGCGGCACCGACGAGGAGCCCGAGACCGGGACTCTGCTGAGCCGGATCCCGGACACCATGACGACGGTGCCCGCCCTGCTGCTCGCCGCCGCCCTCGCCGTGGGCCTGGTCCCCGGCTTCGGGGACGTGGTGGCCCGCTCCGTCAACGAGGCGGGCTCGGGCGGCGCCGACGCCTCGGCGCACTGGACGCTGTACGGCGCCCTGCTGGGGGTGGTCTCCGCCGCGCTGGCCGCGGTCCTCGCCGGTCTCGCCGTGACCCGCCCGCGCTGGGTGGCCGCCCCCGACCGGGCCGCACCCCTGCGCCGCCTGCAGTCCGGCCACGTCGGGGACTACGTGGCCTGGCTGCTGGTCGGCGCGACGGTGCTGGGGGCGCTGGCCCTGCCGGGGGTGCTGGGCGGCTGATCGGCCGGCAGACGCCCACGGAGTCCGGGAGCGCCGGCGGCCGGTCAGCCCGAAGAGTCCGGGAGGGCCGGCCCGCCGGTCAGCCCGAAGAGTCCGGGAGGGCCGGCCCGCCGGTCAGCCCGAAGAGGCCGGGAGTGCCGGCCCGCCGGTCAGCCCGAAGAGGTGCCGTAGGTGATGCGCACCTCCTCGAAGCCGAGCGAGTGCAGCAGTCCCTGCAGCATGGACGTGGTGTTGGTCTCGGCACGGGCGGTCAGCCCGCTGCTGCGCGCCGCGTCGCCGATGTGCCGTACGGCGACCTTCTGCACGGCCTGCTCGCTGTTGGGGTTGTCCGAGAACAGGTCGCCGAGCCGGTCGAGCAGCCCGCGCTGCTTGGACACGGCGTAGGAGTGGTCGGGGTCGAGGGCGGGCCTGCCGAGTCGCGCGTGCGGCAGCCGGAGCGTGGCGGACGTGCGGCCGGCGTCGACGGACACGTCCCTGGCGCCGAGCTGTCCGAGGTCGACATAGGCGTCCACGGTTCCCGCGCCGACGTACAGGGTGCGGGTGCCGCGGACCGCGTCGGGCAGGAACTTCGCGTCCTTCTCCAGGTCCACCACGACCTGGAAGTTGCCCGAGGCCGCGTCGTAACGGCTCATGTCCTGGATGGACTTCAGCAGTGCGGGTCCGGAACGGTCCTTCGTCTCGGTACCGAACAGGTCCTTGATGCCCGGCAGCACGGCCAGCCGGATTCCGGCGAACAGTACGGCGAGCACCAGGACGAGGGCTGCGACGGCCTTGGCCCAGCCGGGCAGGCGTCTGACGGAAGTCGTCATCGGGACTTCCTCCTTCCTGGAGTCCGCATGCCCCGCGAACCGCCGCGGCAGACCGCCCACGCCGACCTGTTCGGCGCGGTCCGGAGCCGGGTGAGCGGTGTGCCGCCGGTGGCAGGCCCGCGGTACCGGAAGGGCGAGGTGCCGGGCAACGCGGGCAGCGGATCACAGGGTGCCGGACGCCGCCTCGGCGAGCGCCGCGTCCGGGGTCGGATGCGGCGGCAGCAGCCGGGCCAGGCCGGTCACCCGGAAGACGCGCAGGGTCAGCGGGTGCGTGCACACCACGTGCAGCCGGCCGCCGCGTTCCAGCACCCGGGCGCGGGCCCGGTAGAGCAGCCGCAGTCCCGAGCAGTCGAAGAACTCGACCGGCCGCAGGTCGATCACGATCCGGGCGCCGGTACGCCGGGTGACCCGGTCCAGGACGGGTCCGATCTCGGCCGCGGCGGCGATGTCGATCTCGCCCCGGAACTCCAGCACCGTGCAGCCGCGGTGCTCGTGCACCCGCAGGTACCGGGTGAGCGGTGCGGGCTCGTCTCGCACGACGGCATCACCTCCCACCCGCGCCCCGACGTCGGTTCCCCGATCGTCAAGTTACCCTCGATGGAAGGAATTTGAGCATGTTCGATTGACATATGTCGTCGAGTTTATGGGGCGCTGCGGCGCGGGCCGTGTGCACGGCCCGCGCCGCACCGCCGGCCCGGTCAGTCGACCAGCAGCACCAGCTTGCCCGTCGTGCGCCCGGTCTCACCCAGCTCGTGCGCCTTCGCGGCCTCGGACAGCGGGAAGGTCCCGGCGATCGTCGCCCTCAGCTTTCCGGACTCCGCCAGCTCCGCGATCGCCCGCATCCCGGCGCGGTCGGCGTCCACCAGCATGCGTACCGCCCGCATCCCGAGGCGCTCGGCCTCCTCGTAGAACTCCTGGGAGCCCACCGGCAGGATCGACACCACCACACCGCCCGGCCGCAGCGTCCGCAGGGACCGGACGGACGTCTCCCCGCCCAGGGTGTCCAGGACGACGTCGACGTCCCGCACCGTCTCCGTGACATCGGTCGACCGGTAGTCGACCGGCTCGTCCACACCGATCGACCGCAGGAAGTCGTGCTTGCCCGCGCTCGCCGTGCCGATCACGTGGGCGCCTCGCGCCTTGGCGATCTGCACGGCCACGTGCCCGACCCCGCCGGCCGCCGCGTGGATCAGCACCCGCTGCCCGGGCTGCACGTCCGCGTACTCGGTCAGCGCCTGCCAGGCGGTGAGGGACACCAGCGGCAGCGCCCCCGCCTGGATGTGGTCGATCGAGGCCGGCTTGTGCACGAGGGCGCGGGCCGGGGCGATGACGTACTCGGCGTGCGAACCGTGGCCGAAGGGGTAGGGCAGCATGCCGAAGACCTGGTCGCCGGGCCGGAAGGCGGCGACCCCGATCCCGGTCTCGGCCACCTCGCCGGACACGTCCCAGCCGAGGACGAACGGCGGCTTGCCGAGGAATCCCCCGTCGGCCCGGTGCTTCCAGTCGGTGGGGTTGACACCGGCGGCCCGCACCCGGACCAGCACCTCGTTCGGACGTGGCGCCGGCCGCTGCACCCGTACTTCCTTCAGCACCTCGGGACCGCCGAGGACGTCCTGGCTGATGGCTCGCATCGTGTTCGTGTCGTTCATGGTCATCAGCTTGCCGGGCTGCGCGCCCCTCGGATATGGCACGATTGCCAACCTTCGATAGGATCATGCCATGCTCGACATGCAGCTGCTCGCGCGGCGCCCGGAGCGGGTCGTCGTCCTGGCCCTCGACGGCGTCTATCCCTTCGAGCTGGGCATCCCCAGCCGTATCTTCGGCGCGGCCGACGGCTACTACGAGGTGCTGACCTGCACCGTCGACGGGCGTCCGGTGCGCACCAACGCCGATTTCACCATCGGCGTCGAGCACGGGCCGGAGATCCTGGAGACGGCCGACACCGTGATCGTCGCCTCCATGCCGCCCACCCGCATCCCCACGGAACTGTCCGGCGAGGTCGCCGCCGCCCTGGCCCGCATCCGCCCGGACGCGCGGATCGTGTCCATATGCACGGCTGCCTTCGTGCTGGCCGCGGCCGGCCTGCTGGACGGCCGCAGGGCGACCACGCACTGGCAGGTCGCCGACCTGTTCCGGCGCCGGTACCCGCACATCGAGCTGGACCCGGACGTCCTCTTCGTCGACGACGGCCGCATCCTCACCTCGGCCGGCGCCGCCTCAGGTGTCGACGTCTGCCTGCACATCGTGCGCACCGACCACGGCAGCGAGCTGGCCAACGCCGTCGCCCGCCGCTGTGTCGTCCCGCCGTTCCGGGACGGCGGCCAGGCCCAGTACATCGACCAGCCGATCCCGGACAGCGGCGCCGCGAGCACGGCGGACACCCGGGACTGGGCCCTGGAGCGCCTGGACGAGCCGCTCACCCTGGCCGACCTCGCCGGGCACGCCAGGATGAGCCTGCGCACCTTCGCCCGCCGTTTCAACGACGAGGTCGGCCTGAGCCCCGGCCGCTGGCTGATCCAGCAGCGGGTGGCCCGCGCCCGGCACCTGCTGGAGTCCAGCGACCTGTCCGTGGACCGCGTCGCCGCCGAGGTCGGCTTCGCCACCGGCGCCTCGCTGCGGCAGCACCTGCACGCGGCGATCGGCGTCTCCCCGCAGACCTACCGCAGAACGTTCCAGCGGGCCCGCTGACAGCCCGCCCCTTCGATGACCGGCCGGGCGGGCTGCCCACGGCCCTCCTAGGCGCCTTGGGGCTCACTCCGTGGCGAACACCCTTTCGCCGCCGACGTGGGTGAGCGCCACGGCCGTCTCGGCGAGGGCCTCCGGCGGCTGCGTGAAGGGATCGCGGTCCAGGACCACCAGGTCGGCGAGGGCCCCGGCGGCCACCCGGCCGGCGTCGTCGAGGTGGTTCACGTACGCCGACTCGGCCGTGTACGCCGTCAACGGGTCCCTGAGGCCCGGCCGCTCGTCGGGCAGGAACACCGGCCCGGCACCGCCCGGTTCGATCGCGGCCACCGCCCGCCACCTCGTCGCCACCATGCGCGGCGGTTCCTGCCCGGCCGCCCTGGACCTGCTCCTCGACGCCACCCGGACACGCCTTGACCGCATCCGTGCGGGGACCGGCGGGTGACGGACACACTGGACGCCACCCGCACCCGAGGAGGCCGTACGAGATGACCCCACCACCCGCCCGCACCGCCGAACAGCGCAAGAAGGACACCCTCCACCGGCTGGAGCACGACGTCGACGCCTGGGTCGCCACCGCGGGCCCCGACGGCGCCGCCCCCTATCTCGTACCGCTGTCCTTCGTGTGGGACGGCTCCGTCCTGCTGTTCGCCACGCCCGCCGAGAGCCCCACCGGACGCAACCTCGTGGCCACCGGCCGCGCCCGCGTCGGCATCGGCCCGACCCGCGACGTCGTGGTGGTCGAGGGCACCGTCCGGGCGGTGACGCCCGAGGACCTGCCCGAGGAGGACGCCGAGGTGTTCGCCGGGAAGACCGGCTTCGACCCGCGCCGACTCACCACCCGCTACCTGTACTTCACCGTCACCCCGCAGCGCGTCCAGGCCTGGCGCGAGGCGAACGAGCTGCCGGGCAGGGAGCTGATGCGTGACGGACGGTGGCTGCCCGGCGACTGAATCCGGCGGCCCGGGATATCCGCAGGGGAGCGGCGACCACCGGAGGAGACATGGCACTGGTGAAAGCGGGCGTCTTGGTGCTGGACTGCGCCGAGCCCGAGAAACTCGCGGAGTTCTACAAGGAGTTGCTGGAGGGCGAGCAGTCGTCGGCCTCCGCCAACCTCGTGGAGATACGGGGCGCCGACGGCGTCCGGCTGGCGTTCCGCCGGGACGTCAATGCGACGCCGCCCAGCTGGCCCCGCCCGGAGAACTCCCTCCAGGCCCACCTCGAGTTCCTGGTCGAGGACCTGGACGAGGCCGAACGCCGGGTGGTGGGGCTGGGCGGCCGGCCGATCGAGACACGGGAGACGGCGGGGCCCTACGAGGAACGCGGCTACTCCGACCCCGCCGGGCACTCCTTCACCCTGCGGCTGCAGCGCGCGACGGCTCCCAAGCAGGGCTAGGGACCGTCTTCGGATCCGCGGCCCGCGTCCGGTGCACACCGGGCGCGGGCCGTTGACCGTGCGTCCGCGGAAGGCGGGTTGCCGACGGGACGGGGATGCCCGGGGCGGACGAGGGGTGTGCCGGGAACCGGTGCGGACACACGTCCCGTGGAGAACCGAACGGCTTGTGCGTACGGCCCCTTGACGGGGCCGTACGCACAAGCCGTCGCCGGTGAAGGCGAGTTGTCGCGAGGGGAGGCCCGGCCACCGCCGCACCGCCCGCTCGGTCCCAGCCACTCGGCTCCCGACCGATCAGTCCCGGCCACCCTTGTCCGCGGCCGGCCACACACCGGTCGACCGCGCGATCGCCTTGGCCCCGGTGCGGTCCACGGCGCTGCGCACGACCGCGAAGATGGCGCCCTGGACCGCCGCGGCCAGCAGGATCTCGCCCCAGCCGCGGTCCGGATCCAGGGCGTCGGGCGCGTCGTCCTCGTGCCGGATCGCCATCCAGGCCTTGCGGAAGGCCATGCCGGCGAGCGCACCGCCCGCCCAGCTGAGCACGAATCCGACCGGCTGGTAGGCGAGCGGGAGTTTCTTCTTCTTGTTCTTGGCCATACCTGACTCCTTCCTCGTCACGCGGCCCTCATGCGGGCCGTCCCTGCGGGGCCACCCGTTCGCCGGGAGGCACCGGTCCCGGCGGTGTGCCGTCACCGAAGGGCCGGCCGCCGAGCTCCGCGCGGTGGTGCGGGGTCAGCCAGCCGGCGAGATCCGGGCCGAGGGGCACGATCCCGGTGGGGTTGATGCCGCTGTGCACCTGGTAGTAGTGCCGCTTGATGTGGTCGAAGTCGACGGTGTCGCCGAACCCGGGGGTCTGGAACAGGTCCCTGGCGTACGCCCACAGCACCGGGTTCTCGGTCAGCTTCCAGCGGTTGCACTTGAAGTGGCCGTGGTAGACGGCGTCGAACCTGACCAGCGTGGTGAACAGCCGGACGTCCGCCTCGGTGAGGGTGTCGCCGACCAGATACCGCTGCCCGGACAGCCGTTCGGCGAGCAGTTCCAGCCGCCGGAAGACCGCCGTGCACGCCTCTTCGTACTCCTTCTGCCGGGTGGCGAACCCGGCCCGGTAGACGCCGTTGTTCACGTCCTCGTACACCTCGGCCATCACCTGGTCGATCTCCGCGCGCCGGCCGGCCGGATAGAGGTCGGGCGCGCCGGCCCGGTGCAGCGCCGACCACTCGGTGGCCAGGTCCAACGTGAGCTGCTGGTAGTCGTTGGTCACCAGCCGTCCGCTGGGCACGTCCACGATCGCGGGCACACTCACCCCGCCCGGGTGGTCCTGCTCCCGGCGCTCGTAGGCCTCGCCCAGGTACCGGATCCCGAGCACCGGGTCCCGGCCGCCCGGGTCCAGGGTGAACCGCCAGCTGCGGTCGTCCTGGATCGGGTCGGCGACCGCCATCGGCAGGGCCTCCTCCAGACCCAGCAGCCGGCGCGAGATCACCGCCCGGCTCGCCCACGGACAGGCACGCGAGACCACGAGCCGGTATCGGCCCGCCTCGACCGGCCAGCCGTCCCGGCCGTCGGCGGTGATGCGGTCCGTGAAGTGGCTGCGGGACCGGTTGAACGTCTTGTGGCCGTAGGCGCTGTTGCCGTCGCCGTCCATCTCTCCTCCTCGCCGGGCCGAATGGCTTTGGGGCCACGCGTTCCCCGTTTTCGCCCGCCCGCACGGTGTGAGCCGCACGGTCGCGGGCAGTCGGCGAAGGGTGAGTGGGACATCCTCGGAACGTGAGACGGCCGCGACGACGGCCGAGAACAGCGGCGCCACGGACACCCGCGCGCCGGCGGCGGACGACGGGAAGGCCTCGAACGCGGACGGCGGGAAGGCCTCGAAGAACGGCGACGGCAAGAGCTCGAAGCCGGAGGACGGCAAGGGCTCGAAGAGCGACCGGCACACCAAGGTCACCGTCCTCGTGGCGCTGGCCGCCAATCTCGTCATCGCCGTCGCCAAGGCGGCGGGTGGCGTGCTCGCGGGGTCACCGGCACTGCTGTCGGAGGCCGCGCACTCCGTCGCCGACAGCCTCAACGAGGTGTTCCTGCTGGCAGCGCTGCGCCGCAGCCGCCGCCCCGCCGACAGCAAACACCCTTTCGGCTACGGCAAGGAACGCTTCTTCTGGTCCCTGCTCGCGGCCGTCGGCATCTTCGTGATGGGCGGCTGCTTCTCCTTCTTCCAGGGCTTCGAGGCACTCGGCTCGGGCACCGAGGAGAAGTTCAGCGGCTATGTGGCGGGCCTGATCGTGCTCGGCGTGGCGCTGCTCGCGGAGGGCGCGTCCCTGCTGCGGGCCCTGCACCAGGTGCGCCGGCAGGGCGGCGGTCTCGGCGCGCTGCGCGACCCCGCGCTGCGCACCGTGGTCGCCGAGGACGGCACCGCGGTGCTCGGCGTGACCCTCGCCATCGTCGGCATGGCGCTGCACATGGTCACCGGGCAGGTGGTCTGGGAGGCGTCCGCCTCGCTGGCGATCGGCGTCCTGCTCGTGTACGTCGCCTACCGGCTCGGACGGGACGCCCGCGACCAGCTCATCGGCGAGGCCGCCGACCCCGAACTGACCGGCAGGATCCGGTCGCTGCTCGCGGCGCAGCCGGAGATCGACAGCGTCGAGGCGCTGTTCACGATGAAGATGGGCCTCGACTCGACCATGGTGGCCGCGCGCATCGATCTGGTGCCGGGCCTGGACAGCGAACGGGTCGAGGAGGTCGCCGTACGGATCAAGAACTCCCTGGCCCGGACGTTCCCGGAGACCGACCAGATCTTCCTCGACGTGACCGACGGGGCAAAGGAGAGCCCCGCCGCGACGGGGGAACGCGGCGGGGCCTGACGCTCGGGTGCCCGCCCGCGGACGGCGTCACACCTCACCGGAACGGATTCCTCTGGAACGAACCGGTTCCGGCCGGAAATCAGCTCTCGTCGGCGGGCTCCAGCACGAACACCGGGATCTCGCGCGAGGTGTTGCGCTGGTACTCGGCGTACGGCGGGAAGGCGGTCACGGCCCGCTCCCACCACTCGGCCTTCTCCTGGCCGGTGATCTCCCGGGCCCGCATGTCCCGCCTGACCGGACCGTCCTGCAGCTCGACGTGCGGGTCGCCCTTGATGTTGAAGTACCAGACCGGGTGCTTCGGCGCGCCGCCCTGCGAGGCCACCACCGCGTACGACCCCTGGTGCTCCACCCGCATCAGGGGCGTCTTGCGGATCTTCCCGCTCTTCGCACCCCGGGTGGTCAGGATGATCACCGGCAGCCCGGTGTCGCGGAGCGTCGTCCCCTTCGTCCCGCCGGAGCTCTCGTACAGCTCGACCTGTTCGCGCACCCACTGCTCGGGGCTGGGCTCGTACTCACCCTCAAGAGGCATGGGATCCGTCTCCTTCATCGGTTTCGCCGGTCCAACGGCTGACTGCCACTGGTCTCAACGTCGGTACCCGCGTGGATCATCCCCATCCGGGCCCGCTTCACCCGACGGGGTGATCACGTTCCGGCGCCCGGTCGGCCGGTGCGCGGCGTCCCGGGCGCTCTCCCGGTAGCCGACGTAGGCTGGACAGCGACCCCGGGGGCTCTGCACTTCGGCCAGATCCCACGCGTCACCGATGTGGCCGAACGTGTCATCGTCATATAGGTGCCTTGGGCATCTAATGAAGATCGGCATGACGCACTCTTCGTCTGCGAGGTCTCTCCCATGACGGAACTGACGGACACGAACGGCCCGGCCCCGGCCGGACCCGTCGCCTTCCCCCAGGACCGCACCTGCCCCTACCATCCGCCCACCGGATACGACCCGCTGCGTGACGGCCACGACCTGTCCCGCGTCACCCTCTACGACGGCCGCGAGGTGTGGCTGGTCGCCTCGCACCAGACCGCCCGCGCGCTGCTGGCCGACCCCCGCCTCTCCAGCGACCGCCGCCGCGAGGGCTTCCCGGCGCCCACGCCCCGCTTCGCGGCCAACCGCAACCGCCGGGTGGCCCTGCTCGGCCTGGACGACCCCCAGCACCAGCAGCAACGCCGGATGCTGATCCCGCCGTTCACCGTCAAACGCGCGGCCGAGTTACGGCCCTCGATCCAGCGGACGGTGGACGACCTGCTGGACGCGATGGTCGCACAGGGCCCGCCGGTGGAGCTGGTCTCCGCCTTCGCGCTGCCCGTGCCGTCGACCGTCATCTGCGGCCTGCTCGGCGTCCCTTACGCCGACCACGAGTTCTTCGAGGAGCAGTCCCGCAGGCTGCTGCGCGGTCCGGCTCCGGCCGACACGGAGGATGCGCGCGAGCGGCTGGAGGAGTACCTCGGCGGACTCGTCGACGGCAAGGCGAAGCAGGCCGAGCCGGGGGACGGCGTCCTCGACGACCTCGTCCGGCGGCATCTGCGCGACGGTGTCCCGGACCGCCAGGAGATCCTGTCGCTGGCTCTCATCCTGCTGGTCGCGGGCCACGAGACCACCGCCAACATGATCTCCCTCGGCACCTACACGCTGCTGCGGCACCCCGAGCGGCTGGCCGAGCTGCGCGCCGACCCGGCGCTGCTGCCGGCGGCCGTCGAGGAGCTGATGCGCATGCTGTCCATCGCGGACGGGCTGCAGCGTGTGGCGCTGGAGGACATCGAGGTCGCCGGCCACACGATCCGGGCCGGAGAGGGCGTGCTCTTCTCCACCTCGGTGATCAACCGGGACGCCTCCGTGTACGACGAACCCGACACCCTCGACTTCCACCGCCCCGCCCGCCACCACGTGGCGTTCGGCTTCGGCATCCACCAGTGCCTCGGCCAGAACCTCGCGCGCACGGAACTGGAGGTCGCCCTGGGCAGCCTGTTCCGGCGGCTGCCCGGGCTGCGCCTGGCCGCCCCGGCCGACGAAATCCCCTTCAAACCCGGCGACACGATCCAGGGGATGCTGGAACTCCCCGTGACCTGGTAAGAGGCTCAGCTCATGCACACCGACATCAAGATCGACATCGACAAGGACGCCTGCATCGGAGCCGGCCAGTGCGCGCTGACCGCACCGGGCGTCTTCACCCAGGACGACGACGGATACAGCACCCTGTTGCCGGGCCGCGAGGACGGAGCCGGCGACCCGATGGTCCGGGAGGCGGCCCGCGCCTGCCCGGTCGGCGCCATCACCCTCTCCGGGGCCGCCGACTGACGGCCCGGCGACCGCGGGAGGAGCGGCCGGGCGCCAGACGGCCCGGCCGTTCGGGGGTCTGCCGAGCCTGACGACCTCTCGCCTCCGGAGGACCGGCCCGGTGCCGACGACCCGGCGGCCCCGCGGGACGGGCCGGTGCCTGACGGTCCGTCCCGCCACGGGAGCGGGCGGGGCCGCGTCGGTAGGGTGCCCGGATGAGCGAACACGCCGGGAAGCCCTTCCTGTACGTCGTCGTCTGCGCCGCCGGGATCGCCGCGGGCGTGACCGAGCTGATCACCGCCGCACAGGAGCGCGGCTGGGACGTCGGGGTCATCGCGACACCGGTCGCCACGGGCGGGTTCTTCGACACCGCCGCCGTCGAGGCGCGCACGGGCCGGCCCGTGCGGTCGGCGTGGCGCTCCCCGGCCGACCCGCGCCCGTTCCCGCCGCCGGACGCCGTCGTGGTGGCACCCGCCACCTTCAACACCCTCAACAAATGGGCCGCGGGCCTCGCCGACACCCTCGCCGTCGGAACCCTGTGCGAGGCCGCCGGCCTGGGCGTACCGATCGCCGTCCTGCCCTGCGTGACCGACGCGCTGGCCGCCCATCCCGCCTATGGGGAGAGCCTCCTACGGCTGCGCGGGATGGGTGTCCGCTTCGGCGAGCGCTGCACCGGGGACCCGGGAGCCGACGGCGACCGGCCGCGGTTCCCCTGGGAGCGAGCCCTGGACCTGGTGGAACGGCCCTGACGGCGGGTCGGCGCCGGCATGGCGCCGCGGCGCGGTGCCGTCAGGTCGACCGTGACGGCGTGCGTGGCCTTGGCCCGCGGAGCGGTGAGCGAGGATGAGCCGACGGCAGGACCGTCGGGCGGCTCCCACGCCGGACGGTCACCTGGGGGCAGCCGCCCGCACGTCCCCGTGTGCCTTGCGGACGTACTGCGCGCTGCCCGGAGTGGAGACGTCGCGGTCCCGGCGGACGATGCTCAGCCGCCCGCCCCAGCCGGCGACGGCCGAGCGCAGCCCGCCGTCGGTGTACTCGATGTCCACGACCCGGTCGTCGAACGCCTTCGCGTACACCCCGCATTCGTCGTACTGCCCGCACTCCTCGGCCACCGCGAAGTCCAGCCCGGCCCGCCCCCGCAGGCCGGCCAGTTCCGCGGTGTTCTTCTGGGCGATGGCCAGCCGCCGGGCGTGCGCGTGGCGGGAGAGCAGGGACATGAACGCGGTCGCGTCCCCGGCGGTGAGCAGGTGGTGGGAGCGGGTGTAGCTGTCGTAGTTGTCCGGCTCGACGGCGTCGAAGCCCTTCTCCGCGCAGCCGTCGATCCACCGGTTCACCCGCTTCGCCACCCGCTCCCGCTTGGCCGGGGTGCGCAGGTCCAGCAGCGGCTCGTTCCAGTCCTCGTCGATGACCACCTCGCCGTGCGCGTCGCGCAGCAGCAGGTCGGCCGGCCAGGAGGCGCGTTCGGCCGGCTGGGCCTGGAAGGCGTTGACGTAGCAGATGTTGTACAGGCCGGGGGCGGGGGAGTCGGACCGGTCGCGGCTGACGATCCGCACGCCCTTCGGCGGGGGATAGGCGCCGCCGATCTGGTAGTCGAACCCGGCGTTGCGGGGCGGCAGCCGCACGGCGGCGGGCTTGGTTGAACCGTCCTTCCCCCCGCCCGCGGAGCCGCAGCCGGCCAGTGCCGGCACGGCGACGACCACGGCTGCTGACAAGGCGGCCAGGGTCCGGCGGGAGCCCATGGCACGCGACACACCCTTCGGGGGCAAGTCCGCTCCATCCTGCCCACGCCGGGCGGCGCGGCACGTGTCAGGATCAAATCGCCCGCACGCTCGCCCCGTCAAGTCGGCTCCGGGCCACGCCGTAGGCTCGGATCAGACCATCGTCCCGAAGGCAGGAGCAGCAACGATGCAGTACGTGAAGCTCGGTTCGACGGGCCTGGACGTCTCGCGGATCTGTCTGGGCTGCATGACCTACGGGCTGCCGGACCGCGGCACGCACGAATGGACCCTCGGCGAGGAGGCCTCCCGCCCGCTGATCCGGCAGGCGCTGGAGGCGGGCATCAACTTCTTCGACACCGCCAACGTCTACTCCGACGGCACCAGCGAGGAGATCGTCGGCAAGGCCCTGAAGGACTTCGCCCGGCGCGACGAGATCGTGCTCGCCACCAAGGTGCACGGCCGGATGCGGCCGGGCCCCAACGGCGGCGGACTGTCCCGCAAGGCCGTCATGAGCGAGATCGACCACAGCCTGCGCCGGCTCGGCACCGACTACGTGGACCTGTACCAGATCCACCGCTACGACCACGCGACTCCGCTCGAGGAGACGATGGAGGCGCTGCACGACCTGGTCAAGGCGGGCAAGGTGCGCTACATCGGGGCGAGTTCGATGTACGCGTGGGAGTTCTCCAAGGCGCAGTACACCGCCGAGCGGCACGGGTGGACGAAGTTCGTCTCCATGCAGAACCACTACAACCTGCTCTACCGCGAGGAGCAGCGGGAGATGCTGCCGCTCTGCGCGGACCAGGGCGTCGGCGTGCTGCCGTGGAGCCCCCTGGCCAGGGGCCGGCTGACCCGGGACTGGAACACGGTCACCGGGCGCAGCGCCACCGACGCCTTCGGCAGCCGCCTGTACCAGGAGGGCGACCGCGCGATCGTCGAGGCCGTCACCCGGATCGCGGACGACCGGGGCGTACCGCGCGCCCAGGTGGCCCTCGCCTGGCTGCTGCATCAGGACACCGTGGCCGCGCCGATCGTCGGCGCCGCCAAGCCGCGGCACATCGAGGACGCGGTGGCCGCCGTCGAACTGGAGCTGAGCGACAAGGAGATCGACGAGTTGCAGCGGCCCTACACCCCGCGCGCGATCAGCGGCCACTGACCGGTCGGTGGGGTCCGTGCGGTGCGAACTCCGTGCCGCACGGACCGGCGCCCCCGTTCGCCGGCAGTTCCACCCGCTCGCCGGACATCGTCAGCGTCCGGTGGTACGCCCCGACGCGGGTCCCGGCGCATACCGGACGGGCGAGCGACCGTAATTGCCGAAAAAAGGATTCCTTTGACTTCGCGTCAATAAGCAATGGGTTCCCCGGCGTATTGCCGAAAATGGGGAGCTGTCTTGTTACCGCGAGTCGGACTGTGTAAAAGTGTGCGCTGTCGGCGCACGCTCGCCATACATTTCCCGCTGTGCGTCAGGCTGTTCCCCGTACACCCCCCACGCTTCAAAAGAGCTGCCTCAGGTGGACGTCCGGGCTGCCTCACGACGTCGCCACACCCTTTGGTACGGACCATTTCCGTATCTCGTCTGGAGGAATGCAGCCGTGCATGAGGCAGGCATGTCGGACGAGCAACTGAGTGCCGAACTGAAGAAGTGGACGGGCACGGCACCCGCGCTCCACCCCGTCGGCGAACTCCTCGACCGGCACTGGGAACCGGCCCTCGCCTACGCCCGGCTGTGCACCGACGGCCCGCATGCCGCCGGGATACTCACCACCGCCACCTTCACCCGCCTCTTCGGCGAATCGCTCCGGCACAACGGCCCGACCGCCGCCTGGCGCCCGGAAGTGCTCGTCACCGTCCGCCGGATAGCGGCCGAATGGGAGACCGGCGAGCGCCGGGAACTGCTGCACCCGCGGCTGCGGACGGGGGACGGCACCGGCGAGCGCGCCGCCGCCCGGCTGCTGCCGCCGCCCGAACGGCGGCTGCTGACCCGCGCGTTCCAGCGGGTGCCCGCCACCTCCCGCGCGGTCCTGTGGCACATCGAGGTCGAGACCGAGCCCCCGGCGGTGCCCGCGGTCCTGCTCGGCCTGGACGAGGAGGGGGTCGGCGTCGAACTCCAGCGGGCCCGGGAACGGCTGCGCGAGGAATGCCTGCAGGCGCACCGCGAACTCGCCCCCGACGCGGAGTGCCGGCGCTATCTGCGCATGCTCGACGTGACCTTCCGGCGCGGCGCCGTCGACATCGACCCGGATCTGAGCCGGCACCTGGCCGGCTGCCCGCACTGCAGCCGGACCGCCGAACAGCTCGCCCGGTTCAACAGCGGCCTCGGGACGGCACTGGCCGAGGCGGTGCTCGGCTGGGGCGCCCACGCCTACGTGGAGTCGCGGGTCAGCCGCGCCGAGGCGCCGGCCGAACCGCCCCCCGCCCCCGCCGCCGTGGTGCCCGTCGCCGGCGAGGCCTTCGCCTTCACCGGGACGCGGGCCGCCGGCGACCCCGCGCGGCCGGCCGGCCCGCCCGACTCCGCCGCTCCCCGCCGCTCCGGGCACCGGGCCGGCCCCGCCGCCGGCCGCCGCTCCGCGCAGCGGGCGGAGCCGGCTTCCGGTCGATCCGGACGGGGGGCTGAGCCGGCCTCCGGTCCTTCCGGGCGGGAGGCGACGTCGGCCTCCGGTCCTTCCGGGCGGGAGGCGACGTCGGCCTCCGGTCCTTCCGGGCGGGAGGCGACGTCGGCCTCCGGTCCTTCCGGGCAGCGGGCGGAGCCGGGCCCCGGTCGTGCCGGGCAGCGGGCGGAGTCCGCCGCGTCTCGCCGTTCCTCGCGGGGGACCCGGCCGGCCGCCGGCCGTTCCGCGCAGCGCGCCGCCCGCCGCGTCCGGCGCCGCAATCTCGCCCTGGCCGTCGTCACCGTCGGCGGCCTGGTCGCCCTGCCACTGGTGCTGTGGTCGGTGCTCGGCTCCGGTGACGCGCCGTCTTCCGGTCCGGGCGGCGGCTCCACCCCGGCGCCGGGCAAGGTCTCGGCCTCCCCGGGCGCGTCCTGGGCCGGTACGGGCGGGCCCCAGGGTGCCCTGCACGGCCGGCTGCGCAACCTCGCCTCCGGCCTCTGCGTCGGCATCGTCGGCGGGAAGGCCGTCAGGGGCGCCGAGACCGAACTCACCGGATGCTCCGCGGCCCCGAGCCGGCAGTGGACGTACGAGACCGACGGACTGCTGCGCAACGCCGCGGCCCCCGACCTGTGCCTGGACTCCCGCCTCGGCTACTCGGTCCGTCTCGCCCCCTGCACCGCCACCGGCTCGGCCGCCCGGAGCATCCGCTACGACTTCACCCTCCAGGGCGCGCTCATACCCCGCTGGAACCAGGAGCTGGCCCTGACCCCGGCCGCCACCGACGGCTCGGGCGCGCTCGTCCTCAAACTGCGCGCCACCGGAGCCGCCCAGCGCTGGTCCGTCGACCCCGCCGAAGCCGACCTGGAGATGCAGAACGTCAACTGGGGCGGCGACCGGGCTCTCTCACCCCCGCCCGCCGCGGCATCCGCCGGCACCGGGGCCTCGCCCGTGCCCGAGGCCTCCCGGCCCGCCCCGACGGCCTCCCGGTCGGCCCCGGCACCGGACCCCGCCCCGACCGCGACCGGCCCGACGTCCGCACCGCCCGCCACCGTCCCCCCGTGCGCCGCGCACCCCTACCACTGCGGCGGAGGGCGACGGCACCGCTGAGTTCAGTGGTGGTGCGGTGGGGGAGGGATCGTCTCCAGCCCCGGAGCCGGTTCCGGCCACACCAGCAGCACCGGGCAGGGCGCGTGGTCGACGGCGAACCGGACGGCCGGGCCGAGACTCTTCGGCCCGAGCCGGGACCGGTCCCCGTCCCGGGCCAGCACCAGCAGATCGGCGCCCTCGGCGGCGGCGACCACCTCCCGCTCGACCCGGCCCGACCGCTCCTCGGTCGCACAGGGCCGGCCGAGCCGTTCGGCCGCCGCGGCCAGGAGTTCGGCCGCCGAACCGGCGCCGAGCGCGTCCATCAGGTCGCCCGGGTCGCTTCCCCAGGACCCGTCCGCGCGGTGCCCCGTCGAGCGGCCCCGGCCGAGCAGCCCCGCGAACGCGCCGTGCGCGAGCCCGGGCACGTCGGGCCCGCTGACGTGCACCAGCACCACCTCCGCGGTCTGCGGCACATGGCCGCGCACGGCATCCACGCAAGCGGGCCAGGTGCCCTCGACGAGCCAGGCGATCACACGCATCCCGCGGCCTCCCTCGGTCTGTGCAAGGGCCCTCGGCAAGCCCTCAGAGAACCTGCAGCGACCCCCACAGTGCCACCACCGCGACCGTGAGGGAGGACGGCACGGCGATCAGCCCCAAGCGGGTGAACTCCCCCAGATCCACGTCGTGCTCGTGCTGGTGCAGGATCCGCCGCCACAGCAGCGTGGCCAGCGACCCGGCGTACGTCAGGTTCGGGCCGATGTTCACGCCCAGCAGCACCGCGAGGACCGCGCCCGACCCCGCGGGCGCGGCCAGCGGGAGCAGCACCAGCACCGCGGGGAGGTTGTTGATGAGGTTCGCCAGCACGGCGGCCAGCGCGGCGATCCCGAGCAGCGCGGGCAGCCCGGTGCCGGTCGGCAGGACGTGGGAGAGCGCGCCGGCGAGCCCGTTGTCGACCACCGCCCGCACCACGACGCCGAGCGCCAGCACGAACGCGAGGAAGGCCGGCGACGCCGCCCGTACCACGGCCGGCACGGTCGCCGTCCCGCGCAGCAGCGCCCGCCCGGCCATCACCAGTGCTCCGGCCGCGGCCACCCAGGCGGGCTCCACGCCGAACGCCGACGCCACCACGAACCCGGCCAGCGTGCAGGCGACGGTCACCAGCGCGAACACGGGGGTGCCCGGCGCCTCGCCGGTCCCCTTGGCCGCCGGGGCCGCCGCCGCGAGATCACGGGCGAAGAACCGCCGGAACACCACGTACTCGACGCCGATGGCCGCCAGCCACGGCAGTGCCATCAGCGCCGCGAACCGGGTGAAGCCGAGCCCGCTCGCCGCGAACGCGAGCAGGTTGGTCAGGTTGGACACCGGCAGCAGGAGCGAGGCCGTGTTCGACAGGTGGGTGCACGCGTACACATGCGGCTTGGGCCGTACGCCGGTCCGCGCGGCCGTGGCGAACACCACCGGCGTCAGCAGCACGATCGTGGCGTCCAGGCTGAGTACGGCGGTGATGACCGACGCCAGCGCGAAGACCGCCGTCAGCAGCCGCACCGGACGCCCCGCCGCCCAGTCGGCCATCCACGCCCCGCAGGCCCGGAACAGCCCCTCCACGTCGCAGAAGTGGGCGAGCACCAGGACGGCCGCGAGGAATCCGACCACGGGGCCGAGCCGCTCCGCCTCGGCGCGGGCGTGGTCGAGGGAGATCGCGCCGGTCGCGACCGCGACACCGGCGGCGGGGACGGCCATGACCGCCTCCGGCAGGCCGAAAGGCCGTACCACGGCCCAGGCGAGAACGGCGACGAGCAGTACGACGGACAGGGCCTCGGCGAGCGGGGTGTTCAGGGCGGGTCCTTCCCGGGATGATCGAGGTGGTGCCCGCCCATGAAAACAGACGACGCCCCACGCGCTAGGAGGAGCGGGTGCCCGCCGCGCCCAGGAACTCCTCCCAGCCACCCGCCGGGGACCGGCCGGGCGCGAGCGTGCGCAGCGAGCGCAGCACCGCGGGGTCCTGCGCCTCCAGCCAGGCCACGAGCTGCTTGAAGGAGACGAACCTCACGTCGTCGTACTGCGCCATCCGCTCGATGGCCTCCTCGACGGCGTCCATGTATATGCCGCCGTTCCAGCGCTCGAAGTGGTTGCCGACGAAGAAGGGGGCGCGGTTGCCGTCGTAGGCGCGCCGGAACCCGGCCAGATAGGTGTCCCGGGCCTGCGCGCGCCAGGCGCCGTAGCTCGCCCGGTCGCCGAGCGGGTTTCCGCCCGACTGGTTGAACATCATGTTGTAGTCCATCGACAGCACTTGGAAGGAGTGGCCGGAGAACGGTATGGACTGCAGCGGGAAGTCCCAGATCCGGCCGCCCTGCACCTTGCCCGGCCAGACCTGCAGGCCGCCGGGGGAGCTGGCGTCGTACTTCCAGCCGAGCGCCGCCGCCGTGGGCAGCAGCGCCGCCTGCCCCTCCAGACAGGGGGTACGGCCGCCGATCAGCTCCTTGCGGTAGTCGAAGGGGAGCGGGTCGAGGTCGGTGAAGCCGGTGTTGGTCCGCCACTGGGTGACGAAGCCGACCGCCTGCTCGATCTCGCTGCGCCACTCGGCCGGGGACCAGTTGCGCACGCCGGACGCGCCGCAGAAGTGCCCGTTGAAGTGGGTGCCGATCTCATGGCCCTCCAGCCAGGCCGCGCGCACCTGCTGCAGGGTGGCGTGGATGTGCCGGTCGGCGAGGTAGCCGATGGCGGAGGCGCCGACCGGGTGCTGCGGCGGGCGGTACAGGTGCTTCTTCGACTCGGGCAGGGTGTAGATGCCGCTGAGGAAGAAGGTCATGCCGGCGCCGTGGTCGGCGGCCACCTTGCGGAACCGGGAGAACAGCTTGTTGCTCAGCTCGCCCGCGCCGTCCCAGGAGAACACCACGAACTGCGGTGGCCGCAGGCCCGGCCGCAGCCGCTCCGGCTTCGGCTGGTGCGGCTGGGCGCCGGTGTCGGCGGTGGAACCGTCGCCGATCGGCTTCACCGGCCGGGCCTGCGCGGTGCCCTTGCCGTCCGCCGGGTCCGGTCCGTCGACCGAGAGGCCGGTGCCGGAGTGGCAGGCGCCCAGCGCGCCCAGGGCGCCCGCCGCCGCCCCCGCCGTCAGTACCCGCCTGCGTGTGATCCCGCTCATCGTCTCCCCGAATCCCTCTTCGCGGCCCCTGCGCGAGGCCTGTTCGCCGTGCGGTCGGGGGGTTCGATGACGGCGGGGAGAGGAAAGATCGCGGCTGCCGGTGCCTGTTGCCGTCCTGTGACAGTCGGGGCGCCGGCATGGCGGACCCCGCCGCCCGGGGAGTGGGGGCGGCGGGGTGCGCGGGTCTCAGGGGAGTGGGGCCGGCGGGTGCGCCGGCCGGTTCGCCCGGCCGGTCAGGGAGCGGTGCCCGGGCTGAGCACCGTCAGGCGGACGGACGAGGAGTTGCCGGACACCGGCACCGGCCCGCCCGACCAGGCCACCTTCAGGTGATCGCGCTCGTCCGGCGGGGTGACCAGCAGCGCGGCCGGGGTGGCCGTCCTGGCGCCGCTGACGCCCGGGTTGGAGAAGGTCAGCCCGGCCCAGGCGCTCTGTCCGGGCTTGAGGCTGACCGTCACCGGCGAGCCCGGCTCCCGCTTGGGGTCGGCGCCGAGGGTGCCGCCGGAGCCGTTCACGAAGGCCGCGCCCGGATAGCCGTGCAGCGTGCAGGTCCGGGCGGACCTGTTGGTGAACACGACGGGGAAGTTCTCCTGGCCGGCGCCCGGGTCGTTGCGTCCCACCGAGGCGCGCAGCTCGGAGGTGTGGCATCGGGAGCTCGCGGCGGCCGGGACCGTCTTCCCGCCGCCCTTGGCCGCCGAGGGCGCCGTGGACGCCGATCCGCCCGGGGCGGAGGACGAGGCGGCGCCGGCGGAGCCGGAGGCATCGGGGGACGTGGGCGCCGCCGGGTTCTTCGAGGTGTCCGTCGCGGGTGCCGCCGTGCCCGGGGCCGTGATCGGTGGGTCGCTGTGGACGTCCTGGCCGTTGCCGCAGCCGGTCAGGAGGCCCAGCACGGCGACCGTGCCGACGAGCAGGGCCCCGTGCCGTGCGGACCGGGGTGTGTACGCCATGTCGCTCAACACTCCTGGATCTTCGGGGCACGTGATGTGCCGCGTGCCTACGGCGCCGGGTGCGCCGTCATTGCGGTCCGATGCGCCCGACGCCGGAAAAGTTCGGAACGCACAGGGTTCTTTTCCCCGCCTCCACCCTGGAATCCGCCTCGTTCAGGACACGCGCAGCGAACGGAGTACCCGGTCGGTGGCGTCACCGGTCCCCCGCTGGCGTACCTGCACGTACACCTGCGGCTGCGCGGCGCCCCCCGCCGGGGCCAGCGCCGTCTCCGTGACCGAGCCGCCGTCGGGGCAGCCGCTCCAGGTGCGCACCAGTCCGTGCCAGTCGGCGTCGGTGAAGGTGCGTCCGCCCGAGTACCGGCAGCCGGCGTGCGCGAGGGCCTTCACCCCGGCGGTGACGTCACCGTGCTCGCTGACCCCGACGAACACCCCGTCCACGGCGGCCCTCAGATCGGGCCAGCGCGCCAGATCGTCGGCCACGACCAGGCCCGGCTCGTGCCCGGTGGGCAGCCCGAGCGCATGCGGGTCCCAGCCGGCGCCGCGCAGCTCACGGCCCCAGCCGGCGGGCACCTCGAGGACCACCCGCCCGGTGGCGTCGGTGATCCGGGCCGCGTCCGGCGTGCCACCGCCGCCGCGGTGGACCATCGCGGTCACCCCCACCGCGGCGGCCGTGGCCGCGAGGACGGCGGCGAGCGCCAGCGTCACGGTGTCGAGCCGGCCGCGGACACCGTCCAGCCGGCGCGCGGACCGCACCGCCGGCGCCCCGGCCGCCAGCCGGTCCAGCTCCTGCGCGAACGCCTGCGCGCCGGGCCAGCGTCTCTCCCGGTCCGGCTCCAGCGCCCGCAGCAGCGCCCGCGCCACGTCCGCACCGAGGTCCGGCCGCAGCCGCCCGGGCGGCACGACCCGGCCCGGCGGCCCCGGCACGGTCCCGGTGACCAGCTCGTAGCCGACCGCGCCCAGGCTGTAGACGTCGGCCCGCTCGTCGATGCCCTCTCCGGGCTCGGCCTGCTCCGGCGGCTGGTAGCCCGCCGAGCCCGCCGCCAGCGTCAGCACCGAGGCCTGCGCGAGGCTCTTCGCCAGCCCCAGGTCGGCCAGCAGCACCCGCCGGGTGCCGTCCGGGGCGGTGTGCAGCAGCACGTTGCTCGGCTTGATGTCGCGGTGCACGATGCCCGCCTCGTGCAGTGCGGCGGCGGCGCGTGCGGCCTCCGCGGTCAGCGCCAGGGCGTCCCGCACCGGCAGCGGTCCGCCGGACAGCAGGTCGGCGAGGGTGCCGCCGTCCGCGTACTGCATCACGAAATACGGTCTGCCGTCGGGGAGTTCACCGATGTCGTAGACCTGCACCACCCGGCCCGAACCGGCCCGGCGCAGGTGCCGCGCCTCGGACAGGAAGCGCTCCCTGATGTCGAGCCGGTGCGCCCAGTTGTCGGCGAGGACCTTCACGGCCACCGCGGCCTGCAGCTCGGGATCGTGGGCGAGCCACACCGTGGCGAAGCCGCCGGTGCCCAGCGGCCGTTCGAGACGGTAGCGGCCGATCCGCTCCGGGGAGTGCATACGACTATCATGCCTGCCCTGAGATCGACTCGAAGGGGGACCCTTCCGTGCAGGACCAGGCGCCGATGGAAGAACTCGCCCGGCGCGCCGCCGCCGGCGACGGCACGGCCCTGGACCGGCTGCTGAGCGAGATCCGGCCCGAGGCCCTGCGCCGCTGCGCGCGTTTCCTGCCCTGCCGCGAGGACGCCGAGGAAGCCGCCCAGGACGTGCTGCTCCAGGTGGCCCGGCACATCGGTGCCTTCGAGGGCCGCAGCCGTTTCGGCACCTGGCTGTACACGGTGGTCGCCAACTGCTGCCGGCAGAAGTACCGCGAGCTGAAGCGGCGGGCCGCCGAACAGCCCGCGGCCATCGAGCCCTCCCACGCCGTGGACCCGCGCACCACCAGCGTCATCGCCGGCTCCAGGGTGGACCTCCTGGAGGCGCTGGACCGGCTGGAGCGGGAGCATCCGCATCTGGTCGCGCCGCTGGTCTACCGCGACATCTGCCAGCTGGAGTACGCCGAGGTCGCCGAGCGGATCGGCATCCCGCTCGGCACCCTCAAGTCCCGCCTGCACGAGGCCCGCAGACAGGTACGCCCCTGGCTGACGGCCTCCTGAGGGCCACCGGACCCCGGGCGGCCCTGCGTCGGCCCCGCCACCGGATCCCGCGCGGGCGGTCTCCGCCCCGCCACCGGTCTCCGCGCGGGCGGTCTCCGCCCCGCCATCGGTCTCCGCGCGGGCGGTTCCCGCCCCGCCATCGGTCTCCGCGCGGGCGGTCTCCGCCCCGCCATCGGTCTCCGCGCGGACGTTTCGGCCCGCCATCGGATTCCGCGGGCGGTTTCGGCCTCGCCGTCGTCTCCGCGGGCCTGCGTCGGCCCCGGCACCCGTTCGGCGGCGCCGGTGCCCCGGCACCCGCTCCGCAGCGCCGGTGGCGGCCGGGGTCCGCCGGCCGGGTCGTCCCCGGGGGCGGTGGCTCTCGTGCCCGCCCGCTCGGCCGGGACCGGAACGCCCGGCCTCCTACGCGGGCTGATCGTCGCCCTCGTACAGCGGCAGTTCCGCCCAGATCGTCTTGCCCTCCGGGGTGTGCCGGCTGCCCCATCGCTGGGTGAGCTGGGCGACGAGCAGCAGACCCCGGCCGCCCTCGTCGAAGATCTTGGCGCGGCGCAGGTGCGGGGCGGTGGGGCTGGTGTCGGAGACCTCGCAGATCAGCGTGGTGGTGTCGTGGATCAGCCGCAGCCGGATCGGGTGGGCGCCGTACCGGATGGCGTTGGTGACCAGCTCGCTGACCACCAGCTCCGCCGTGAAGGCGGCCTCGCTGAGCCCCCAGGCGTCCAGTTGCCCGACGACCTGCTTGCGGATCGGCGCGACCAGTGCCGGGTCGGCGGGTACCTCCCAGGTCGCCACCCGGGAGGCGGGCATACCCCGGGTCCGGGCCAGCAGCAGCGCCACGTCGTCGGCGACCCCGGCCCGAGGCAGCAGGGTGTGCAGGATCCGGTCGCACGTCTCGTGCAGCGAGTCCTCGTGCGCCCTGATCGCCTCGAACAGCAGGTCCCGGCCGGCCTCCGGGTCCCGGTCGCGGGACAGCAGCAGGCCGTCCGTGTAGAGGGCCATCACGGTGCCCTCGGGCAGTTCCACCTCGGTGGACTCGAACGGCAGCCCGCCGAGGCCCAGCGGGGGACCGGCGGGCAGGTCCAGCAGGCGCGGCTGTCCGCCCGGCGTCATCAGCACGGGCGGCGGATGCCCGGCGCGGGCCAGTGTGCAGCGCCGGGACACGGGGTCGTAGACGGCGTACAGACAGGTCGCGCCGACCTCGCCGGGGCTGCCGTCGCCGCTGTGCTCGTCCGACAGCCGCAGCACCAGGTCGTCCAGGTGGGTGAGCAGCTCGTCCGGGGCCAGATCGATGTCGGCGAGGGTGCGCACGGCCGTACGCAGCCGGCCCATGGTGGCCGAGGCCTGGATGCCGTGCCCGACGACGTCCCCGACGACCATCGCGACCCGCATCCCGGACAGCGGGATCACGTCGAACCAGTCCCCGCCCACCCCGGCCCGCGCGGCCGGCAGATACCGGGAGGACGCCTCCAGCGCCGCCGTGCGCGGGAGGGTGCGGGGCAGCAGACTGCGCTGGAGCGCGAGGGCCGTCTCCCGCTCCCGCGAGTAGCGGCGGGCGTTGTCGATGCAGACGGCGGCGCGCGTGGTGATCTCCTCGGCCAGCAGCCTGTCGTCCGCCGTGTACCCGTCCGGGCGGCGATGTCGGGTGAAGACTGCCACGCCCAGGATGAGCCCGCGGGCCTGAATGGGCACCGACATCGAGGAGTGGATACCGAAGGCGCGCACCTGTTCCCGGCGCGCGGTGTTCCAGGTCAGCCACTGGGCCATGTCGCCCCCGGCCACCGAGGCGATGATCGTGTGGCCCGCGGTGAGCGAGTCGGCCTGCGGGGAGCCGGCCGGGTACCGCTCGGTCTGCCCGGGCCGCATCACCGCCTCCGGCACACCGTCGAGGGCGGACCAGTGGGCGGCCCGGCGCAGGGTGAGCGGCGCGGTGATGCGGGCCGGGGGCTCGCCGCCGTAGTCCTCGGGGTCGAGCAGGTCGACGGTGACGAAGTCGGCGAGCGCGGGCACGCACATGCGCGCCAGCTCCTGCGCCGTGCGGGTCACGTCGAGCGTGGTGCCGATGCGCATGCTCGCCTCGTTGACGAGCTGCAGCCGCTGGCGGGCGCGGTGGCTGTCGGTGACGTCGTGCGCGGCCAGACAGACGCCCCGCACCCGGCCGTCCGCGTCCCGGACCGGTGCCATCCGGGCGAGCCAGGCGTGCGCCCGGTCCTCGCCGCCGCCGCGCATGAAGGTCTCCATGTCCAGCGACCGGCCCGTGGCCAGCACCTGGAGCATGCACCGCTCGAGCTCCTCGCTCTGCGGACGGCCGCCGATCTCCGAGGGCCGCAGTCCTCGCAGCCGCTCCTCGGGAAGGCCGACGACGACGGCCATCTGGTCGTTCATCCGGCGCAGCCGCAGCTCGTCGTCGTACACGGAGACCGCGCACGGAGACTGGATCAGGGCCGCCTCGGCGAGCGGATCGCCCGCGGGCGGCGGTTCGGCGGCCGTGAGCGGGGTGACCACGAGCCAGTCGCCGCCGCGGTCGTCACGGGCCGGCCGGCGGTGGGCGAGCAGCCACACCGACAGGGTCCGGCCGTCGCGGTGGCGCAGCCCGACCGTGCCCTGCCAGCGCGACCCCGGCGGCATGGGCAGCGCGCCGCCCCCGGCCAGCAACTCCGCGGCGGGCCGGCCCACGACGGTGTCGGCCGGGTGGCCGAGCAGGCGCCGGGCACCCTCGTTCCACTCCAGCAGCGTCCCGGCGTCGTCGATGACAGCCCGGGCCGTCGCCGCGTCGTCGAACGGATAGACCCGGCTCATCGTCGCCGCTCCCAAACGCACACTCACAGTGAACAGATGGCATCACTCGGGTCCCAGGGTAGTGCTTCCCGCACTTCCGTGGACCGTGTCCACCGGCCCGCTGTACGACGGGCCGAACAGAGCCGGGCCCTGTCCACCGGCCCGCCGTACGAGGGGCCGAACAGAACCGTGCGGCATATTCGGCCGATGTGCCGGCGCGTGCGGCCGTGGAAGTACGACCCCTTGACGGTCGCATGTGTCGATCCGTCAGAATCTGTTCGGTCACGATCAGTTGTGAGTATTTCTGGGCCCTGATGAGGGAGAGCCACGCATGACGGTCACGCGCAGGTCGGTTCTGGCCGCAGCCACGGCAGCGCCCGCGGCCCCGGCGATCCTCGGCATCGCGGCGGCCCCGCCGGCCCGCGCGGCCGGTGCCGGGGGACGCCGTACCGTGCCCCTGCGCGACGGTTGGCGCTTCGCACTGACCGACCCGGACGGCGGTGCGGACCCGGCCGGCTACGCCGGGGCGGCCGACCCCGGCTACGACGACTCCGCCTGGCGTGCGGTCGCGGTCCCGCACGACTGGAGCATCGAGCAGACGCCGACCACCGACCACGGCACCACCGGTGGCACCGGCTTCCTCCCCGGCGGCCTCGGCTGGTACCGGCTCGCCTTCACCCTCCCGCCCGGGTACGCCGGCCGGCGGATCTCGGTGGAGTTCGACGGCGTGTACATGGACTCGTACGTCTACTGCAACGGCGCCGAGGCGGGCCGCCACCCCTACGGCTACACCGGCTTCGCCCTCGACCTCACCGGCCTCGTCCACACCGACGGCCGCACGCCCAACGTGCTCGCGGTCAAGGTGCGCAACCGCCTGCCGAGCAGCCGCTGGTACTCGGGCAGCGGCATCTACCGCGAGGCCCGCCTGGTGATCACCGAGCCGGTGCACGTGGCCCGCTGGGGCACCCGTGTCACCACCCCGGAGGTCTCGGCCGACCGCGCCCTCGTACGGGTGCGCACCCTCGTGCGCGACGACTCCGGCGCCGGGACCGACGTCCTGGTGGTGTCCCGGATCACCGGCCCCGACGGACGCACCGCCGCGCGCACCTCCACCACCGTCACCGTCTCCGGCGAGGCCGCCGAGACCCACGAACTGGTCGTCCGCGGGCCCCGCCTGTGGGACTTCGCGACCCCCGGACACCGCTACACCCTGCACACCGAGCTGCGCGTGGCCGGCCGCGTCACCGACACCTGCCGCACGGACTTCGGCATCCGCACCTTCCGCTTCGACCCCGAGGAGGGCTTCTCCCTCAACGGCACCCACGCCAAGATCAAGGGCGTCGACCTGCACCACGACCAGGGGGCGCTCGGCGCCGCGATCAGCATCGACGCGGTCCGCCGGCAGATGCGCATCATGAAGTCGATGGGGGTCAACGCCCTGCGCACCTCGCACAATCCGCCCTCGCCGGAGATGATCCGGGTCTGCGAGGAACTGGGCATCGTGATGATGGTGGAGGCCTTCGACTGCTGGCGCACCGGCAAGACCCGGTACGACTACGGCCGGTTCTTCGACGAGTGGTGCGAGAAGGACGCCACCGAGATGGTGCTGGCCGCCCGGAACTCACCCGCGGTGGTGCTGTGGTCCATCGGCAACGAGATCCCCGACTCCACGTCCACGGCCGGGCTCGCCATGGCCGACCGGATCATCGGCGCGATCAAGGCCGCCGACGACACCCGGCCGGTGGTCATCGGCTCGGACAAGTACCGCAGCGTGCCCGCCGCCGGTTCCCCGGCCGACCGCATGCTCGCCAGGCTCGACGGACTGGGCCTGAACTACAACACCGCCAGGTCGGTCGACGCGCTGCACGCCGCGTACCCGCACCTGTTCCTCTTCGAGTCCGAGTCCTCCTCGGAGACCTCGACGCGGGGCGCCTACCAGGAGCCGGAGCACCTGAACACCGGTGAGAACCACACGCCGGGCAAGCGGGAGGTCTCCTCCTACGACAACAACCTCGCCTCCTGGACGATGAGCGGCGAGTACGGGCTCAAGAAGGACCGGGACCGCAGGTGGTTCGCGGGCCAGTTCCTGTGGTCCGGCATCGACTACATCGGCGAACCCACCCCGTACGACGTCTTCCCGGTCAAGGCGTCCTTCTTCGGCGCGGTCGACACCGCCGGCTTCCCCAAGGACATGTACCACCTCTTCAGGAGCCAGTGGACGGCCGAGCCGATGGTCCACCTGCTGCCGATGACCTGGAACCACGAGCAAGGCGACACGGTCGAGGTCTGGGCGTACGCGAACGTGCCCTCCGTCGAGCTGTACCTCGACGGAGAGTCACTCGGGGTCAGGGAGTTCGACGTCAAACGGACCACCGACGGGCGTGCCTATCTGGAGACCACCGAGGCGTCCGGCGACGACAAGACCTTCACCGACGGCCCCTGGCCGGGCAGTTACACCAGCCCCGGCGGCAGCGCGGGCAAGCTGCACCTGATGTGGAAAGTGCCCTACCGGCCAGGCGAGCTGAAGGCGGTGGCCCGGCGGGACGGCAAGGTGGTCGCCACCGACGTGCTGCGTACCGCGAGTGCCCCGCACGCCGTGCGCCTGACCGCCGACCGCACCTCCCTCCCCGCGGACGGGCGTTCCCTGGTCTTCGTGACCGCGGAGATCGTCGACGCGCGCGGGGTGGTCGTGCCCGACGCCGGGCACCTCCTCACCTTCGAGGTGACCGGTGGTTCCCTGGCCGGCGTGGACAACGGGCGCGAGGAGAGCGCCGAGCGCTACCAGGCGAGCACCCGGACCGCCTTCCACGGCAAGGCCCTGGCGCTCGTGCGGGCGGGCACCGGGGCGGGCCGGCTGACGGTCACCGCCGCCGCGGCGGGCCTGCGGACGGGCACCGCCCGGGTACACACCACACCGGCCCGCCAGGGCGCCGTCACCCCGGCCGCCGTCTTCCCGCCCGGCCACCCCGAGCCGCCGAACCACCCGTACGCCGACGCCAGTTACTCCGGACGTCCGGACACCCTGCCCGCCGCCATGCTCGACGGCGATCCGGCGACCGGCTGGTCGAACGCCTTCGCCAAGCCGGCCACGGCCCTGCTGCCGGCCTTCACCGGGGCGCGGGCGACGGACTGGGTGTCGGTCGACTTCGGGCGGGTCCGGACCGTCGACCGGCTGGCGGTCGCCTTCACCGTCGACGCCACGCACGCGCTGCCCGCGAAGGCCGACGTCGCCGTGTGGGACGGGCGGGCCTACGTGCCGGTCACCGGCGCGCGGACCCGGTGGGCGGACGCGTCGGACAGCCCGAGCGTGATCACCTTCGACGCGGTACGCGGCTCACGGATACGGCTGACGATGACGAGCGCTCACCCGGGCGAGGCGAAGGGAGCGCTGCGCATCAGCCGGCTCGACGTCTGAACGGACGGAAGCGAGCCGCACCGCGGGGCCTTGCGGTGCCCCGGGCGGGGTCTCATGACCGCTCCTCTGACCGCGAAGTAGGCGTCCAGCCGACGGTGCGCCGCGGTGAACGGCCGGTCGTCGCGGTCCTCCGCGCGGACGTCTGGTGCGCCGCGCCGACCGGGCGGGGACAGCGACGTGAGGATGTGGCCGGCGGGCGTGACCGCGGCGGTCGGCAGCAGGTCGCCCAGCGGGCTCGGGTGGACGGTGTGGACCGTGCGCGCGTTCACGGCCGCTCCTTCCGCGGCGGTCGCGTGCGGTTCGCGGGCCTGCCTCGTGCTGTCGGGTCCGGTGCGCCGGGCACCGGGTGACCGGCGGAAACCGGACATGGCTCTCGGGCCTCGCAGGTACCGGGGGAGCAGCCCCGTGACCTGCGGATATTTACGTGCGAGTACCCCAGCGGTACCGTGAGGGCATGCCAGCCCTCAACGTGGAGTTCAGCGAACGGGAACTAGAGGACCTGCGGCAGATCGCCAAGGAGCGCGGTACGTCGATGAAGGCCCTGGTGCGGGAGGCGGCCGCCGCCGACATAGCCCGGCACCGCGCCCTGCAGGAGGGGGCGCGGGAGTTCCGGCGCTTCTTCGCCGCACACGCCGAGGAGTTCGCGGCGGCCTTTCCCGACGACGAGCCCTCCGCACGGGGCGAGGCCGCCTGAGCGATGGCCGCCGTCATTCACATCGACGTCCCGTGGCTGCTGCAGCGGCACGAGGAAGTCCTGCCGGGCCAGCCCGCGGTGGACGACTTCTCCGCGCTGGTCGCCGCCGTCGCCCGGCACCGGGTGGACCCGCCCCGGCTCGGCGTCGACTCCGACCCCGCCTGGCGCGCCGCCGCCCTGCTGCACACCCTCGCCCTGCTCAAGCCGCTGCCCGCCGCCAACGCCCGCTTCGCCTGCGCGACGGCCGTGGCCTACATGTTCGTCAGCGGCGTCGGCATCGATCCGCCCTACGGGGCCCTGGTCGACCTCGCCCGCGACCTGATCTCCGGCAAGACCGACGTGTACGGCGCCGCCGACCGGCTGCGGTCCTGGCAGATCTGAACCGGCCGGGCCGGCCGGTCCCGTCCCCTCGCGGGTGACATCGGCCGACGGGGGAAGCCGCCGGGGCCGCCGGCCGAGGGCGGGAGGAACGGGGCCGGCGGCCGCTTCGCGCGCGGGAGAGCCGCCGTCCCGCACGGGGCCTTCGAAGAGGGCCGGCACCCAGTCCACTCCGGTGCGCCCGTACCCGGGAGCGTGCGCGGCCCGCCGATGCGTGCGTTCGCTTCACACCGGGCGCACGGGAAATCGAATGCGCCGGTGGTCGGCGCCCGCACCGGGTCTCCCTGACTTTCTTTCAAAAGGCTCGATGTCGTACGGGCGCCTTGTTGCTCGTGTGGAAGTTGTGCAAGGGTTGAATCGCCCGAACGGGGGATAACGGCCGGGATTTTCAAGGTAGTTGGACTCTGTACCGGCCGGGTGCCGGTGAATTCCGGCTGCCCGCGGGCGTTCCGGAGGCACATGTCTACGCACCACCCACCAGAGGAATCCTTTCAGTGCCCACCCCCCACCCACCTCGTCCCCCCTATCCACCGTCCGGCGAAGGCCCGTGGGAATCGGACGAGTTCCTCGCCGGCCCGCTGCGCGCCGGCTCCGACGCGGAGGCCTCCCGGTCCGCCGCCCTCCTGATGGCCCGGCACTGGCGGTCGGGCCGGGACTACGCGGTCGTCTGCCTGGCCGCGCCGGGAACCGTCGCCCACATGGTCACCGCGACCGCCTTCCACCGGGTCCTCGGCAGGCTCGCCCTCGGTGAACCCGCCGAGGCGCTGCGGCCCCGGCTGCTCGTGGCGGTCCGGGACACGGTCCTCGACTGGTCCGCCACGGACCGGATCACCGCCGTACTGCCCGGACTCGGAAAACCGGCCGGGGGCCGCGGCATGCGCGCCGCGAAGACCCTGATACCGGAGAACCGCGCTCTGTCCGACCGCGCCTTCCACGCACTTCCCCGGCCCGAACAGACCCTGCTGTGGCACACCGAGGTCGAGGCGGAGCCGCTCGGCGTCCCCGCCCAATTGCTCGGCATCGACACCGTGAGCGCCGGGGCCGCCCTGGAACAGGCCCGCGAGAAATTCCGGGAGGGCCTGGTACGCGCCCACCGGGAACTCGCACTCGGAAAGGACTGCCGTTACTACAACCGCCTGCTCGACGTTCCGATCCGCCGCGGCGGCAGCCTGCTGCCCGACGTGCAGGAGCACCTGACCGCCTGCTCCTACTGCCGGCACGCCGCCGAACAACTCGGTCATGCCGACGCCGCCCTGGGCGTACTGCTCGCCGAGGCCGTACTCGGCTGGGGCGCCCGCCGCTACCTCGACTCGCGCCCCGGCCGCCGCCGGCCGGCCCCCGCCCGCGGCTGCCCTCGGCGATCCGGCGGCGCGCGGCGCGGCGGACCACGGCGCGGCGGCTCGCGGCGCGCCGACGGGAGATCCCGCCTGTTCGCCCGGCTCCTGTCGCTGCCGTCCGCGCGCCGCGCGTCCGGCGCCGTCCGGTCCTCCAGGGCGCTGCTCTTCGGGGTGGTCGGGGTGGCCTCGGCCGGACTGCTGGCCACCGTCCTCGCGATCTGCCTGTGGCCGGACGGCGGTTCCGGCACCGGCCCGGCCGCCGCGACCGGTGCCGTCGCCGGCCCCCAGTCCCCGCCCGCCTCCGCCACCGCGCCCGGCACCGCGGGCCTGCCCGCCGCGGGCCGGCCCGTGCGGCTGCGCAACGCCGGCACCGGCCGGTGCCTGGAGATCGACGCCAGGCCCGCGGCCGGTGCCGGGGTTATCCTGGCCGTCTGCTCCGCCGCGCCGACCCAGCAGTGGACGTACGACGCCGACGGCCTCCTGCGCCACACGGCCGACCCGGGGCTGTGCCTGGACTCGCACGCCGACGCCGGCGTGGTGATCCTCGGAACCTGCGCCGGGGCCGGGTCCGCACGGGGCGGCGACGTGCGCTACGACCTCACCGGGCGGGGCGAGTTGCTGCCCCGCTGGGACCGGACCCTCGCGCTCGCCGCCGGTGACGGGTCCGGCGGCGATCTGGTGGTCAAGGTCCGGGACCGCTCGGCCGGACAGCGCTGGTCGGCCGACCCGCCCACGACCGGCCCCGGTTCGCTGTCGATCGCCGGCCCGGACGGCCCGTCCACGCGGCCGGGGGACCGGCCCGGGAAGGCCATGTGACGCGCCGCCGGATCCGGGACGGGGCCATCCGGCCCCGTCCCGGCGGGCTCAGGCGGGACCCCGCACGAGGCCGGCCGTCGTGCCGGGCTCCCGCACGAGGTCGGCCGCCGTGACCGTCCCCGGCCCGGTGTGCCCCGACAGCGCCAGGGTCAGGTCAAGCTCCGCCAGCAGGCACCGGATGACGTGCTCGACGCCCGCCTGCCCGTCCAGGCCGAGCCCGTAGACGTACGGCCGCCCCAGCAGCACCGCCCGCGCACCGAGGGCCAGGGCCTTGAACACGTCGTCGCCGCTACGCACCCCGCTGTCGAACAGCACCGCCAGCCGGTCGCCGACCGCGTCCGCGACCCCGGGGAGCGCGTCGGCCGCCGCGACCGAGCCGGCCACCTGGCGGCCGCCGTGGTTGGAGACCACCACCCCGTCCATGCCGGCGTCCGCGGCGAGCCGGGCGTCGTCCGGGTGCAGGACGCCCTTGAGGACGATCGGCCCCTCCCAGTGCTCCCGCAGGAACGCCAGGTCCGGCCAGCTGTGGCCCGGGTCCCCGAACAGACCGAGGAAGTGCAGCACCGCCGCGTTCGGGTCCTCGTGCACGGGCTTGGCGAGCCCCGCCCGGAACGCCGGATCGGTGAAGTAGTTCGCGGTGCCCACCCCGTGCAGGAACGGCAGGTACGCCTGGTCCAGATCACGCGGCCGCCACGCCAGCAGGGGGGTGTCCAGCGTGACGACCAGCACGCGGAACCCGGCCGCCCGCGCCCGGGCGAGGAAACTGCGGGTCACCTCACGGTCCTTGCCCCAGTACAGCTGGAACCACCGCTCGGCGTCCCCCATCGCCTCGGCCACCTGCTCCATCGGCGTGCTGGACGCCGACGACAGGACGAAGGGCACGCCCTGCGCCGCGGCGGCCCGGGCGGCCGCGGACTCCGCGTCCGGATGCATGATCGACAGCACCCCGACGGGCGCCAGGGCCAGCGGCGCCGGCAGCGCCCGGCCCAGCACCTCGACCGAGAGGTCCCGCTGCGCCACGTCCCGGAGCATGCGCGGCACGATCCGGTGCCGGGCGAGGGCCGCCCGGTTGGCCAGGGCGGTGCTGCCGTCGCCCGCGCTGCCCGCCACGTAGCCCACCGGGCCGGGACCCAGCCGGTGCTCGGCCAGCTCCTCCAGCCGGGTCAGGTCGGTCGGGAGCCGGGGCACGGCACCCGACATCCCGTTCAGATAGATCTCGTACTGGAAGTCGGCCCAGTGCTTGGCCATGTGCCCCTCCCGCTCCTTCGCGCCGCCCCTGTGCGAGCCGACGATACCCGTGGGCGGACCCGCGACGGCCGTCCCGGTCCCTGCGGTCCGTCAGCCGGCGCGGGCCTCCGCGCGCAGCGGGGCGCCGGGGCCGGTGATCGGTGGCACCGGTGCGTCGACCGTACGGGCCAGCCGCGCCCCCTCGGGCCCGTACGCCGCCCGGGGCTCGGGGAACAGCCGCAGCAGGGCCAGGAACAGGACGGCGGCCACCGCGAGCGACAGCGGAAGACTGATGTCGATGCCGTTCGCCAGGTCTCCCAGCGGGCCGACGAACTGGCCCGGGATGTTCGTGAACAGCACGCCGGTCACCGCGGCCACCCACCAGGCCGTCATACCGCGCCAGTTCCAGCCGTGCGTGAACCAGTAACGGCCCCCGCGCTGACGGCGGTTGAAGACCTGCAGCGCATCGGGGTCGTACCAGCCGCGCCGGGTGTGGAAGCCCAGCATCATGACGACCATCCACGGCGTGGTGCAGGTGATGATCATCGTGGCGAACGTCGAGATCGACCGCACCAGGTCCAGGCCGAACCGGCCGATGAAGATGAAGGCGATGGACACCGAGCCGACCAGCAGCGTCGCCCGGACGCGGGACAGCCGGGGGAACACCGAGGAGAAGTCCAGACCGGTGCCGTACAGGGCGGTCGTGCCCGTCGACATGCCGCCGATCAGGGCGAGCAGACACACCGGCAGGAAGAACCAGCCCGGCGAGATGGCCAGCAGCCCGCCCACGAAGTCGGGCGTGGCCGGGTCGACGTACCGGGGCGCCTTCGTCGCGATGATGCTCGCGGTCGCCAGGCCGAAGACGAACGGCAGCAGCGTGGCGATCTGCGAGAGGAACGCGGCACCGGCCACCTTGCGCCGTGACGTGCCCGCCGGGATGTAGCGCGACCAGTCGCCGAGGAACGCGCCGAACGACACCGGGTTGGACAGCACGATCAGGGCCGCACCGATGAACGACGGCCAGAAGAGCGAACGGGTCGAGGCGTCCGCCGAGGCCGTGAAGACGCCGGGGTACGACGGGTCGAAGTCACCGGCGAAGGCGACCGCGCCGAGCAGGAACAGCACGGTGGCCGAGACCACGGCGATCTTGTTGACGAAGAGCATGAACCGGAAGCCGTACACGCACACGGCGAGAACCAGCCCGGCGAACAGGGCGTAGGCGACGACGTACGACGGCGTGCCGGTCCCCAGCCCGAACAGCCGGTGCGCGCCCCCGACCAGGGCGTCGCCCGAACTCCACACGGAGATGGAGAAGAACGCCACGGCCGTCAGCAGCGACAGGAACGAGCCGACCACCCGGCCGTGCACGCCCAGGTGCGCCGACGACGAGACCGCGTTGTTGGTGCCGTTGACGGGACCGAACAGCGCCATCGGGCACAGGATCAGCGCGCCCGCGACGACACCGAGCACGGTGGCCGCGAGCCCCTGCCGGAAGGACAGCCCGAACAGGATCGGGAACGCCCCCAGGACGCAGGTCGAGAAGGTGTTGGCGCCGCCGAAGGCGACCCGGAACAGGTCCAGCGGGGTCGCGGTGCGGTCGGCGTCGGGGATGCGCTCGACTCCGTAGGGCTCGACGTCGGTGAGGGACGGCGGCGTGGGGGAGTCGGGGGACTGAGGGGTCAACTGTGGCTCCGGCGAGGACGCGGCGGTGGAGCGCTTGGTGGCGCGGTGTCTGCGGACGGCCGGCGGTGCCGCGGGGGTGTGCGGCGGGGACGGGGCCGTCCGGGCGGGGGTCTGCCGACGATACGGCGGCGGGCGAGCCCCGGGCCAGAGGATGAATCATCCATCTTCGCAGGCGCGGTTGGAGGAATCGGCCCACCGTCCGGCGCAAGAGAGGCCGGCCTCCCGGGCCGCCTCCGCCCGGGCGGCCCCGTGATCTCACGACGGGCGCGTGAACACGAGGCGTCACGGAGGGGTTCGGCGCCGGCGGAGTCGGAATGTTTCAGGCCGATTAACGAAGCGGTGTTTTTGGGCCATCGGACCGCTCGGACCGATCAAGAACCGCTCAGTTGCACGGCCGACGTGCTCGAATTCCGTAACTTCACGCCACTGCTTCAACACGAAAGGTTACCTAAACGTGGGGGGTCGATGTGAGTTTCGCTCGCGGACTCGGCAGAGTGGCGCTCGCCGCTCCCGGTGCCCGACCGGGCCGGAGCCGGCAATCCCGATGTTCGAGCGGAAGGATGCACACAATGCGGAACACCGCGCGCTGGGCAGCGGCCCTCGGCCTCACGGCCGCCGCCGTCTGCGGACCCCTGACCGGGGCCGCCGTCGCCGCACCCGGCGCCGCCCCGTCGTCGCTCTACGCCCCCTCGGCGCTGGTGATGACCACCGGCCACGGCAGCGACGCGGCCACGGCCACCCCTGAGCGCGCCGTCACCCTCACCTGCGCCCCCACGGCTTCCGGCACCCACCCCGCCGCGACCCAGGCCTGCGCCGAACTGCGCGGGGTCGGCGGTGACTTCGACGCCCTGAAGGCCCGGAGCGACGTGTGGTGCACGAAGCTCTACGACCCCGTGGTCGTCACGGTCCAGGGCGTCTGGCAGGGACAGCGCGTCTCCTATGAGCGCACCTTCGGGAACGCCTGCGCGAAGGACGCCGCGACCGGCAGCGTCTTCGCGTTCTAGACCGGGATCGCACGGTCCCGCACGCCGGATCAGGTCCGTAACTGGGGAGTGCGGCCCCTGCAGCGGGAACCTGCGATCTCGCGCCGGGGGCCGACGGGCGGAGTGGGGCCGCCCGCCGGCTTCCGGGCACACAGCCGCTCCCCGGGCCGGCCCGTGGGGGGCCGTCCCCGGGGAGCGGCGAAAAACCACCGGTTTCGACCGGCGTTCAGGCCTTGCGCCGATGACTCGTGTCACACCAGGGATAGCGGCGACTGCGCCGGCATGTGCACAGAGCGACACGGAAACGGTCCGAGGAGACCGTGGTGCCGTCCTCCAGTTCGACCTCCACCGGCCCCTCCACCAGCAGTGGCCCGCGCCGTTGCATGGTGATCCGGCGGGCGCGGTCGTCAGCGGACTCGTTCGGCACGGATGACCACCAGCTCTTCCCTGTCGTCGGACGCCGAGAGCAGTCCGCGCCGGCGCAGCCAGTCCTGACGGGAGCGCAGCACCGGACCGAAGTCGATCCAGCGGCGCCTGATCACGGCGGCCTTCAGCCCGGCCGCACGCAACAGCCCCACGGTGCCATCGGGATCGCTCAGCGCGGAATGCACGATCAGCAGCACGCCCCCGGGCGCCAGCAGCGGGGGCGCGTCCTCGCAGATCCGGTCCAGCAGCAGCCGTCCGTCGTGGCCCGCGTCCCACGCCCGGTGCCGGCCGCGCGGCCCACGGCCCGCTTCGGGCGCCGGGACGTAGGGCGGGTTCGCGAGGATGACGTCGTAGGTCCGCCCCCGGACCGGGCCGAAGAGGTTGCCGCGGTGGATGTGCACCGGGAGCCGGGTGAGCCAGGCGTTCAGCCTCGCCGTCCACACCGCCCGGCGGGAGACGTCCACCGCGGTCACCTCGGCGCCCAGCTGGGCTGCTTCCAGCGCCAGCGCCCCGCTTCCGGTGCCCACGTCCAGCACGCGCGCGCCGGGCGGCGGGGCCTCCTCGCGGAGGACCTCGGCCAGCAGCTGCGTGTCGTCCTGCGGGGCGTACACACCCGGAAGCACCAATGCGATCACGTTGCGCGAGTACCCTCTCTTTCAGGATGTATGGGTCATCTCCTGTGGCAGGGGTGTCCGCAGGGACGACCGCCCGGCCCGCCAGTCGGTGAGCAGCCGCCGGGCCAGCCGGCCCTCCAGGTACTCCGTCGCGTCGATCCCGAAGGCGACGTCCGGCGCCAACTCCGGCTCCTGCTCCAGCAGTCCGCCGATCACCTCGTGGCGGACGATCTGCTCGTGCACCGCGTCCGCCTCGACGTGCTCGTCGTAGAAGAACTCCGCAGCGGGGCCGGCCCCGGTGCGGCGCATCGCCTCGGCGAGCCGCCGGGAACCGGGCGAGGAGGTGATCTCCACCTCGGCGAAGTGGCCCACCAGCGCGCCGCGCAGCTCGCGGTGCAGCCCGAACAGGGACATCAGGTTGACCACGGCCAGCATCTGCGCGCCCGCCGCGTCCAGATAGTGCCCGTACGTGGTGTCCAGCCGCAGGTCCTCCATCAGGTCGGCGAACAGGCGCGCGTGGACGCGTTCGGCCCGGCCGCCGCCGAACTCGTCGAACTCCACCGCCGCCATCGCCGCCTTGGCCCGGCCCGACAGCCGCGGCAGCACCCAGGCGTGCGGGTCGGCCTCCTTCAGGTGGTACAGGGAACGCTGGGCCGCGTACTCGCGCAGATGCCACAGCTCCCCCTCGTCGCGCAGGAAGTGGGTGACGCCCGTGCCCTCGGCGGGTTCCACGAGCAGGGCGCCGAGCGCGTCGTCGAGACTGTCGTGGACCGGCGTGTCGGCGCGCAGCGCGGACAGGAAGCGCTGCTCCAGCGCGCCGCGGACGCGGAGCAGCTCCGGGTCCCACTCGAACTGCGGGCCGGCCTCGGCGAAGCCGCGGTAGTGCAGTTCGTAGCAGACGTACAGGGCGAGGTGCAGATCGTCGCCGTAGGGGTCCGCGTCCTCGGCGTCCACCGGGCGGGGCAAGGGGCCCGCGCCGCGCAGGTACGCGACGACCGCGGCGGACAGGGGACCCCGGGGCGCGGGCAGCCGGGGTTCTCGCACGTGCTCACTCATGGCGCTCGGGTACCCGGAACGCATGAAAGCACCAGTGATCAACCGCACGCCGAAAAGGTCGCCGGAGTCCTCCGGCACCGAGGCGCCGGCCGGGGTCCTCACGTGACCTGTACGGGGTGGCCCGGGCGCTGGCGCGGAGCCCCCCGGGGGCGCCGCCCGGCCGGCCGCCTCAGTCGCCTTCCGCCTGTTCCTGTGCGCCGGTGTTCGGGGTGACGGCGTCACCGGCCTCCCCCGAACCGGACCTGTCCTCGCCGCGCTTCTCGGCCTCCTCGACCTCCCTGAGAACCTCGTCCAGGGCCGTCTCGGCCTGTTCCTCGTGGTCGTTCCCGCCGGGCATGGCGTCTCCTTCCCTCGCTGAACGCGCTCGCTCCGCTCCGGGTTGCCCGCGGGCACCGTCTCAAGCGTCGCGCCGGGGGCGTGCGCCGCCACCGGGCCGCTCCCGGTGCGGTGCCGGGCTGCCGGGGCCTTCCCGCCCGGGAACCGGTGCTGTGGTCCCGCCCGGGAACCGGTGCCGGAGCCGTCCCTGCCCGGGAACCGGTGCTGTGGCCCTCCCCGCCCGGGAACCGGTGCTGGAGCCGTCCCCCCCCCGGGAGCCGGTGAACCGGTTCCGGCAGCCCGACGGGCCGCCGTCACCCTGGTGGCGGCGCTCGCGCCGCACGGCGGAACGGGGACGCCTCGGACGCGCCGAACCCCCGGACGCGCCGGACATCGGCGGGCGGGAGGAGACGGCGAGGGCCCAGGTGAGGACCGCGGACGGCGGCCCGGGGGCGGCCGGGGAGGCCCGGGTGCCCGGTTAGCCGTCGGCGTACCAGGAAAGCGGCGCCCCCGTCGGCCGCATACCGGGCGCGGGACCCGCCCCGCGTGTCCCTGGGCACCGGCAGCGGCAGATGGCCCGGCGCGACCTGGTCCGGCGGCGCCGGCCGGCTTCCATGGTCGCCTCCGGAGCCCCGCCGGGCGACCCGGAGCGCGGGGGCGGATGCTTCGCCGTGCGCGGTGCTTCAGTGTGTGGCGCCCTTGATACACCGCGAGAGTTCGGCCCCGAGGTCCGCGAGCCCGTGCACACCGTCGCAGTGAGGTCGTCACCATGTCCCACGCTCCGTCCCCCCAAGGACCGTCGAAGCGCACCGGGCCGCTCGCGACCGCCGTCCCCGGGGCGGGCCGCGGTCCTCGGTCCGCTCCGGAACGGACGGGCCCGGGCGGCACCGCCCTCGTGACGGGAGCCTCCTCCGGCATCGGCGCGGCCGTGGCCCGCCGGCTGGCCGCGGAGGAGGGCTGGCGGCTCGCGCTGAACGGACGTGACGTCACCCGTCTGGACCAGGTGGCCGCCCGGGCCGGTGCGATCGCCCTGCCCGCCGACCTGACCCGGCCCGGCGCCGAGCGCGAGATCGCCGGCCTCGCCCTCGACCACCTCGGCCGGCTGGACCTGCTGGTGGCCGATGCCGCGGTGGGCTGGGCCGGGGAGTTCACCCGGATGCCGCACGCCCGCATCGACGAGGTCGTCGGCGTGGACCTGCTGGCCACCGTGCACCTGGTACGCGCCGTGCTGCCGCACATGGTCGCCGCCGGAACAGGGCGCATCGTGCTGATCGGGTCCTTCGCCGGCAGCGTGGGCGTGCGCGGCGAGGCCGTGTACTCCGCGGCGAAGGCGGCCCTCGCCGTCTTCGCCGACGCCCTGCGCTACGAACTGCGCGGCACCGGCGTGGGCGTCAGCCACGTCATCCCCGGCGTCGTGGACACCCCGTTCTTCCACCGGCGGGGCACCCCCTACACGCGCTCCTGGCCCCGGCCGGTGCCGCCCGAACGCGTGGCGGACGCCGTCTGGTCGGCCGTCCTGCACGGCCGGGACGAGGTCTACGTCCCCGGGTGGCTGCGCCTGCCCGCCCGGGTGCGCGGCGCCGCCCCCGGGCTCTACCGGCGGCTCGCCGCCCGCTACGGGTGAGCGGCCGTGACCGCCCTGACCGTGCTGCTGGCTCTGCTGGCTGCCCTCTCCAACGCCTCCGCGTCGGTGCTCCAGCGCCGGGCCGCCGTGCAGGAGACCGAAGAGGGCACCGGGGCGAGGTCCGCGCTGCGCCGCCTCGGGCATCTGCTGCGGCGCCCCAACTGGCTGGCCGGCACCGGGCTGCTGGCACTGTCCGGCGCGCTGCAGGGCGGCGCGCTGGCGGTGGGCAGCCTGGCCCTCGTCCAGCCGCTGCTCGCCGCCGAGCTGCTGTTCACCCTGACCGTGGGGAGCGTCGTCTTCCGGCGCCGCCCGGACCGCCGTACCTGGCTGGCGTTCGCCGCCCTCGCCGTCGGTCTCGCCGTGTTCCTGCTGGCTGCCGCGCCGTCCCGCGGCCGGGAGTCCGCACCGCCGGGGGCCTGGCTGCTGGGCGGCGGCGGGGCGTTCGGCGTCGTCGTCGTGCTCGTGGCGATCGCCCGGCCGACGAAGGGCGCACCCAGGGCCGCGCTGCTCGGCCTCGCCTCCGCGGTGTCGTTCGCCACCACCGCGGCCCTGCTCAAGGAGGCCGTCGGGCGCCTCTCGCAGGGGCCCGGGGCGATGTTCGCGCACTGGGCGCTGTACGCCACCGGCGCCGCCGGTCTCGTCGCCTTCCTGCTGCTGCAGGGCGCGCTCGGCGCCGGCTCGCTGACGGCCTCCCAGCCCGCCCTCACCCTGGGCGACGCGCTCACCAGCGTCGTCCTCGGCCGGGTGCTGTTCGCCGAGTCCATCCATCTCGGGCTGCACCTGATACCGGAGGTGGTCGGCGCAGTCCTGATCGGCGGGGGCAGCATCGGCCTGGCGCAGGCGCAATCCGCCGCGGGGGAGTGGGACACGTCCGCACCGGACCAGCCGCGGGACGGGACACCGGACCGGCCGTCGGACCAGCCACGGGATGGGACACCGGACCGGCCGTCGGACCAGCCACGGCACAGGGCACCGGACCGCCTGTCGGACCAGCCGCAGGACGGATCGTCGGACCAGCCGCGGGAGCCTCCGCCTCCGCCGGACAGGCCGTCGAACCAGCCACCGCTGTGGGGGCCTCCGCCGGACGGGCAGCCGGACCGGCCGTCGGACCAGGCACGGGATGGGACACCGGACCAGCCGTGGGAGCCTCCGCCGGACGGGCAGCCGAACCAGCCACCGCCGCGGGAGCCTCCGCCGGACGGGCAGCCGAACCAGCCACCGCCGCAGGAACCTCCGCCGGACAGGCAGCCGGACCAGCCACCGGAGGATCGGCCGGACCATCCGGCGGACCGGCCGTCCGACCACCCGCCGGACGACGGGCCGCCGGACGAGCGGCCGGCCTTCGGGGGGCCGGCGGGCCCCCCCCCCAAACAGCCCGCCG